>JACPRP010000081.1 GCA_016189905.1 Chloroflexota bacterium | reverse complement strand
GTTGATCGGCCTCAAAGAGGCCAAGCTGATTAGATCGTTTGCCAAGCACACCGAGCCTCCGCACGAGAGATCGGCAGTATTATACCATAATCAACCGGCCGAGCAAGACTTTTCGGCTGGATTTCTAGCTAGTTGGCGACATAGCATGGGCGACTGCCAGTCGCCCTTCTCCAGGCGATCGAGCCGCCAAATACTGACGAAAACTACTCTTGCCGGCCGGCGGCTCCATCGACGTCGGGGCAGAGATCAAGCCCCATTTCTCCAAAGGCCAGTAGCAAAGCCAGGCTTTGCCGATGACGTCCTCGATTGGCACCATCCCCCACACGTGGGAATCCAGGCTGTTATTGCGATTGTCCCCCAGCACGAAGAAATTGTCCGGCGGCACCACCTGCTTTTCCACATAGTAGGTGGGCTTGTCCAGAATATACGACTCCTCGATGGGCTTGTCGTTGACGTAAACCTTGCCTTCCCTCACCGCGATGGTCTCGCCGGGCAAGGCGATGACCCGCTTGATGAAATCCCGGGTGGGGTCCTTGGGGTAGCGAAACACGATGACGTCCCCGTGCTGCGGCTGTCCAAAGACGTAGAACGGCTCGAAGCTGATCTTCTCCCGTCCCGGGACGAAGTCGGGAATGAAGCGCTTAACCTCGGCCGGATCGAGGCGCCAGTACACCGCCTTGTTCACCAGGAGATACTGTCCGGTTTGCAGGGTAGGCTCCATACTTCGCCCTTCAACCTTGAAGTTCTGGACGACCGAGCGCACGAATAGGAAGATGACAACTGTGAGCAGTATGGTTTCGAGGACCTCTCGAATGGCCGATTTCATTACCCGGGGTTATTCACTCCTGTGCTACGTTCCTCACTATGTTCCTACCGCGGCTATTATAGTATATTGCGGTGGTCATTGCCAGGTTAGATAGCGGGGCAGACGGCAGCCGCGCATTGCTTGACACCGCCTGTGGCTAAGTGTATAAAGTAGCTGCGGAGGCCAGGTGGTAGTCATCCCTGGCATATATCTCTCTGATTGGTCACTCGATTTTCCATACTTTCTAACAAACTCTGCTAGGAGCTGTCACTGATGAAGCTTGAGGGAAAAGTAGCTGTGATAACTGGCGCTGGCCAGGGGATTGGCCGGGCTATCGCGGTCACGTTCGCACGCCAGGGAGCCAGGGTGGCGCTGGCGGCGAGGACGGAGTCGGCGCTTAACGAAGTGGTCGAGGAAATAGCCAGCGTTGGCAGCGAGGCGATCGCGGTGAAGACCGACGTGTCGAACATCGCCGATGTCGAGAACCTGTTCGCCAGGGCGGTGGAGAGGTTCGGGCACGTGGATATCCTCGTCAACAACGCGGGCGTCAGCCGGCCGGCGATGCTCCACAAGATGACGCAGCAGCAATGGGATGAGGTGATCGACATTCATCTCAAGGGAACGTTCAACTGTATGCAGGCGGCGGCCAAGAACATGATCGAGCAAAAATCGGGCAAGATCATCAACGTCACCTCCTCGGCGGGCCTGGTCGGCACGATTGGCCAGGTCAATTATAGCGCGGCCAAGGCGGGCATCATCGGGCTGACCAAATCCGGCGCGCGCGAGTTGGCACGGTATAATATCAACGTCAACTGCGTTTCTCCGATGGCGGCGACGACGATGACCGAGAAGATCCGCACGCAGCCTGATCTGGCGGAGAAGTACCTGGATAAGATGGTGCTGCGCCGCTGGGCCGAGCCCGAGGAGATCGCGGCCACGTTCGTCTATCTCGCCAGCGCGGACAGCGCTTACATGACCGGCCAGGTCCTCTGCGTCGATGGCGGCACGGTAATATAGCGAGAATGTGCTGCTGCGCCGCCAGGCTGGGGGGGTGGGGCAATACGGTTTAGTTAGCGTAGGCACTTGGTCACTAGTGTCAGACCTTACCCCAATACCGCAGCGCGGGGGCTTTGTCCCAATACGGTTTAGTAAAGTCTGTAGGCCAAGCGTTGGTTTCCCTTGGTGTTGTATACGCACCATTCGGACCAAGCGTAGTCCAGGGGCTTGTCCCCGACGGGGTGGCCGGGAGCTAGCTGGCCTTAGCGAAACCGTATTTGGGCTTGGGGGTGTCCCCAAAACTCCCGTTATCTATGATCTATGGCGGCCGGGTGGCATCGAAATCCAAAAACGGGCCCTGATCGTGCAATAGGGAGGATTGAGATGGAAGACGAGAGGCGAGTGATCGCCGTTTCACTCCTGGAAACGCGAGAGAAGTTTCTGGCCCTGGCGAAATCCTTGACGCCCGCTGAGCTGGAAATGCCGACCGAGAACGAGGGCTGGTCGGTCAAGGACACCCTGGCTCACGCCGCGACCTCCGAGATGGGACTCGTGGCCACGATCCTGAGGATCGCGAGAGGCCAGACGTCGCCTCGTCCAGGCTTTGATCTCCACGCGTTCAACCGGGAGCAGGTGGTTAAGCTCCGTGCCTTGGCCGTCGACGAGCTACTGGCCAGGATGGACCAGTCAAGAGAAGAGGTCGTCAGAACCCTGGCGCGGCTGACCGACGAAGAGCTCGCTACCGAGGGTGTGACCTCTTCCGGCACTCCCGCGACAGTTCGCGAGCTGTTTGGCATGATCGGCGAGCACGAGATGATGCATGCCGAGGAGATCCGCCGGGCTATCGGCAGACGCTAGGCCCGGACCTCGACGAGTTATCGTAGGGGCGTCCTTCAGCAGAAGGACGCCCCGCTACGGTGCCGACCAATAAGCGCTAACGAAAACCGCCGTAGATTACTCGACTTTACGGAAGGTGACAAGTGATGCAAGACGACGTACGCAACTTAATGTGCTTGAAATGCTGTCCCAAATGTGGCGGGGCGCTATTCCGTGAGTGCGACATCTACGGCTGCGACGTCGAGTGCCTCCAATGCGGCTACGTGATGCCCCGAGAACGCCTGGAAGAGATGCTCGGCAAAGAGCGTACCCAGACCCTCCTCGACCTCGGCAAGAAGAAGTCCAAACGAGAGGAAGAGCCGCGCCAAAAACGTTCGAGGAAATCCCGAAGCACCGACCGCAAGGAGCCGCCATCTACGGGGGAAGGGACAATGTAGCCGCAGGCATTAGCCTGCGCGAGACCGCAAGAGCCGCAAAACACTCGCTATGCAGATACCCATCCGCATTCGCGCCCATGTCCGCCCCCTTGAGGACTACTCGTCGGTCACCACCCTTATCGCCTCATACGCGATATCCACCATCCGTCCGAGCTCCTCGATGCTCGTCGAGAGAGGTGGCATCAGGACGATCACATCTGTGAGGGGGCGGATGATCATGCCCATTTCGCGGGCCTTGAGAATGACCTGGTGGCCCATGCGCTTCGCGGTGGGATATGGTTCCTTCGTCTCTCTGGAGGCGACCAGTTCGATGCCGACCATAAACCCACACTGACGGACATCGCCGACATGCGGCAGCTCAATGAACCTGCGGAGCGCTTCGGCCAGCCATCTGATCTTGGGCTGGAGATTCTCTAGCGTACGGTCTTGCGCAAAAATGTCGAGATTGGCGAGCGCGGCCGCGCACGCCACCGGATTGCCGGTGTAAGTGTGGCCGTGGAAGAAGGTCTTGAACTCCTCGTGTTCGCCCAGAAAAGCCTCGAAGACCCTGTCGGTGGTGATCGTGGCTGCCAGCGGCAGGTATCCGCCTGTGATGCCTTTGGCCAGCGACATCAGGTCGGGCCTGATGCCTTCGTGCTCGCAGGCAAACATCTTGCCGGTGCGGCCAAAGCCCACCGCGACTTCGTCGGCTATCATCAGAACGTCGTATCTCGTACACAGTTCGCGGATGCGGGTGAGATAGCCGGGGGGCGAGACCAGCATCCCCGCCGCCGCCTGAACCAGCGGCTCTACCAACAGCGCCGCGACTTCCGCGTGCCGTTCCTCCAGCGTCTTCTCTAGCTGGTCAAGACAGGCCATGCGACAGTCGGGATAGGTCTGGCCCAGCGCGCAGCGATAGCAGTACGCGGACTCGGTTTGCAGGGTCGGAAACAGCAGGGGCCTGTAGGTGGCGTGGAAAAGGTCGATGCCCCCCACGCTCACCGAGCCGATGGTGTCGCCGTGATAGGCGTTCCTGAAAGTGATGAACCTGGTCTTATCGGACCGGCCGGATAGCTGCCAGTACTGATAGGCCATCTTCAAGGCGATCTCGACCGCCGTCGAGCCGCTATCGGAGTAGAAGACCTTGTTCAAACCGGGCGGCGTGATCTCCACGAGCCTCCTGGCCAGCCTGGTCGCGGGCACGTTGGACAGGCCCAGCAGCGTCGAGTGAGAGATCTTCCCCACCTGCCGCGAGATCGCCTCGTTGATCTCGGGCCGGGCGTGGCCGTGGACCGTTACCCACAGGGAGGAGATGCCGTCGAGGTACTCGCGGCCATAGATGTCTCTGACGTAGACGCCGTGGCCGTCTTCGATTATTAGCTGGTCGTTCTCCAGCCAATCCTTCATCTGCGTGAACGGATGCCAGAGGTAAAGCTTATCGTCCTGTTCCAGTTCTTTGTTTCGGTGCATATCAGCCGCCATCGGAATCTCCCCAGTCTAGCTTTTCGATGTCTAAAGATCGACCAGCCGTCTCGATCAGATCCCCCAGGCGCGCGCTCGATACGTCGACCGACGACAGATATGGCAGCGTGCCGATGATTGGGACCCCGGACAGTCTTTCTATTATCGCGGGGCTCGTTTTCTCTGGAATCCCAGCCTCCTCCTCGCGATAACCGTTGATCACGGTGCCGATGGTTTTGATCCCGAGGTGCTGGGCGTAGCGTAAAGTGAGAAGAGCATGATTGATCGTCCCGAGATTAGGTCGGGCGACCACGACGAGTGGCAGGCCAAGGGCCACCACGAGATCGGCCATCAGGAAGTCATCCGTGATGGGCACCAGAAGTCCCCCGGCCCCTTCGACGATGAGCAGTTCGTGCAGGCTGGTGAGCTTCTGGAAAGCGGTGGTGATGACGTTCAAGTCGATCTGAACCCCCGAGATGCTGGCCGCCACGTTAGGGGAGGCCGGCGGCTCGAGACAGTAGGGATTCACCAGGGCAGGGTCGTCGTCCACGCCGGCCGCCTTCCGCAGAAAACGGCTGTCCTCGGAGAAGAGGTGCCCCCCCTCGCGAACGCCGCCGCTTTGCACCGGCTTCATCACCCCGACGTCTACACCCCGCAGCCTGAACAGCGCGCCGAGCGCGCCGGCCACCACTGTCTTGCCAACGCCTGTATCTGTGCCGGTGACGAAAAGACCTCTCGCTTGCACGCTAACCAATTATCCCCAACTCCTTGCCGGCCGCCGCGAAAGCTTCGAGCGCGTCTTCGAGGTCGTCGCGGGTGTGTGTGGCCATCACCGTCACGCGCAGGCGCGATTTCCCTTCGGGCACGGTCGGCGGTCGAATGCCGCAGGCGAAAACCCCGCGCCGCAACAGTTCCTGGCTCAAGCGGATGGTCAGACCAGAATCGCCGATGAGAACCGGGATGATCTGGGTCTCGCGGCTGGGAACGTCGTAGCCGAGACGCCGCAGGCCTTCGCTGAGGAAATCCGCGTTGGCGTTCAGGTCCTCGCGGCGCCACGGCTCTTCATCAAGCAAATCGAGGGCCACGAGGGCGCTGGCGATAACGGAAGGCGGCAGCGCGGTGGTGAAAATAAACGGGCGGCATTGGTTGACGAGGAACTCCTTCAGATCGCGGCCGCCGGCAACGTAGGCCCCGAAGCAGCCGATAGCTTTGCTGAGCGTGCCCATCTGGATGTCGACGGCATCCTCGAGTCCGAAAAGGCTGGGCACTCCTCGTCCATCTGGTCCTATGACGCCGGTCCCGTGGGCGTCGTCTACCATCACCACGGCCCCATATTTTCGGGCGAGCACCGTGATATCCGGCAGTGGAGCTATGTCTCCATCCATACTGAACACGCCGTCGGTTACCACGAGCTTCCTCCTGACGTCTGTCGCGCTAGCCAGGAGGGCTTCGAGGGTCGCCACGTCTTTGTGCGGATAAATCTTGATCTGTGCCTTGCTCAGCCGACAGCCATCCACGATGCTGGCGTGGTTGAGCTCGTCGCTGAACACGACGTCGCCGGCGCGGGCGAGCGACGAGATCAGTCCCAGGTTGGCGGTATAGCCCGAGTTGAAGACTAGCGCCGCCTCGGCGCCCTTGAATTGGGCGATTCGGGCCTCGAGCCGCTCGTGAAGCTCCATGTTGCCCGAGATGAGGCGAGACCCGCTGGCGCCGGAGCCGAAGAGATCGATGGCCTGCTTAGCGGCCTCTTTGAGCTTCGGATGCGTTGCCAGGCCCAGATAGTTATTAGACGAAAGCATTATCGTCGGTCGTCCGCCCATGTTGACCCGCGGCAGTTGCTCACCTTCTATCAGATAGCAGGATCGATAAAGTCCCTCGCCTTTGAGCCGATCCAGCTCCTGTGACAAGAAACCTAGTTGGAAGGTGTTGCCTGTCGAAGACATGGCTATCAGCCCCTGGAGATGTCTAGTCCAGCCTCACGTAGCATAGCCAGGTCGCGGGAGGGTGCCAAGCCGATGGTGGTGAGGTAATTGCCGATGAGCAGTCCGTCCGCGCCGCCTTTGACGGCCAGGGCGTACAGCCCGTTGAAGTTCTCTCGTCGTCCCCCGGCGATGCGAATAATCGGTTTCGGCATTACCAGGCGATAGATCGCGACGTACTTCGCGGCTTCCAATGGCTCGAAAAGGGATCGCCCCGCCAGCGGGGTGCCAGGACGCGGATTGAGAAAGTTCATTGGAACCGAGTCAGGCTCGATCTCTTTGATCTCGAAAGCCAGCTCGATCCGCTGTCGCTCCGATTCACCCATATTGAGGATGCCACCCACACAGGTCTCGATACCCGCGCGCTTGAGCGCCTTGACGGTGGCGACGCGGTCTTCGTGGGTGTGAGTGGTGCAGACGCTTGGGAAATAGCTCCTGGCCGTTTCCAGGTTGTGGTTGTAGCGGCAGAGCCCGGCTTCCTTCAGCGCCCTGGCGCGCTCGTCGTCTAGCAGGCCCATCGACGCGCACCGTTTCAGGGATGTCTCCGCCGCGATTCTTTCCGTGGCGCGCAGCGCGATCTCGAAATCGGCCGGCGGCAGCGATCGACCCTTCGTGACGATGCAGAAGTGGTGGGCGCCGGCTTCCTCGGCCGCCTTGGCGTGGGCGATGATGTCATCGGGGCTCTTCATCCCGTAAACGTCGACGTGGGCGCCGTGATGCGCCGATTGCGCACAGTAGACGCAATCTTCCTCGCACCTGCCGCTCTTGGCGTTGACGATCGAGCAAAGATCGACCGAATTGCCACGATGCTGCTTGCGAGCCTCGTTAGCGCGGTCGAGAAGCTGCAGAATTTCGTCTCGACCCTGAAGTCTGGTTAACTCCAGGGCCTCTTCAAAGGTTATTCCTGAAGACATTAAGGCTTATCTCCTTGGTCCGTTCCGTTGGATGGTATACGCCCCATCCCAGTGCCCCTTATGCTGGTCGGAGTTCAGACCGACGCGGTTTCAAAAAACGCGTCGGTCTCGGTCACACCGAATGAGCAACGGGTCCCTTCCAGGACGGCCGCGCCCACTTATGCACACTTATGCAAAAGGGAACGGCAGAAAACGAATTTTCGTGCCTTCTCGGTGTCTCCGGTTTGAGCCGTCCTCTAAGTTCAGCCCATCCGTTTATCCGTTGCTTATCCGTTGGCGCCGAAGACCCTTCCTATTTCCGCGATTATCTCTGGGCTTATTCGACGACGGCCACCACGTCGTCTGCCTCGACCTGCTGGCCGGGTTTCACGCGAATCTCCGTGACCTTGCCACTGATCGGCGCGACGAGGGGCATCTCGGTCTTCATCGCCTCCATCGTCACCACGGGATCGTCTTCTTCCACCGAATCGCCAACATTGACGTGAACCTTGATGATCTTCCCGATCATCGGGGCAATTATTTCCTCAGCCATATCTCCATTTCCTCCGTTTGTGTTGCCCTAAATGGGCATATTGCCGTGCTTCTTGGGCGGCAGCTTATCGAACTTATTCATCGTGATGTCGAGGGCGCGCGCTAGCGTGGGTCGCATCCGTCGCGGGTCGATGATGTCGTCGACGTGCTGCAATCCAGCCGAGTATGTGGGGTTAACGAACTTATCCTCGAACTCCTTGAGCTTCTCCACTCTCGTCCCCTCCGGATCCGCCGAAGCGGCGATCTCCTTGCGGAACAGGATGTTGACCGCGCCTTCAGGACCCATCAGGCAGATCTCCCCGGTCGGCAGCGCGAACAGGAAGTCGGCGCCAAGGTCCTTCGAGCACATCGCCAGATAGCCGCCGGCGTACGATTTGCGGAGCACCACGCTGATCTTGGGGACGGTCGCCTCCGCGTAGGCGTAGAGCATCTTCGAGCCGTGCCTGATGATTCCTTCTCGCTCGCTCTTACTGCCGATCAGAAAGGCCGGTACGTCGTGCAGGTTGACCAGCGGTATGTTGAACGCGTTGCAGAACCTGATGAATCGCGCCGCCTTTTGTGAGGCCTTGACGTCGAGCGCGCCGGCCATGAATATCGGATTGTTGGCGACGATGCCGACGACGTGGCCGTTTATGCGGGCGAAGCCGACGAGAACGTTTCTGGCGAATTCGGGCTTGATCTCGAAGAAGACGCCGTTGTCGACGATCCTGGTGATGACCTTGTGCATGTCGTAGAGCTTCTTCGGATCGGTAGGTATAATGCTGACGAGATCTTCGGCCATGCGGTCCGGACTATCGCCAGTCTCGCTGTACGGCGGCTTTTCGTTGCAGTTCGATGGCAAATAGCTGAGAAGCGTTCTTGTCGTATCCAGACACGCCCGGTCATTCCGGACGGTGAGGTCAGAAACGCCGCTGATCTTGGCGTGAATGGGCGGCCCCCCCAGGTTTGCCTCGTCGATTTCTTCGTAGACTACGGCCTTCACGAGCGGCGGACCGGCAATGAACATGTAGCTGGACTTCTCGACCATGAATATGAAATCCATCAACGCCGGGGAATAGGCCTGCCCGCCGGCGACCGGCCCCATAATCAGCGAGATCTGTGGGATAGCGCCTGATGAGCGGACGTGCCTGAAGAACAGTTGGCCGTAGGTGCTCAGGGCACCCATTTCCTCTGTGACGCGCGCGCCACCCGAGTCGTTCATGCCAATCACGGGCTTGCCCATTTTGAGGGCCAGGTCGACGGCCTTGCAGATCTTCCGTCCGTGCATTTCGCCGAACGTGCCGGCGATGACGGTGAAGTCCTCCGAGTAAACGAAGGTTTCCCTGCCGTCGATCTTGCCATATCCCGTGACTACGCCGTCGGCGGGAACCTCAGCCTTGTCGAGACCATAGTCCCTGCCCAGATGTCTCGCGAAAACGTCGAACTCGGTAAAAGTGCCAGGGTCGAAAAGGTATTCTATGCGCTCACGCGCCGTCATCTTCCCGGCCGCGTGCTGCCTCTCGACGGCTTTGGCCCCGCCACCGGCGATGATCCTGGCACGTTGGGCCTCTATCGCCTGAATCTTTTCTAGCATCTCTTCGGACACGATGTCTCTCCTACGTGTGGCACAGCATAGCGGTAAGCATCAACCTCTGGACATGCACGGTGTGCCTTCGGTCCGAAGGCACACCGTGTGCTGTCCAAGGATTTGCGGGACTATTTTCTCTTGCCGAGCGCGAACCCAGCGATGATGATCTTTTGAATGTTGGAAGTGCCTTCGACGATCTGGAAGGACTTCGAGTCTCGGAAAAAGCGCTCTGCAGGATACTCGGTAGAGAAGCCGTAGGAGCCGAAGATCTTGACGGCATTGCCCGCGGCGTTGACGGCGGATTCGGCGGCGAAGTATTTCGCCATCGATACTTCCATAGTGTTCCTGGCGCCTTTGTCACGGTTAGCCGCCGCTCGCCAGACCAGCAGCCTTGCCGCGTCGTTCTCGACCAGCGACTGCGCGATCTGGTCCTGAACCATCTGGAAATCGGAGATGGGCTGGCCGAACTGCATGCGCTCGTTGGCGTACTTGATCGCCGCGTCGATCGCGCCGCGTCCTACGCCGACAGCGCGGGCAGCGCAGCTCATCCGCGTATTATCCAGCATGCTCATGCAGATCTTGAAGCCATCACCCTTCTGTCCGATGAGCGCGCTCTTAGGGATCTTGGCGTCTTCGAAGATGACCTCGCCGGTGGGCGCGCTATGCAGGCCGACCTTCGACTCGATGGGCACGGTCGTTATCCCCGGGGTGTTCTTCAGCTCTACCGCGAAAGCCGACATGCCTCTGGCCTTAGCGGCGCGGTCGGTGTAGGCGTAGACGATGCCGATATCGGCGACCTGGGCGTTGGATATCCACGTCTTCTGGCCGTTGAGCACGAAGCAATCGTCATATTCGGTGGCGGTCGTCTTCATCGAGGCGACGTCGGAGCCGGAGCCAGGCTCGGTGATGGCGAAGCAGCCGAGCATCTCGGCGTTGACCAGCGCGGGGAGATACTTGCGCTTCTGCTCCTCGCTGCCGTAATTAAGGATGACGTAGCCAGGGCCGATGGTTTGCATATTGAAGGGCAGGCCGTACGAGGCGCTGACCTTGGCGACCTCCTCCGTCATGATAACAGAGCTCAAAAGGCCCATCGCCGTTCCACCGTATTCCTCGGGCACGACCACGCCAAAGAAGCCAAGCTCGCCCATCTTCCTGACGATTTCAGGGCGAAATCGGTGGTGCTTCTCGTCTTCTTCGACTATCGGAGCGATCTCCTTCTCCGCGAAGTCGCGTGCGAGGTCTCGCATCGCGATTTGCTCTTCGCTCAAATCGAAATCCATTGATATCTCCTTTCTCCATCGAAACGTAGCTATCTGAGCGTTGATTATGCTCTCGCAAGGTGATGGTCATACTGCTGCCGGTGAGCGTATCCCGAGGTGCTCGATCATGGGAAATATGCCTTGACCACCAAGCCGCATACTACACGATGGCATGTCGAAAGTCAACCTCTGATGATCCTCGGAAGCATCATGTGATGCTGCGGGCAGAGAGACTTCGGGTTCTGGTAGGCGCAGTTGGCGAAAGCGACCATGTACTTGCGCGTGTCCGCGAAGGAGATTATCTCGTCGACAAGCCCCATCTTCGCGCAGTAGGCCGGGCGGGACTTGTTGTAATAATCTACCGCGAGGGAGTTCATCTTATCGATGATCGGCTCCAAAGGCCGCCCCGCCTCTTTCTCCTTGACAAGTCTCCTGGCGAACGAGGCCACCGCGGCGGTTTCTCCGTGCATCACGTAGATCTCGGTCGTCGGCGTGCCAAGGGTGAAGGCGTTGTGGTTGTTGGCCGTCGGCCCGCCCATAATATAGTGGGCAGCCGCCGTCCCTTTGCGCAACAGAACCAGCATCATCGGCACATCGGTTTGCTCGATCGAGTAGATCAACGACTGTCCGAGCCCCAGCAGTTCAGCCTTCTCGGCGATATCGCCGACGTCGATGCCGGTGGTATCCTGGAACCAGATGATCGGCACCCGGTCCCTGCCGCACAGGGTCACGAACTCGTTCATCTTGATGAGCCCCTGCCGGTAGAGCTTGCCCCCGATTCCCGGATAAGGCGCATATTCGGGGTAGCCCTTCGGCAATATCCCTTGTCGGTTGCCGATTAATCCGACCAGAAAGCCGTTGACCTTCGCCAGCCCCGTGTAGACCTCCGGTCCATAGTCGGGCCTGAACTCCATATGCTCGCTGTTGTCGGTGAGACGGGCCAGAACCTGATCGAAGTTGTAGGACATTTTCTGGTTGAAGGGGATCAGGTAATCGATCTCGGCGGGATCGAATCGCGGCTCCTTTGGCTCCGCCACGCGGAAGAACTTCGGGTCATAAGCAGGCATGGCCTTCATCAGGTCTTTCAAGCCGTCCAGTACCCCTTCTTCGGTCTCGTAGACAGCCTTGAAGAAACCTGTGGAATCATAGTGAATCTCGACGCGGCCGGGCGGAACTTCCTTGAAGTTCTTGGTGGCATTGATGATTTGCTCAGCCCCTTCCTCGTCGAAATGGCCGGTGGGGCTCATACCGCTGACGATCCCGGCGCCGCCGACGGCGATGTTGCAGTTCTTGTGGGCCAGCAGATAGGTCGGGCTGATTCCTTGATATCCACCGCCAGCCGGATTCGTGCCCCAGATTCCCGCGAGGGCGGGGATGCCGAGCGCCTCTAGCTCGGCGTGTCTAAAGAACGTCGTGCCGCTGCCTCGGCGGCCAGCGTATACCTTCTCCTGCTCGGGCAGTTTCACGCCGCTGCAGTTGACCAGCCAGACCAGGGGGATGTGGAGTCGCTTCGCCAGATCGGTTACCCTCAGGATATTATCCGCCTGGCCGGCGATCCAGGCTCCCGCCAACACCTTGTTGTCGAAGCCAACGACGACCGCCCACTTCCCGCTTATCCTGCCCAGGCCGTCTACCACACCAGTAGTTCCTGACTCTTCGTCCATGGGATCGTACAGGGTGTGCAGGGGGCACCAGGTACCGGGATCGAGCAGGTATTCGAGCCTTTGATGAACAGTCCATTCGCCACGCTTGTTCAGCACCTCGGCGGGCAGGCCTGCGTTCTTGACTTTCTCTACCACTTCGGCAAGCTCCTTCTCCACCTGCCGGATTTGTACGACGTTCTCCTCCATCCGTTGCTTCTGGGAATCCGACAAAGGTTTCCCGAACTCCGCCATCTTCTCGAAGTACGGTCGCATTAGATATCCCTCCTTCTACTGCTGCGTAGAATAGCCTTCAATAATTCTCGCTCCTGAGCGGCGCCATTATAACATACGTGGCAGCCCTTGCCCAGAGAGTGGGCATTAGAATGATTGTATTGGTCCGATCTTTCTGATATACTGCGGTTGCTTATCGGCTGGCAGTTCCTTGACATCGCGTTTTGTCAATCGGAACGGGCAGAAAGGAGAAGACATGGAAAGCCTCGACTTCGGCATCATCGTCACCATCGTTGGCATGGGAACGACTTTCTTAACACTGATCTTTCTCGGATTTGTTATTGATGTAATGAAGAAGCTTTTCCCCGTCGAGCGGCCATCGGTTGAAAAGAAGCCGGCCCCATTGAAACAGGCCGCCGAGAAATCATCATAGCTCCCTCTGGATGAATGGGAGACGAATTGTGCTATTACGGGAGGTCCTAAGTGCTGGAATCGGCTGTTCTTAGTATGCTGACGGGAATCAGAAACCTGACCGTTCCGCAGGTGATAATGATAGCCGTTGGCCTCGTCCTTATTTACCTCGCCGCGGGCAAAGGATTTGAGCCACTCCTGCTGCTTCCCATCGGCTTTGGCGCGGTTCTCGTCAACATCCCGCTTGCTGGCTTGATGGATGAGCACGGCGTGCTCAGGGTATTCTACAACGCCGGCGTTGCAAACGAGATATTTCCGATACTGATCTTCATCGGCATCGGCGCGATGATCGATTTCACCCCGCTTCTGGAGAATCCTCGAATTCTGCTCTTAGGCGCGGCCGGGCAGTTTGGCATTTTCTTGACCCTTCTAGTTGCCCTGGCGTTGGGCTTCACGAAGCTCGAGGCCACCACCATCGGGATAATCGGCGCGGCAGATGGCCCGACGACGATTTACTTCGCCTCCAAATTTGCGCCGCATATGCTGGGCGCTGTGTCGGTAGCCGCGTACTCATATATGTCGCTGGTCCCGCTGATTCAGCCGCCGATAATGCGCCTGTTGACGACCCAGAAAGAGCGCGAGATAATGATGCCGGCGATCAAGCGAACGACGTCGAAGCGAGTGAAGATACTGTTCCCCATTGTGGTCACACTCATCACTTCCATCATCGCGCCGCTGGGAACCCCTCTGATTGGGATGCTGATGCTCGGCAACTTCATGCGCGAAAGCGGTGCGGTGGAACGGCTGAGCAATATGGCCCAGAACGAGCTCTGCAACATCGTGACGCTTCTCTTGGGCATATCTATCGGCGCGACGATGCAAGCGGAGTATTTCCTGCGTCCGCAGACGTTGCTGATCTTCGCTCTCGGTCTGGTGGCCATCTGTCTGGATACGGCGACGGGGGTCGTTTTCGGTAAGATAATGTGCTTCGCCACTCGTGGCAAAGTGAACCCATTGATCGGCGCGGCCGGCATCTCGGCGTTCCCGATGTCGGCCCGCGTGGTGCAGAGCGTTGGCATGAAGGCAAATCCAAGGAATCACTTGCTAATGCACGCCGCCGGCGCGAATATGGGCGGCCAGATCGGTTCGGTGATGGCCGCCGCCGTCCTCCTCTCGATTATCACCGGGCTGGGGCTAAGCTAGTTCTTGGTGTAGGATGGTTCTGTCACTCGCAGGTATGAGCGTTAGCCCTTTCGCAAGGTATTAATTGCAAAATAGCGCTGGTTCTTGTAGAATTGTCTGAAAAATACATATTCCTATTAATGAGGAGCTATGGAGAATCAGCGAGGAGGCTTAGTCTTGACTGAGCAAGAAGGGCAGCAGATTCAAGAACAAACGGAGCGACCGAAGTTCTTTATCGATACGCGCTGGTATGACGAGCACAATCGCTCGTTCAGCGCGATGGCTCAGGGCAGGTTCTGCGCGTCGTGCCAGGCCAAGATTGGTACGGAGACGCAGGAGAAGGTGCCCACTTACAACCAGCAAACCGGACGGGTGGTTTACGAAACGCGCAGCGTTCCCTTTGGTGCAAACCCGTTTGCCGTCATTAGAGGTTGCTGCTCGAAGGGCAAGGGCTACATTACCACCGAGACGCCGGTGCTCGAAGCGATATTCCGCGTGTTCCTGGCCAACTCCAACCAGCCCGCCGAAGCGGAGTCGATACGCGAGAAGCTGGCCGAGTGGATTCCGCTTACCAGCAAACCCCACGGCTTTGAGCCCGATTTCCTGGAGCGAATGCTCAGGTCGGACACATACTACGGCTTGCAGGAGTTCAAGGTTGGGGAATAGACGGGCTGGATTATGCCTGAGATAACGCTGTTCGTAGGCGATATCACCGAGCTGTCGACCGATGCGATCGTCAACGCTGCGAACTATCACCTGTGGATAGGTTCCGGCGTTGCCGGTGCGATCAAGCGCGCGGGCGGCCAGGAAATCGAGGACGAGGCACTGAAAAAGGGTCCGATCCCTGTGGGTGAGGCCGTGGCCACGCGCGCCGGTCGGCTGAAGGCGAGGTATGTGATCCACGCCGCGGCGATGGGTCAGGACCTGAGGACCGACGCCGACAAGATCAGGAAGGCGACAGAGAACAGTTTGAAGAGGGCTGATGAGCTAGGCCTGAAATCCATCGCCTTTCCCGCGCTTGGCACCGGCGTCGGCGGATTCCCATTGGACACGGCCGCGAAGGTGATGATCGCGGCCGTGCGGGATCATCTGGCGGGACAGTCCTCCCTCACGGGGGTCGTTTTCGCCCTGCGGGGTGCGGAAGCACTCCGCGCTTTCCAGAAGGAACTCGACGCACAAAATGAGGGCGCCAGAGAACAAAATCAAGGATAACATTAATACGTCACGGACGAAAGGAGCTTTGCGACATGGCACTATTGATCAACGACGAATGTATCAGTTGTGGCGCGTGTGAGCCCGAATGCCCCAACAACGCGATCAGCGAGGGCCCCGATAAATACGTGATCGACCCCAGCAAGTGTACCGAATGCGTCGGGTTCTATGATGAGCCACAGTGCGCCTCAGTCTGTCCGGTCGACGCCTGCGTTCCGGACCCCGCCCACGTGGAGTCTCGCGAAGAGCTATTAGCCAAAAAGGAGCGACTCCACGCGTAGTAACTCGTGCGAGCGCGAGCAGTTCCCCTTTTCCCGTAAAATGGGCAAACAAAAAAGGTCGCGAGGACAAATGGCCTGCTAACGGGACGCGTCGGTGGTAAGGGCTTCCTCTCCAGCATCCGACCTGGAAATAGCCGAGGCGTGCTTGGCGCGTGCCGCCACTTTGCTCGGGCGTCGATGGAACCATTGCGCGAAGCCAAGCACTCCCACCAGCGTGAGGGTGGGGAACCACCAGTTTGCATCGGGCAGCCCTAGGCTGGCCAAGGCCTCGTGGGCGTACTTGTCATTAACCATCATTCCACCGCCGGTCCAGGCGATCGCCGCCGACCCCACATAAGCCAGCCACCACATACGGCCGGTTAGTTCGGCGATGATGCCACCTCCGAGCATGAGGAGCGGTATGCTGAGCCCCAGGCCGAAAATCAGCAGGACGATGTCTCCGTGGGCGAGAGCAGCGACGGCGAGCACGTTATCGGTGCTCATAATGAAATCGGCCATCAGAATGGTGATCACCGCCGAGCGCAGCCCGGCAGCGGCTGTGACGTGCTCGTGCTCCTCTTCTACCTCTTTGAGGAGCTTGAAGCCAATGTACAGGAGCAAAAGACCGCCCATTAGTTTGAGGGCCGGGATTTGCAGAAGAATAGTGGCCGCAGCCGTGAGCGAGACCCTCAGGATGATCGCGGCCCCTCCCCCGAGGATAATCGCGAGCTTGCGTTGTCGGCCGTGAAGCCGGGCGGCCGCCATTCCTATGACGATGGCGTTGTCGCCGGCCAGGACCAGATCCATAAGCGAGATACCCAGCACTGCTCCAATGAGCTCCATGCTCAACGCCATGTGGCGCTCCTCCTCTTGTACATGGTGGGGCCGCACTATAGAGTGCTGTTTTCGCCTGTTGACCACACACTACCACAGGCCCACTAGCGTGTCAAGCCGGATCGCGGCCCCTGTCGGATCGCGGCCCCCTTTTGAAAAACCAGGTTAGCAAACTTCTGGGGGAATAACGGAGACACCATACCTCGACAATGTCACATTACGCCGTAGTCTTCCAGCGGGGGACCAGCCCTGGTATCTCCTTTCCCCCAGGTCATTCTGCGATGGCGATATCTCGCCCTGCGTCGAGGATAGGTGATCTAAGAGCAAATACCGAAGACCGCTGTTATCGCGGCAGGCCATCGCCCTTCCACCAAAACGATAGTACACCGTGATCTCGTCTGTGGTCAAGTTGACCCAGTAATCGGGAGCGACGTAATGGATCCTCTGGCTGGACCGCACATTGCTGCGAAGGATGCCGTCGCCATCATATGTGAAGCGGATATCCGTTGGCCCGCGTAGACGTGTGTCAGGTGATTCTGCACATCGTACTCATAGGTACGCCCCTCGGCGCTGGTCAGATTGCCGGTGGCGTCGTAGCCATAGCCGTTCTGTTGATTAGACACCCAATCTGGCGCGTGAGGTCGCGCCTGCCCAGCATCAGGGTAATGGTAGGTAACCCCAGCCTTGTTCACGAAGTTGCCAATCGAGTCATACTGATTGGGCTCGCTCCAGCCTATCTAGACGACGCCGAAGTCAGCCTATCCAGATGATCGTACCCGAAGCTGATCGTCTCGTTGTTATGCACGTCGTTTATCTGCTTGACGTTGCACACTGCATCATAGTCGCTGTAGGTCAGGTTCTGGTGCGAGCCGGTGGCGATGCTGTAAATTAGCCCGTAGTGAGTGTTGCCGCCGTAATTAAGACCCCAGTAGCGATAGCTCGTCGTCAGTCCGTTGCCGAGCGCGAGATCGAAAGGTTTGCCCAGGGCGTTGTAGGATACACTATTGACGATCTTGCCCTGCGTGCTGCTCTCTAAGGCCACGGGTAAGCCGTGGTCCCCGTAGCGGTAGGTGACGACCTCGCCGTTGGGATACGTGATCGTCGCTACGCGATCGGCGTCGTCGTACGAGGTCTGGACCAGATACAATGTCGAGTCCATGGTGTGCTCGGACTTCAGTGC
>JACPRP010000077.1 GCA_016189905.1 Chloroflexota bacterium | reverse complement strand
CCTGAAGACGTCTTTGTCCACTTCGAAGAGGGAACAGATACGACGTTGAGGCTCGGTCTGTAATCCCGTATATAGCAGAGAAAGCGCGCCCAGGCTCATCACTTCGCAAGCAATCCAGATAGGCAGCCGGGGAAAGCCATGGTACTTAGACTTGTAATGCTCGACAAAAGTTTCTTTGGCACGGTTGACTTCCTCGTCTAGCGAAGCAACCCAGGCAGCGTGATTGAAATTGCGGTGGAACATCCCCGGATCGTAATGAGCGAAAGCTCCCCAGCCACGGCTCAGTTCGTAAGCGATTCTGGTGCGAAGAAATATTTCAATTGGCGACAACAACGACAGAATAGCTCGGCGGAGCTCTTCATCAAGATCATAGAGCCGCTCGATCTGTTCTAACGTCGAGCCAGGGACGAAGGCATCGCCAGGATTTTGAAAAGGAATAGTATAGGCGCTGAAGCGGTAGTAGTTCACGCGCTGAAGGAATTGGACCGCTCTGGCGGTAGATTCGACGGTGAGGCCGCGCTCCCTGAGCAGTGTCACTTGATCGGCGTAAGAAAGTGGAGGCTTGGTGTAACGTTCCATCAGCCGCCCCCGAGCACAAAAAACCCACCAAATTTGCGCATGCCTTGCGGCAGAGGCGTGGTGGGTCTGTTAACTACACTATAACACGCTTGGGCCGAAATATCAATAGTTTTCATGAACATTTGTTTGCTCAATTTTCGCTCAACCCAGCGTAATCTTCGCCAGGCTCTGCCTGATAAGCTCATTCAGCCGCGCCTCTTCCTTCATCTGCTCGTCAAGCTCCGCCCTCAGCTTCGCGAACCGCTCCGCAAAATCGAAATCGTCCTCGTCCTCCGGTAAGCCGATATAGCGCCCCGGCGTAAGCACGTAGTCCTTTTCTCTGATCTCATCCAGCGAAACGGATTTACAGAAGCCCGGCACGTCCGCGTACCCATCTGTCTCGTTCCGCCAGTGGTGGTAGGTCTCGGCTATTTTCGCGATATCTTCGTCGGTGAAGTCGCTGGTGCGGCGGTTGACCAGGTAGCCCAGATTGCGGGCATCGATGAACAACACCTTGTCCAGACGGCCCTCTTTCCTGCGCGACAGGAACCAGAGGCAGGCCGGTATCTGCGTGTTCAGGAAGAGCTTGGCCGGCAGGTTGACGATGCAGTCGAGCAGGCTGGCTTCGATGATGGCTTTTCGGATCTCGCCTTCGCCGCTGGTCTTCGATGTGAGCGAGCCCTTGGCGAGCACGAAGCCGGCCGTGCCTTTGGGCGATATATGGTAGATGAAGTGCTGAATCCAGGCGTAGTTCGCGTTGCCGGCCGGCGGGACGCCGTACTTCCAGCGGGCGTCCTTCTCCAGAAGCTCGCCTGACCAGTCGGAATCGTTGAACGGCGGGTTGGCGATGATGAAGTCGGCCTTAAGGTCTTTGTGCGCATCGTTCAGAAACGAGCCTTCATTGTTCCATTTGACGTTCGTACTGTCGATGCCGCGAATGGCCAGGTTCATCTTGGCGAGACGCCACGTCGTCTGGTTTGACTCCTGGCCGAAGATGGAGACCATGTCGGCGGGGTTAATAATGACGCCGTTGCCTCTCTTCCTGTAATGGTCCTGGTGCGCGGCGATGAACTTCTCGCTCTGCACGAACATCCCGCCCGAGCCGCAGCAGGGATCGAAAACGCGCCCCTCGTAGGGCTCCAGCATCTCGACCAGCAGTTTGACGACGGCGCGGGGCGTATAGAACTGGCCGCCCTTCTTCCCCTCGGCCAGCGCGAACTGCCCCAGGAAGTATTCATACACCTGGCCGAGCACATCCTTGCTCTGCGCCTCGGTGGTGCCAAGGGCAATCGTCCCGATGAGATCGATGAGCCCGCCCAGGCTGGCCCGGTCGAGATTCGGGCGGCCGTAGACCTTGGGCAGCACACCTTTGAGCGACAGGTTCTCCCGTTCGATGGCCTCCATCGCCTCGTCGACGTAGCCGCCGATATCCACTTTCTTGCCGTTGTCGAGCGGGATCTCTGTCTTCTTGGCGTTATCCGAAATGCGCTTCCAGCGCGCCACGGGGGGAACGTAGAAGACCTTTTCGGCGGTGTACTCGTTCGGGTCCTCGGGGTCGGCGCCTTCGTAATCGCCCTCGCCCTCGGCCAATCTGGCATACAGGACCTCAAAGGCATCGGAGATGTATTTCAGAAAGATCAGCCCAAGCACGATGTGCTTGTACTCCGCGGCGTCCATGTTCTTGCGCAGCTTATCCGCCGCCTGCCACAGGGTCGCCTCAATGGATTCCTGCTTGCCGTTCCCATTACCTGTACGCCTGGCTTTAGGCATTGTGTCTCCGTCTTGAATTCAAGATATTGCTTCTGCTTGATTACGAACCTGTTTGCCCAAATGGGGTGGGTTGCTTACCAACGTGGGCTTGGCTAAAACTGCCACCCTTTTCTACGTCAAGAGCCGCAGTCATTCTACCACTAACGCTAGCTTGAGAGCAATTGCTTGAACCGCACCGGGTGTGCGTCAAGATTCCGCGCTATAGCAGTTTGCAAAGGATTTTGGCTAGCGGAGCAGCCACCGATATACCGAGCGTATGCAATGTAGCGCGGGGGCTCGTCCCCCGCTG
>JACPRP010000080.1 GCA_016189905.1 Chloroflexota bacterium | reverse complement strand
GACTTCACCAGGTCGCGAGCGGCCTTGGCCTCGGGACCAGCGAGGAACTCGCCGTAGACGATCTCGCCGTCGCGCAGCCAGTCCTTTGTGATGACCTGTGGGTTGCGGATGAACTCGTCACCCTGCTTGATGACGGGAACCACCTTGCTCAGGTAGTTCTTGCGGTGCATCTTGTAGGCGCTCCACATCTCGCAGGAGATGCAGTTCCACATGGCGTCCTCGATGGTGAGCGCCCAGGGAAGGAAGTCGGAGGAACCGCCGACGGGCGCGGAGCCGTGCCTGGGGCCGGCCTGCCCGAAGATGGCCAGGTCGGAGGAGACGGCGATGTCGCAGGCGCCGCCGATTTCCTGGCCGCCGGCTACGCTCATACCGTTGATGCGACGGATGACCGGCTTCTGGCACAGCAGGATCGAGTCAACCATGGTGTTGAAAAGATCGATATACTGGGCATACTCCGTCGGCTTGGTGGAGTAGTACTCAGAGTACTCCTTGGTATTGCCGCCGGTGCAGAATGCGTCCGAGCCGGCGCCCGTGAAGACCACGGCGACGACGCGACGGTTGGCCGATGCGCGGTTGAAGGCGGCGATCACGCCCTTGACCATCTCGGTGGTGTAGGAGTTGTACTGTGCCGGGTTGTTGAGCGTGATCCAGGCGCTGAAGAGACCCTCAACCGGGTTGCCCGCGGGGTCGATGATAGGTTTCTCCTCGTACATCGTGCACGGGGGTGTGGTACCGAAGTGCTCCATGCCCCAGAGGTTGTGGTCTTTAACGCCGCCCTCTCTGGGTAGCCAATCCAACGACATCTATCTTTCCTCCTTGATTTGAATTTAGAACTCTTAGGCGCTGTTTGCTTTAAGGGGTCGATATTCCTCCCGGCCATCTCCTCCTAGCAGTGATCTTTGATATCCGTTTGGACAATCCAGGTGAAAAGCCACGGCTCGTGTCTATTCTACTGTAAACCAGTCAACAGAACAAGTGGCCACTGCCCACTGTTAGAACCCCCGCGCTTTCCTCACCTCGCCCCACTGTGCTATACTCCCTCGCGACAGCGTCGATAGGGTTGGCAAAGTGGATTACTCCGAAGCGATGGACTACATTCTAAGTTTTACCGATTATGAGCGAGACCCCGGTCAGGCGGCGGCGCCAATCAGGTATAACCTGGAGCGCGTCTACCGGTTGATGGAGCGAATGGGCAGCCCGCACATCATTCTGCGGTGCATTCACATCGCCGGCACCAAGGGGAAAGGCTCCACGGCGGCGATGATCGCGTCGGTTCTCTCGGCGTCGGGCCACAGAACCGCGCTCTTCACATCGCCTCACTTGCACGACTTCCGCGAGCGGATCAGGGTGGATGGGCAGAAAATAGGCGAGGAGCGCCTGGCGGCGATAGTCTCGCGACTTCAGCCCCACGTCGATAGCGTGCACGCGACGTACCCAGAGCTGGGAAGGTTGACCACGTTTGAGATCACCACAGCTCTCGCCTTCACTCATTTTGTCGAGCAGAACGCGCAACTGGCGGTTATCGAAGCCGGCCTGGGAGGCCGGCTGGACGCCACCAACGTCGTGCAGCCCCTCGTCACAGTTCTAATGCCTATCAGCCTGGATCACACTCAGATACTGGGCGACACGATCCAGGCGATAGCGGCGGAAAAGGCGGGCATCGTCAAGCACGGCGGCATCGTGGTGAGCGCCCCCCAGCCGCCCGAGGCGCTTACCGTTTTCCGCCAGGTAGCCGAAGAGAAAGGAGCCAGGTTATTCCTCGTGGGCTCTGACTGGCGCTGGCGCGAGGACTGGAACGAGCGCGGCGAACCCGGCGATTTGACGGTCGACGGTATGTTCGATAAATACATCGGCCTGCGGCTTCCGCTGCTGGGCCGCCATCAGACCGCCAACGCCGCCACCGCGATCGCCGCGATCGAGTGTCTGCGCTTTCACCACGTCGTCGTGACCCCCGATCAGGTCCGCGAGGGCATCGGTCAGGTGAAATGGCCGGGCAGGCTGGAGATGGTTTCCTGGATGCCGCGCGTCCTCGTCGATGGGGCGCACAACGTCGACTCGATGGGCAAGTTGCGGCAGGCACTCGAAGATATTTTCAATTATCGCCGCCTGATTCTGATTCTCGGAGCCTCGGTCGACAAGGACATCGACGGCATCGTGAAAGAGATTACGCCGGCCGCGCACCACGTGGTCATCACTAGGTCCAGTCACACGCGCTCCGCCTCGCCTGAGATCATCGCCCGCGCCATCGAAAGTCCATCGAACGCAACCACCATTGTCGACGACGTTCCCTCGGCGCTACGTGTGGCCACCGGCCTGGCGGGGCCAAAAGACCTGATCGTCGCCACGGGTTCCCTGTTCGTCGTCGTCGAGGTAAGAGAAGCCTTCGGCCTTACAGAAGCTTAGCCCGGATCAGGGCGAGGGCGCCGGTAACACGGAGCTAGGGAGGTACGGAAAAGGGAATGTGTTCGCTCTCCGTGCCTCTGCATTGAAAATCTCCCTACCGGCCCCTGGTGAGAGCCGCGGCTTTTTGCGGCTCGGGGCCCAGGCTCAATCTCCGAGGCAGAGCCAGTGCTATCAGGAAGAAGCAAGTGTCGACAAGCACGATCGCCGCGCCTGAAGGGACGGCGATGTAGTACGAGAGATAGAGTCCGATCACCGCTCCGGCGATGCTGAAGAAGGTTCCCACGAGCATCATCCGGGAGAAGCGCTTCGTCAATAGCCCAGCTGCGGCGGGGGGTGTGACTAGCATCGCAACGACGAGCACGATTCCCACCACCTTCATAGCCACGATAGTGGTGATCGCCAGAAGCACGAGGATCAAGTAGTGAAGTAGCGCCGCCGGTAAGCCGACGACACTGGCCATTTCCGCATCGAACGCGTAAAAAAGCAACTCCTTGTAGAGCACAAAGACGATTCCCAGCACCACGAAGCTCATCACCCCGACCAGAATCACGTCTTCCTGGCCCACGCCGAGCACGTTCCCAAAAACGAAGTTCAGCAGGTCTACCGCGTAGTTGCGCACCCGGCTCATCAAGACGATTCCGAGTGAGAAAGCACCGACAAATAGAACCCCGATCGCGGTATCGAAGCTGACGCGACCGCGGCGACTCAGAAACGCAATCCCAGTGGCTGTGGCCACTGCGGCGAAACCGGCGCCGAGGTAAATGTTGCCGCCAAGCAGATACGCCGTGGCAATGCCGGCAAAGGACGCGTGCGCCACCGCGTCCCCGATGAACGCCAGGCCCTTTAGAACCACAAACGTGCCGATCACGGCGCAGACGATGGCCACCAAGACGGTCGCAACCAGCGCATTCAGCATAAAAGAGAACCGCAGTGGCTCCAACAGCAGACCTACGCTAGCGGTTAAGAAGCTCAGAACCCACGACATATGAAGTGTTACCTGCCTTTACGGTAAGGAAATGGCTTTCGTAGGTCTCGCTCAAGATATCGGTCGTGAAAACGTCCTCGGGAGCCCCGTAGGCGACAATGCGCCGATTGAGGCATACCGCCCGCTGAAACCGACCGGCGACGCAAGAAAGGTCGTGTGAAGTCGCTAGAACGGCCACACCTTGCTCGCACAAAGCTTCCAGCAGCTCGAAGATCGCGTGTTGCGAGACAGCATCGACCCCGCTCACCGGCTCGTCGAGGAGCAAGGCTTGCGGCTTCTGGGCGAGAGCCCGCGCGATGAACACTCGCTGCTGCTGCCCGCCCGATAGCTCTACGATCTGTCGCCGCGCGTTGTCGGCCAGTCCCACGCGCGCCAGGCAGTGCAGCGCAAACTCTGCCTCACCCTTGCCCGGACGCCTCACTAGACCAATCCGACCATACGTTCCCATCAGTACCACGTCGAGGGCATTCACCGGAAAGCGCCAGTCGACGTCCTCCCTTTGCGGAACGTATCCCAGCAGGTGCCGCCCCTCCCGAGGTCGCTTGCCGAGAATACTGACAGTGCCACGCCAGGGGCTGACCAGGCCCAGGATCACCTTGAGGAACGTCGACTTGCCACCCCCGTTGGGGCCGACGACGCCAACGAGGCTGCCACGCGGTAAACAGAAATTGACCTCCTCCAAGGCCGGGCGACGATTGTAGCCGGCCCACCGGTCGGCTATCGTCACCACCGGGTCGGAGCAGTCTAGATTACCTGAAAATCTCCTGGGCTCGTGCATCCTCTCCTCTTAACGCAGGCCGCTGACGATCTGCTCGGTGTCATACCGCATCATGGCCTCGTAGGACGCGATTTGGCTGTCGGTAGAATCGCTGTACAGCTCCGCGATGTTTACTCTCGCTTCCCTCGCCGCTACCTCAAGGACACGCGCGTTGAACTGCGGCTCGGCAAAAACCGTCTGCACGCCCTCGCGCCTGATGGTGTTCACCAGGTCGGCTATGTCCTTGGCGGATGGCTCACGTCCCGGACTCCTCACCACCACCCCAACCAGTTCAAGCCCGTAGCGGCTAGCATAGTACGGAAATGCATCGTGAAAGACCACCAGCTTGCGCTTCTCCACAGGAATTGTGCTTATCTGCTGCTCGATCCAGGCGTCAAGATCCGCCAGATCCGAGGAATACCGGTCGGCATTGGCCGCGTAGACCGGCGCACCCGCAGGATCGATGTCGGCCAGCGCTTGCTTTATTCGCTGGACGTATTGCATCGCCAGGCGCACGTCCATCCAGAGGTGAGGATTGCCCCCGGCGCCTTCCTGGGATTGCTCACCCTGTCCCAGCACCGGCAGGCCTTCAGAAAGAACGACCACACGCATACCCTGCTTTCCGGCGTTTCTAATCAGATTATCGAGCGGCCCCTCAAGCCCCACTCCGTTCAAGAACGCGATGTCAGCCTCTGAGATATCGCGCACGTCCTGTGGCGTCGGCTGAAATGTATGCGGCTCGCCGCCCACGGGGACGATATACCGTACCGTCACGCGGTCCTGACCCACCTGGCGGATGAGATCCCCCAGGATCGAGATGCTTGTCACGACCCTTATTGTATCCACCGACTGCCACGTCCCTCCGGCAGTTTTGTCCAGAACTTGCCCGGAACCGGTCGCGGCGTCCCCTACTGCCGAGCCTATCCCACCGGCGCAGCCAAAAGTGACGAACGCCAAGAGCAGATACGCCAGCGTGCTTCTGGCTACAATCGTCCTCATCGATAATCCTTCTACCCTCTTTTTGAGACCTGGTATCAAGAATTGTGCCAGCAGACGCCCACTCCCTGATGCTTGCCTGGGATTTGCTCTAATTGGCTTTCGTCTGGCAGGCGCTACAAAGCCCAAAGTATTCGAGTCGATGGCCGTCGATACGAAACCTTGTAGCACGGCTGAGCGCGTATGTTTGCTCGGTCAAATCACAATCAGGAACATTAACAACCAGCCCACACCGCGAGCACAGAAGATGATGGTGATGGCTTGTGTCACACAATACGTAGCCATGGCAACTGTCGTTTTCGTGCATTCTGCTCAATAGACCATTGCGGGCGAGCAGTTCGAGTGTTCTGAAGACAGTTGCTCTTCCGATAGAAGGGGTCTGCGATTGAACTGCGACCAGGACGTCGTTGGCTGTGAACTGTCCTTTTTGAGCCACGACAACATCCATAATGACGCGTCTTTGATCGGTTATTCTGTGCCCCCGGCGCTGCAGCGCATCGAGGACATCGTCGACGTCTCGCGGTGACACTGGCCACCATCCCTCTGTTAATGATACTCGGTATCATCACGCAGCATACCATAGATGAGGCGTGAAATCAAGGGCTCAAGCTCAACTTTGATCAGGCTCAGCCTTGAACAATGGCGTCCATTCAGCGATCATCGGGCTGGAATTCCGGCGGAATAGGTAGTTCACCGGATTTGCCAGCATCAGGCCGTACCAGGTACAAGCCTGCCTGGCCAACGGGTTTGACGCGTGAGCGGACAGCATCACTAGCCGTGCCCTCAAACTCTTCCAACTCTGCGACGCCGTAGCTGCCGGACCTGTCTCGTTCGAACCGCACAGGACCTATGTTAGCCATTGGCGGCTTTGTTGGGGGGTCCTGTAACTTGCCATACGCACTCGCCCGGGCCTGCGCAGGCTTGGGCTTGCTCTTCTTTTGATTTGACGAGGGTTGATACTCAAGCCGCACCTGTGCTCCCCTAGCGTATCTCACGGCGGCGACGACGAACACGAGCGCCACTAGCCCTGCCAGCCCGGCTCCTCCATACACGAGATATGAAGCCGCGCCAGCGTCGCGCACCGTTTGGGTGAGACTATCGACTGTGGCGACGACGTCCTTTGCACCACGGCCAGTCTGCTCGACCTGGCTGGTCTTCGTCGGTGTTGGTCGTGGGTTGGAAATCGAGACCCGCTGCACCTGCTGCGCAACTCCGCCGGCGTCGTCTTTGATCGTCAGGCGAACCAGATAATCGTCAGTATCTAATTGCGATACGTCTACGCTCAAGGGCGAGGATGGATCGTCCTGGGTGAGCAGGACTCGGCCATCGGCGTCGACAATGGTCTGTCGCACCTGGGCATTTGTCTCGAATCCGATGGTTACCGATTCCGTCCATATTTGCGCCTGTGGCCACTCGACGTCGAGCCTCGGCACAGCATCTCCCTTGAACTCCGGATACGCAAAGTACTTCTTGATCAGCGGGTTGAGATTGGCCGTGCTGTAAGATTGCGCCAGGCTGAAGAAATCGCGCGGTGTGGCGACTTTGTCTCGGTAAAGCTCGACGTATCGCCTCAGGAACTTGTAGAAGTTTTCGCTCTTCATCGTCGTGTTCAGCTCTTGCAGGAAAACGGCGCCCTTGCCATACACCGTTGCCGTGTAGCGGCTATCATCCGATGAGTCATTGTTGGACATGCTCACAGGAGAATTGCCGGAGGCGACGACACTGGGGCTGTTCAATGTCAAAGGAGCCCAACCCAGCGCCTGATAGGAAAGGTAAGTCGCCAGGGCCTCATCCATCCATGGATCGTTGATCTGGTCGTTCCCCACGAGACTGTAGAACCACTGGTGGCCAATCTCGTGCGCCACGAGGTACGCAAGATAGCCTGTCATCCCACCCGCTTTGTCTGCTTCTGAACTGCTGATGAACACAACTCCTGGGTATTCCTGCCCCACCATCTCGCTGCTCGTCGAGACCGTCTCGGCCAGATGCAGCGATTTATTGGGATACGCGCCGAACTTTTCGCTGAACCATTTCGTGGCGAGTGCTCCTGCCTCGAGATACATCGCGCCCGCCGGCCTGTGCTCCGGCAAATAGAAAGCCGTGAGTTCCACGCCCCCGACATCTACCGAACGTGTCTCGTATCTATCGCTGATAGCCAGAGCAAACTCTCTGATCCTGTCGCCGTGCATTCGCCATATATTTCCTTCGCGCTCGACTAGTTCTCCCGAGTGCGCCACTTTCACGGGGGCAGACACCTCAAGCGTCACGTCATAATCGGCCACCTCCGTGAAGAACGGGTCACCAATCTTAGAATACTGATGACGATCCCAATTATCTCCCATGTAGACGGCGAGAATAGGATACCAGTTTCCAAGTGCCACCACCTTCTCGTTGATCCCAAACCTTCCCCCCTGCTCCGGCAGGTCAAGCGTGAAGTCCAGCATCAATCGTGTGGTGGCTCGCGGCTCCAGAGGCTTTGGCAGTGGCACCTCCATAACGACGCCGTCCATCCTGGTCTCAACCGGGGTGCCGTCTACTAACGCCGCCTTCAGGCTGAAGGCGCGGAAATACGCGGGCGTCACGTTGAATACGATCGAGATCAAGGCCTTTGGCGTCCTGTTCGTGTAGGCCACCATTTCCCTGACATCTAGGGTTCCCCGCTCGTAGTTCAGTTTTGCCGCTATCGCGTATTTATTCGTCGTCTCGGCACCGGCGACGGCAGGTGAAAACGATGCTACCACGACGCAAACCGCAATCAGTCCGGCGATGAACCTCTTCAATGATCTCCCTCGAAATGAAATGACAGAGACGACGAAGCAAATCGTTGGCCGATCAAGCCGATTACCCCCTGCTCGGAAAGGCTTTGATCTGCGGCGCCAGCAAGTGGCTGTGGAGGCAATCGTCTGGGAAGTCCAATGAGATGCGCGGGACATCGGCAATCAGAGGAGCCGAAGCCAGGAGCAGGAACCGAAGCATCATACAGACAAACTAGAATAGAAGCCAGCTTACATTCCAAACGACGTTCACCCGGGAACACCCACACCCCCACCAGTTCCACCCG
>JACPRP010000076.1 GCA_016189905.1 Chloroflexota bacterium | reverse complement strand
TAACGAGCTTGAACATCGATGGCGAGAGGTGGTTGAGCGTGTCGAAGGAATCACGAGGGGCGATCTTGATCAGGACCCACGATCAGCCCGGCATTCTATATCAGTTGACCAGGGTGATCTCGGATCATCAGGCGAACATAACGTACGTGGATATCACTGACCGACACGGGGGCACGGCGGCTCTCTACTTCGAGCTAGAGAACGTTCTCGATGTCGAGCTTCTGGTGAAGGACCTGTCTGAGCTGCCGGTGGTCCTTACGATCGAGGAGCAGCCATCTTTCTCGAAGGTCTACGGCAAGCGCATCATCGTCATCGGCGGCGGAGCCCAGGTCGGCCAGGTGGTTCTCGGAGCGGTCAGCGAGGCCGACCGTCACAATATCCGTGGCGAGCGCATTTCCATCGATACGATCCCGCTGGTCGGGGAGACGGAGCTCGCGGCCGCGGTGCGAGCGGTCGGACGCCTGCCGCGAGCCAAGGCCCTGGTGCTCGCCGGCTCTCTAATGGGCGGTGAGATCACGGCCGCTGTGACAGAGGTGCGCGAAAAGGGGATCATCGTGATCTCGCTGAATATGGCCGGTAGCGTGCCCGCCGCGGCGGACCTTGTTGTCACCGATCCCGTGCAGGCCGGGGTAATGGCCGTGATGGCCGTGGCCGACACCGCCAAATTCGACATTCGCCGGCAACGTGGGCGACAATACTAAATTCCCTTGCCAAGATGTCATTGACACCATACCACGTCAATGCTAACATAGTGCGCACAGGCACCACGCCGAGTACCCGTTGGGTCGCAAAACCTGCCGTCACGTACGATAAAACAACCAGGAGGGAGACAGGATGACTCGTTGGCAGGATATCATGCCAGAGGAAGATCGAGCGATCTATGAGAAAGCTGGCTATTGTGAGCGCCAGCCGTTTGGCCGCAACCCGGCCCTGTTGGTCATCGACGTCACGACGGGCTTTATTGGCAAGCGGCCAGAGAATGTGTTTAAGTCAGTAGAAGAGTTCAGGACCAGTTGCGGTGACGTGGGATGGGATGCCCTGCCGAACATCAAGAAGATTCTCGACGCGTGCCGCGACAAGGGACTCCGCGTCGTCTACACCCGGGGCAGCCCGACGAACGCGAGATTCGTCGGAAACGTGACCAAAAGAGACCTTGGCGCCGACGACCAGTCGCGGACCGTTGAGGCAGAGCAAATCCCCGAGCTGATAGCCCCACGGTCGGATGAATGGATCCTGGAAAAGCCCCGCGCATCCGCTTTCTTTGCCACCCCCCTGGCCACCTACCTTCATATGCAGGGTGTGGATTCGGTGCTCGTCACCGGATGCGTTACCTCTGGCTGTGTTCGCGCGACGGTTGTCGATGCCTGCTCCCACGGGTTTCGTGTTTTTATGATTGAAGAAGGCGTCTTCGACCGCGCCAGGCTTTCCCATCTCGTCAGTCTGTACGAGCTGAACGCCAAATACGCGAACGTCATCACCGTCGACGAAGCCGTCGAATACGTGAGATCTTTGCAACAATAACATCTATGCACGTCGGGTTGCTATACCTTGATCCTCTGCTGGGCTAGCTTCTCGCCGGTGACGTAGTGCTCGCCCCTTAGGGCTAGCTCAGCCTCTTCCGCGATCTCCGCGGGCCAGTATCCCAGGGATGAGCCGAACCACGGCATCTTGGGCTTCAGCGCCGGCAGCCCTTCTTCTTCCCATATCTCCCTCGCCCTCTCCATAAACTCCCTTCGCGGAAGAGATGTTGGCGGATACCCCCACTTCCTCGTGGCGTCGATCAGCAGGGCGGAAGTCGGCGGTCGTCCCTGCAAGTTCTCTTTCTCCTCGGGCGGCACGGCGGATGGGTCCAACGAGGCCGTCTTGCCTTTCGCGATGTGAATATCACGGTGGGGCTGCATGCGGTAACAGAGCGCCCACATCACGGAATCCATATCTCGCGGGTCGATGTCGTCGTCGACGGCGACGATGATCTTCGAATAAAGCACTGTTCTGGAACAGGCCCCATATAACGCCTGCCACACTTGAGGCGTGGTGCTGTTTTTCATCACGATGACGCAGATCATACGTCCGGCATCCTCCACATGGGCGGCGTCTACGACGCTGTCGATGCCGAGGTCGTGCTTCAAGAACTTGTAATCCGCAGCCTCCTCGCCAAACTGAATCATCATCGTGCCCTCGCTCGGCGGAAACTGGCTGATGTAGTTGTTCCAGATCGGCTGCTTGCGATGTGTGATGCACCTGACGTTGAAAACCAGGTTTGGTCCGGGAGGCCCCATGTATCCGGTGAACTCGCCGAACGGCCCTTCTGTCTCCAGATAATCGGTGGGAATCTCGCCTTCGATCACGATTTCGGACGTCGCGGGAACCTCGATGTCGATGGTCTTGCACTTGATCAGTTGCACCGGCTCGCCCGCGATCCCGCCGGCGATGTCGTACTCGTCGATGCCGAACGGAACGTTCGTCACCGACACCAATCCGATATTCGGCGTCGGGCCTATCGCCACGGCCACCGGCATAGGGAGCCCTCGTCGCTTGTACTTCTGCCAGTGTTGTCTGATATGCTTGGGCATCTTGGCATCCAGGCCGGTTCTCGTGGGACTTTTCACCATCGCCCGATAGTTGCCGATATTTCTGATCCCCGTGTCGGGGTCCCTGGACACGAAGTTGCCCGCCGAGAAATAGGGGGCATTGTCAAACCCTGGGGTTGATATCGATATCGCGAACTCCTCGAGCCCGCCGTGCTCCAGCAGGCTGTCGCCGACGTGTACCTCCTCCTGAGCCGGTCCCGATTCGACCAGCACGGGCTTGATAGGATACGCTTGGGCTTGCTCCCACTTCTTCACGATGCCCTCTGGCGTGGGGTCCGTCGCCAGGGCCAGCGCGTAAACTTTCCGCGAGGCGGCGTGCGACGCGGCGAGCACCTTGCCGACATATCTCTTGCCCTTGACGTCGACCACGTTCTCGAACAAAAAGGTCTTTCTTTCTCTCTCGGGCAGCCCACGGAACTCCCACCTCACCAGCGGCATCAGCTCGGTATCCTTATCGATCTCCCTCCTGATGGTTATCAGGTTGCCAGTTTCTTGCAGCGCACTGATGTATTCTCTGAGATCCCTGAAGTAACCCATTGATTCGCCCCCTCCTTTTTGCTCTACAACTTCTTCTATTTCCCGCGAACCAGCCTGCTTCCCTTCCCTACCATAGCATCGCCGACACCTGTTGTCAATAACGATGAGCGAAGAACACGCGATGCCATCGTGCTGGCGAGCCGACCATTGACTCCTGCGGTCTCGTGTGCTATGTTGGCTTCATCTCACTCGCTCCCCGCGTATTCTTCGTGTATTTCGTGTGTTTCGTGGTCGCTCCCCGTCCCTCACTCGCTCGCAATGGCAAACGAGTGAAGGACCCGTCACACTAGCGCGAAGCCGCCATCGCGAAAGAATATCGGCAGTCTCCAAAGGCGTCCTGATCGTGCGTTAGTGCCCCGTCAGGGCGGGGCTCGGGGGTGTCCCCCGAAATTCCCCTTGTTTGAGGCGGGGTGGGGGGCCATTCCCGCCAAAGGTGTCCTGATTGTGCATTAGGGAGGTTTGCGAGATGGAAGGCGTAACCAGAAGGCTGGTTGATTTTGCCATTGAAACCGAGTTCCATGATTTGCCCCAGGATGTTGTGAAACAAACCAGGATGGTCTTGCTGGATGCTATCGGCTGCTGCCTCGGTGGCCATGTCGTCGATAGAGGCCGCCTGGCCGTCGAGTTCGCCGAGGAGTGTGGCGGAAATCGCGTTGCTAGCGTGATTGGCGGTGGCCGCACCTCCTACGACCTCGCTGCCTTTGTCAACGCGGAGCTGGTCTGCGCTCTAGACTTCGAGGTCGTTGGCCCGATCATTGGACACGTCTGCCCTTACGTTTTGCCGGCGACGCTGGCGGTTGCCGAGCGTGCCCATGCCTCGGGCAGGGAGCTTATCACCGCGCTGGCGCTGGCCCACGAAATCGGTGGCAGATTCGCCAGCTCGATAGCGGGCATCAAGATCCCGAAAGATGACCCCCCTTACTATCAGGAGTCTCCCAGGTATTCCTATGCCTCGACTGTTTTCGGCGGGGTGGCCGGCGCCGGCAAGCTGCTGGGCCTTGATGCCGAGAAGATGTTGAACGCTTTCGGCATTGCCGGGGCCAGTTGCCCGGTCCCAGCCACCGCTCATTTCCAGCACATCGCCGGGCCGGCCATTATGGTGAAGTTCAATGCCTGGTCGGGCTGGGTGTCGCGGTTGGCGACCACCGCCGTGCTGTTTGCGGAAAAGGGCTTCACCGGAGACACCGCGATTCTGGACGGCGAATTGGGCTTCTGGAACATCGTCGGCTCGCCGTTTTTCAAGACAGATCATTTGCTGCGTGCCCTGGGCGAGGATTGGCACACGAGCCGGATGGAGTTCAAGGCGTATCCCTGCTGCCGATTGGACCACACCAGCATCGATGGCATCAGGAACATTATGCGTGAGCATGGGATCGAGCCCGATGAGATAGAAGAGATCGTCCTCAGGGCAGATCCGAGCCTCCAGACGCCGATTCGGATGCATGCAACTGTGGAGAGCTTCGCCGACGCTCAGTTCACGAATAGCTATATCTGCGCGGTCGCGGCTTACCACGGTGACAGGCCCGGCCCCGATTGGCAGATGCCGGGCACCTTCAACAGGCCGGAGATAAAAGCGCTGATGAGCAAAGTCAGGATCGATGTGCACCCCCGCGCCTCCGAGTTCCTGACGGCCAGGATTCAAGCGGGCATGATGCCAGCTTTCTGGGATTCCATAGTGGAGATCGCCGCCAGAGGCCAGAGATTCACCGCGGAAGTTCCCGCGCCGAAGGGCTCACCCGCGAACCCACTGAGCGAGGCCGAGCTCTGGGAGAAGTTCAGGAACAACGCCTCGTTCTCCCCGCTCCCGAGCGTTCGCGTCGACGAAATCATCGCTACCCTGAGCGATATCGAGAAACTGGATGATATCACCGAGCTAACCCGTTTGTTGGTCGTCCGGGGCTAGCCTCCATCGGTACAGTACTATGTAGGGGTGGCCGCTCTGAATCCGTTCAATCCGTTCCCTGTCTGAAGGAGTCCGATGAGTCCATCGGACTCCTTCAGAGAATCCATTGCCAGCATCTCCGCCCAGCCCCGATACACCTCGTACTATAGCAATTTGTATTTGGATGTGGCTACGTTTGGTGCGCTCCGCCTATCGCTAGCCACTTCGTTAGCTCAATCCTTTCGAAAACTGCCGTATTAGCCCCGCAAGGGGCTACTCCAGCTCGCTCAACGAGTAGCTGCCAACCCCATCTTCAACGGTCGAGCCCGGCTCCCCCAGCCGCGGACCATAAACCAGTCTCAGATACCGTCTCTCGAATTCTACAAGCGCCTCGTAGTGCTCCTGCTCGACCTCTCGATGCGATTCGTCCATAACGAATCGCAGTCCCTCGATGTTGATCAGCACGTGAGTATATCTCTGGCTCCGCAGCGCCGCTCGAATGGCATCCCCATCATCGTACTGGACAAGGAGATGGCGCCAGTTGTTCAGGATCGTGTCGGGCTGCGCGGTGCGCTGGAAGTAGTATGAGCGAGGCTCCCAGAGGAAATAGATTCTGGCATCCTCTCCCAGGTTCTGGTTTACCCATTCCACTATACCATAATACCCGCCCAGTTGGCGCGACAGATACTCGTCCTTAGATTCCTTTCCGACGACGAACTGCAGGGGAGAATCTGCCAGAAACCCGAGGAGCTGTGTTGCGAATGTCAGCGCCAGCACCATGCCGACGGTCGCGCCCATAAAACGCCGCAAATCGACGCCCCCCATCGGTCTCAAATTGCAGACGCCGTAAGCCGCGATCACCGCTAGAACCCCGAAGACCGGGAACAACAGCCTCGTCTGCTGCAGAAGCTCCGAAAAGGCCACGCCCCCCAGCCACAACCCATACGCCACCCCGACGAACACCACGCACGCGCCAATCGTCCCTCCCGCCTCATTCCAGATGTAGTGGTCCTTCAGGGAAGGATCCCCGCCCGCCTGGTATGGGGTGGGACGACCCTCACCGGCACGCACCGTAATTTCCTGCTTATACTCGTTCCCCACGTATTTTTCGTGTTTTTCGTGTATTTCGTGTTTTTCGTGGTTGCTCCCCGTCACACTAACACGAAACCGACATCGGGAAAGAGTATTATCGTCTCTTTTTTCCCCGAACACCACCAGCCCCAGCAGCGGCAACAAAGCCAGCAACAGCGGCCCGATCGTCGCCTGATATCCCCAACCGCCCTCGACCCCGAGCGTGGTCATCTCCAATGGAGCTATCATGAGCCTCCATGGCTCGCGGATAAGCCCGCTGCCGGCCCGCGATACCCACGCCGCATCGAAGGAATCCCAGTACGCTCCGCCGAAAAGGAAAGGATAGAAAGGATTGCCTGTAAGCGCCAGGTTCTTCAGATACCAGGGCAAGGCTACTGCCGCCGCGAGCGAAACGCAGACCCCTAGCGCGCGTGCTCTGGCCATCCGCTTCACCACGCCATCGGAGCGCCCTCGTCGCCATAGCTCGACGATGACGACAGCCCCCACGCCTGCCACTCCGATAACGCTCGTGTACTTTACACCTGCTGCGAACCCGATGAAGGTAGCCGCGAGCAGGAACCAGTTCCCTCCACCATCACGAAAACCCGCCATCACGCACCAGAAGCTAAGCGTCACGTAGGCCACCAGGGCCAGGTCTACGTAGGGCTTGCTCGATAGAAAGACTATACTCGGCGTCGAAAGAAAGATCGCGACGGCAAGCCCTGCGACGCGCCCCCCAAAGAATCTTCGGGCGAAGCAGTACACCGCGCCGACGGCCAGCACGATGTACTCCCAGTGAATGAGATTGGCGACAACCGGCCCTTTGATCGCCATTCCCGCCAGAAACAGCATCTCGACGAGCGGTGGAAAATAGAAATGCATTCCATCCAATCCGCCTGTGATCTGGCGCTGGCTCAAATAGTGCGCCGGGCCGGTAAGATGATACACCAGGCCGTCCCAGGCCCAGGGTGGGGTGAGAGCGGCTAGCAGGGCCAGTATCAAAGTGAGTGCCACATACAGCGCTAGCGCCAGAGTGACTTTATCCCGCGGGATATGAACAGATGGCCGTGATCTGGTCGTCAAGAGCTGAGTGAATGCCCCGGGCCAATTCCAGGCCAGGATCGCGGCGCTTGCCAGCGAGAAGACCGCGTAGAACACCCACGAGTAGAGGAGCCCGAGGATGCCGAGAAGGAAGGTGATCAGCGAAAGAATCCCCAATCCGAGGGATGTCGCCAGAATAGCTCGCTCCAGTCTGGTGAGTTCCAGACGCCCGAGCCGTAGCGGAACCTGCCCGATCCCGTGTGCCACAAACGCCATCCAGAGCGCGACCGCGAAATTCAGCGCTGTATCCGCGATTGCGGCCGATGCCCACGGGGCGTCAAGTCGCTGAAGCGTCGAAGCGATCAGCGGGAGATACCCCGGCGTCAATGGCTTGTGCACTGCGTAGTACCCCGCGTAGACCGCCATTACCCACAGCGCCACCAGCCCGACAACGACCTGCCCGCTCCGCCCACCCTTCATCATGCCTGCAATATACACTAAGAAGGCGTGCTAGTAAACACGACTGTATCAGCCATCGCCCAGGGTGCGCGTCAAGATTTCGCGGCAGACGGCTTGGGAGGGGCTACTGTCAATGGCTTTCGGAGATCGGATTGTCCGCCTTGCTCCGAGCGTCGGAGTCCCGTGAAGCGGGACGTCCCGAACGGGCTCCCGTCCTTCCTGAGAAGGACGGGAGACTCCGACACCATTCCTGGACTGGTCGGAGAGTCCCGTGAAGCGGGATGGCCTCCGTTTCGGCGAGCGGATGGTCGCCGTAAGAAGCATGCTCGTGCTCCCTCTCCCTCTCCCTCTCCCTCTCCATCTCCCTCTCCCTCGTTGGCGCTTCCTGCCTCATCCAATCAACCCCCAACAGGCGCTGGCTGCTCGCGCTGTGTTCCGTTCAATCAGTTGCCCAGTCCGAAGGAGTTCGATGAGTCCGATGAG
>JACPRP010000078.1 GCA_016189905.1 Chloroflexota bacterium | reverse complement strand
TTTTGATATGGCTACATTGCATACGCTCGGTATATCGGTGGCTGCTCCGCTAGCCAAAATCCTTTGCAAACTGCTATAGTATCGGGGCAAAGGGCGCAAAGAACGCACAGGGCCTAAGTATCGTTTTACGATTTCTGTGATCTTTGCGGTGCCCCAATGCATTGCAGTCAGTTAGTAGTATGCCAGATCGAGGCTTCTGCTACATCGGGGAGTTTGCGTAGATGAGGTAAGTGAAATCACGTATGTTCTATTGTTGCCTCTCGGCAACGTCCGGACGACCGAGGCCGGGCATTCGCGTTACTGCCTCGAGACGGGAGCGAACACCCAATTTGCCATAGACGTTCCGAAGGTGGACCTCGACCGTCCGCACAGAAAGGTAGAGCTTCTGAGCAATCTCTTTGTTGGAAAGACCGGCGTAGAGGAGATCCAGAACCTCACGCTCGCGCTCGGTGAGAGAATCACTTAGAGACGGAGCGCCGCGGCCCAGCGGCTGCCCGAGCAGCCAGCGCAACACGACGCCGGAGACGGCCGGCTCCCCCGCTACGGCGGCCCGAATCCCGCGCAGCAACTCCTCCGGGCGGTCGCTCTTGAGAAAGCATCCGGCTACGCCGGCGGCGAGAAGCTCTCGCACCCTTGCTTCGTCCCCACGATCGGCCAGGATGACGACTTTGAGATCAGGGTGCAACGCACTGGCCTTGGCGAACAGCTCTGCTGATCCTTGTCCGAGGAGACTCGGCTCCAGCAGTAAAACGTCTGGTCGCCATCGCCGGATGAGACTCAACAAATCTTCTCGACCGGCCGACTCTCCGATTACAAGCAGGTCGGGCTCGTCCGAGAGGAGGGCGTTTAGTCCCGCCCGAACGATGCTTAGGGGCTCCACGATCATAATACTGATTGCAGCGTGCACCTTGCTTTCCATTACGTTTTGATTATATCACCGAGCATATTAGGCTGCATGGCCGGCTTTAAGCATCACATTGCAAAGACAACTCGCGCCACCAGACGATTATCCGGTGAATCGTCAAAACCAGACGACGAACAGCACAACCAACACTCTCAGTCTCTTCTCAGTCGGCGCTAATGATGTCTTAAGCCAAATGGGGTATGCTGTAGATGATTGAATGGCGCAGAAAGCTTTAGTGCAGCGCGTAGCTATCTGATAGTTGGCATCATTCATCAGGACGATGTCGGCAATGTGGCCTCTTGTGAGTCATTAGGATGTGCTAATGAACACCAAAGCTGAGCCGGTGACAGTTTCCCGAAGACGGTTTATCACCCAGGTAATGGGTGGCATCGGAGCCACGATAGCCGCGATCCTCGGTCTCCCTCTATCCAGATACGTCGCTTATCCTGCCACTAGTGAGGCTGCAACGAATTGGGCACTGGCCGGCCCGGTAGACGGCTTCAATATCGGCGAGATGAGGCAAGTGGCAATAGAGCCGACGTACGATGCGCCATTAGCAATCGAAAAAGGGAAGCGCGCGGCGTACGTGGTGAAGAAAGCGGATGGCACCTTCGACTGCTTCTATATGCACTGCACGCACGCTGGCTGCCCCGTGCGCCGGTCAAGCGGTCCTCAGCGATTCTTCTCCCCCTGCCACGGAGGCGTATTCGACAAAGAAGGCCGGGTGCTGGCCGGACCGCCTCCCCGCCCATTGGATCGGTACGACTACAAAGTCGAGGGAGGGGTCCTGTACCTTGGTGAGGTGTACCAGGTCGACGAGCGATTGGAAAGGGTGGGGTAGGGAATATGCTCCCCGGCTCCATTGAGTGGCTTGAAGACAGGTACGAGGCCAAGACCCTCGCCAGGCGATTCCTGGAGCGGCGCATTCCCAAGGGCATCAGCTGGTTTCACTGTCTCGGGAGCGCAACGCTTTTTCTGCTCGTGATCCAGGTAATCACTGGCATATTCCTGGCAATCTACTACGTCCCCTCGCCAGAACAGGCCTACGACAGCGTTCAGTACATCACCGGCCAGGTTCCCTTCGGCTTTCTGGTTCGTGGCATTCATCGCTGGTCCGCCAGCCTGGTCGTGGTAATGGCTGTGTTACACATGCTGCGCGTGTTCTCTATGGCTGCGTATAAGTATCCCCGTGAGCTCACCTGGGTAGCTGGCGTTTTCCTGCTTCTCCTGGTGATGGGATTTGGCTTCACCGGATACCTGCTCCCCTACGACCAGAAAGCCTATTGGGCCACGGTGGTCGGCGCCCATCTGGTGGAGAAGGCGCCCTACATCGGTCCATTCCTCAATCGGCTTGTCGAGGCAGGACCCGAGCCCGGCCCTCTAACGCTAAGCAGGTTTTACGCGCTGCACACCCTGTTCTTGCCTCTATTCCTTTACACGATGGCTGGTATTCACGTGGCCATGGTTATCAAGCAGGGCATCTCAGCCCCTCCGTTAGATGCGCCAGTGCGCGCCGGTCTTGCCGCTGGCCAACATTTCTTATCCAACGCCTTCAGAGGCATTCGCTCGAGGGAGGAGTACAGGCGGGCGTACGAAGCTTCCAAGAAGGATGGGCCAAACTTCTACGAACACCTGTTGAAAGACGCGGTGGTGGCTCTCCTCCTGCTGATCCTCGTCATCGGCCTCACGTTTTATCTTGGGATTCCCACCGAGGAAAGGGCTAACCCCGCCGACGTTAATTACGTTCCCCGGCCTGAGTGGTATTTCTACTTCCTTTTCGAGATGCTTTGGTTTTTCCCGGGCGACTGGATCGTGATTCCAACAGTCCTCATCCCCGCCCTCGGGATGATGGCGCTCGTGATGCTGCCTTTTGTCGATCGAGGATGGAGCTGGCACCCGATACGGCGGCCGCTTGCGACGGCGATGGCGACGATGAGTCTGACGGTTGTGCTGTTTCTAACCTACAAAGGCGCAACAGCACCCCTGCCCCCAGCTCCCACGACGCTTTCGCTCCCCCCTGTTGTCTTTCAGGCGGAAGCGTCCTCGCCCTCGGAGTTAGGAAGGAAGGTCTATCAGCAGCAGGGGTGCGGTTCGTGTCATTCTATCGGAGGGGTGGGTGGCCAGGCAGGCCCGGATCTGAGTCGAGTAGGGTCACGTCGAGACCCCGATTCGCTACGAGCGTACATACGCGGTCCCCAGGCGTCGAATCCTAAGTCGATGATGCCGCGGTACAACATCTCTGACGAAGAGCTTGACGCGCTCACAGCCTACCTTGCGAGCTTAAGATAGCTGGGTAAGCAAAATCGATGATTTGAGAGGACGGTGGTTGGGCTAGATCGCGGGGCAAAGCAACGCCTATCACTTTGTCGATGGGCACCTGGGCCTTGCGTTGATGTTGACGTCGCTTTTTGCTGCTCCTACCTGCCTTCTTTCTTCGCACCAGTTCTACCGAGGAGTTTCCTGGCCTTCTTTAGCGCCTGATCGTGATTGCGAGATTCGCACGTGAGAACCTCCCATTCCATGCCATCATCATCCTTCCAATAGATGAAATACTCGCACTTACGCCAGCGCCAAAAGCCCGTCGGTTCGGCCAATCTTCTGACTTTCAGTTGACTATGTCTGAAGCGAGCGCTTGAGTCGGGATCGTTCAACCGACACCACCTGAGTCTTTCTATCGATCAGGATGTTTCTTTTATTGTCCCCTCCCACAGCCCCATTCCGCATTTGCTGCGCCCTGTGTCCTCGTTACTGTTTGAAACAGAGCGCCCACTATACTCGCCTCATCGCTGGTTCAGCAGGGTTGTGTGACGCTGATGGACTGTACGGCCACGTCGTGACGCAGCTTGCCGAGACGATCTAACTCGGGGATACGCCAGTAGCAGGGCCAATGCGCCGGCGCCCATCACCGCCAGAACTGCCCATCTGACCTGGTCCATCGAGCCAGAACCCGGTGACGAAGATGGTGAGGGGAAGTTGCTGACGGCGAGATCTACGCTCTGTCCAGCTTCGAACGATTCCCCTGTCAGAAACAGGTAATTGCGGTCTTTGATGGTCACGGGCGACTGGCTGAAGAACTTGGGCCCACTGATGCCCTGACCCACGTCGGCCATGAGGACGTTCACTTTGCCCGTGGGATAGGCCAACTGCTTCGCAATATTGAAGCTCGATCCAGGGTTGGCCAGCATATAGGAATACACGACCTGCCGCTTACCAGGAGGGACAGGGCCAGTGTATCCGAGCCCGTCGACATCCTTGTTGGGATCAGCCACTTGGTCCAGGCCCTCAGTCACCTGGGGATGGAGGGCTCCTCTAAGAAGAGGAAACCACAGGGTTTGTCCGTTCCAAGCCTTCGGCACCAGTGTCCTGTCAGAGGGATTCTCGACAATGGCTACCTCCAGGACGGTCAGGTCGCGCGTCGCGGGATCGACCTCCACGACGAGGTGCGCAAGCTCAACCTGGATGCCGACTTCGTCCGCCGAATCGTACACTACAATATCGGCCTTTCCCCGAGACTCCGCCAGCTCAGAAGATTTCACCGAAGCCTGGTACTCAACATCCTGGAACCGGGTGGACAAAACGTAGGTAGAGGTATCGCCTCCGGTCAGGTCGGCAAATCTGAAATTACCGCCGTCGTCGGTTCTGGTGACCAGCGTTAACCCCGTCGAGCCGTCTTCCTTCAGGGCCGTGAGCTCAACCTCCTGGCCGTTCACCGGCGCCTCCCCGCCGGTCTTGTTCACCACGGTTCCCTCCAGCACACCTTCCGCTCCGACGACGCCAGGGGCACCGAAGAGCGTTAGCACGAGAATGGCCGCAAATAACAACGAGATTCTAAGCACGTTTACCTCCTTTAAGTGCCCCACCGCACGCGACGCAGAAGGAGTCTCCAGGCTCGAATGCGGCGCCGCAACTCGGGCAGCCAAAGACTGCGGAGCGCCCGCAGTCCGCGCAGAACCGATCCCCAGCGGAGAGCTTGGCGCCACACCCAACGCAGAAACGAGCTGGAGCCCGCTTTTTGGCAGGAGCAGCCACGCCGCGGCTGCCCTCAGCCACCGGCGCCTGCGTCTCGACCGGCTCCGCGACGTCGGTCCCAACCACTGGCGCTATATCGTCGATCTGTTTGAGAACCATCGCCGCCTTCAGCTTGTAGCTGTCGCGCAGGTGGCGGTAGTCCTGCTCTGAAAGATTACCCATCTGGTAATCCTGGTCCAGCTCCTTGATGGCCGAGTAGACGCCCTCGCGGCGCAAGAGCGCATCTTCAAGCTCGGCGTCTTCTTCGTGGCCATCGACATCGTCGATCTCCTCATTCGTCTGGAGCAAGGGATAGGCGACAAGCCCCATAGCTATCAACGCCAGTATGCCCACAACGATCTGGCTCATACAGATTACTCCCTTCAACTGTAAAGTTCAAGCTCTCGCTCGATGCGATCGTTATAGACGTTCAAGTCTGCCTGGAACCTGGGCAGGACTTCTTGCACCACCTGGCGACGGTGGTGCAACCACGCCCTCAGGATCAGGTAGACCAGGCCGAGGCCAGCCAGTATTCCGACGAAAGGAGTGATCCACGCCGTGAGGTTGAACCCTTCTTTAGTGGGTGCGGAGAGAACGGCCTCTCCGTATTGCCCCACGAAGTACTGAAGGATATCTGTTTTGGTCTTCCCTTCGCCAAGCTGCGTCTGAATGACCTCGCGCATCTGGGCAGCGGTGCTGCACTCGCAGCTCGTAACGACCATAGTGCACCCACACTGGCACATCAGCTCATTCGATATCGCATCTACCTGCGTGGTGTCCGCGAGCGCCACGGTCGGAAAGATGAACAACGCCAGCCCCGCTACGATCAAAGCGAGAGAACGTATCGGCCCCGCTACGATCAAAGTGAGAGAATGTATCGGGGCAAGCAACCGGATCAGAGCCAGTATTCTAAACACCGGGCACCACCGCCTCTCTGCGAGCAACCGCCTGCTGCGCTACAAAGCGCCGACTTTCGCGGGCATCCGGCCAAAAGGCCACGGCCGTTCCAACGAGAAGAATCACGCCGCCGATCCAGATCCAGACTACCATCGGGTTCACCAGCACTTTGAAGCTGGCCGAGCCATCGTTCTCCCACCCATTCAAGATCAGATACAGGTCTTCGAGGGCAGTGGTACGGATACCCACCTCGGTAGTTGGATTCTCGTGTTCCTTGTGGAACAGCTTCTCGGAGTTCATTCTGAAAGGTTTCTGGCCAGGCTGCGATATCTCCACCGCCGCCGATATCACGTGCCGGCTCTGCGTCTGGTACTGGCTGAGGCCGAGGAAGGTTACCTTGTAGTCTTTGATCGACAGCGAATCTCCCACTTGAAGGTTGGACTCCACGCTGGCCGAATAGAACTGGGAAGCGGCCACACCGATGGCCAGAACGATCACACCGATGTGCACGATATAACCGCCATACCGGGGCTTGTTGGCCCAGATCAAAGCCCCCAGGGCACTAAGGTAATCCTGTCCAGTTGCTCGATGCCGAGCGCGCGCCCCACGGAAGAACTCGAGTGTTATGGTCAGCATTACGAAGGCCAATGCCCAGAATGCCAGAATCGCGTACCATTCCTTGAACAACGCGAAGTAGAGAGCGGCTGCGACGAGGATAGCGCCGGCCAGGGGATACAGGAAATTCCTGATCAAGTTCTCGGTAGAGGCCTTGCGCCACCCGATAAGGGGACATATGCCCATCAGGATCACCATGCCCAGGAATATCGGAGCGCTCACCTGGTTGTAGAACGGCGGGCCGACCGTGATCTTCACTCCTCGGACGGCCTCGGAAATGAGCGGGAACACAGTTCCCCAGAACACGGCGAAGGCGGCTCCCACCAGGAGCAGGTTGTTCAGCAAGAAGCTGGCTTCACGAGATACAAATGAATCTATCTCGTTTTCGCTCTTGAGGAGCGCAAGCCGGTCCAACAGCAGCCCGATCGAGAACACCAGCAGCACGCCGATAAGCGCCATGAACATCGGGCCAACCGCCGACTGAGCGAATGTATGCACTGAGGAAAGGATGCCGCTTCGCGTGAGCAGCGTGCCGAAGATGGATAGCGAAAAGGTGATGATTATCAACAGCATGTTCCAGACCTTCAGCATACCTCGTCGCTGCTGGATCATCACCGAGTGCAGGTAGGCCGTGCCCGTCAGCCAGGGCATGAACGAGGCGCTTTCCACCGGATCCCATCCCCAGTAACCACCCCAGCCCAGCTCCACGTAGGCCCACTGCGCTCCGAAAAGGTTGCCCAGACCCAGGAAGAACCAGGCGAAGAGCGTCCACCGCCGCGTCGAGCGTATCCACTGGTCGTCGAGCCTCCTGGTGATCAGCGCCGCCATCGCAAAGGCAAAAGGCACGGTGAACCCAACGTAGCCGATGTACAGCGTGGTCGGATGGAAGAACATCCCGAAGTTCTCCAGCAATGGGTTGAGTCCTTCCCCATCGGCCGGTGTGACGGGCAATCTCTCAAATGGATTGGCGGCAAAGATCATAACAAGCAAGAAGAAAGCGAGTAAGGCCATCATGATGCTGGTGGCATACGGCAGAAGGCGCCGATTCTGTTCTTTGTTCTGGACCACGATGATCATCGCGAACATCGCCAGCACCCAAGCCCAGAGCAGGAGCGATCCTGCCTGGCCGGCCCACCAGGCAGCGAAGGTGAATATCGGGTCCAGGTCCCGGCTGGAGTACTGTGTAACGTACTTGACGCCGAAATCCCTGGAGAAGAAAGCGTAGACCAAAGCGGCTGAAGAGATGGTTGTTAGCCCAAAAGCTACGAGCACGCCGTTTCGGGCGCTACGCAACAGCTCGGGATAGCCCTTCATCGCGCCTGATGCGGCGGCTACGGCAGTGTAGGCCGCGATCAGCAGACCGATCACCAGGGCGCCATAACCCACGTCGGTCACGAACACATTCATCGTAATTCGCTTAGCCCCCTTATCGTTACTTACTGTATATGCTGCGGATCGTGCTCGGCATCCCCAGTCGCTGCCTCGTACTTAGAAGGGCATTTTGCCAGGAGAACGTTAGCCTGAAATACCCCTTCGGGGGTCAGCTTCCCTTCGACGATTGCCTCGACGTCGTCTTTGAAGGTATCGGGGATCACGCCCTTGTACACGACGTTCAGTGTCCTGGCAGGGTCCTTGTCATCCAGGGCGACGAAGCGCACGGTCATATTCTTATCATCTCGCACGATAGAACCAATCTGCACCTTACCGGCGACCCTCACCTGTTGGGTGTTCGTGGCTTCCTCGCGGTCGAGTAGCTCGCCTACAGTCAAGTAGTACATGGTCGTGCCCTGCATACTGGAGTACACGAGATAAACGAGGGCCAGAAGTATCACAGCGCTTCCGATCACAACCTTCTTCTGGCCGGTCGCCGACTTACGCCTGGCCGGCGCCGCTGCCGGCTTGCCCAGCTCCATTGTTCGGCTTTGCACCTTCGGTTTACCTCCCGCAACCAAACTCACCGTCTGACCGGGCAGGTGTGAAACCTGCGCCTGCCTTTCGTGTCAGCCTATCTAAATAGAGCGACATAGCTTTCGCTACCTGCTGATCTGGCAGGGCAAGTTTCACACCTGCCCCTACCAGATACACTTTTTGCGTCGGACTATTCAGTTGATCAGTCTCAGCGCGTCGCCGAGGAAATCCTCGGGCTTATTGGTCGGCAGCGCCAACCAGATTACCTTGTTGCCCTTTTGATAGAAGTAGTGGTTCTGCCCCAGGCCGGTAACGAAGTAAACCTTCTGGCCATCGACCTGGGCGCTTCGCAGGCCGGTGAAAACGCGGTTGCCCGCGCCTATTCGGGCCACCATCGCGTCGAGGAGCTGCGCCGCGACTTCCTCGTCCACGGTCTCGCCGACGTAAGCGGTCCCTCGCGCCTGGTATTGCCCTACCCAGCCCCCGGTCAGCCCCACGTCCTTGCCGTGCAGCATCGACATATCGTCGATGGCCTTCTGTCCGGTCAGCGCATCGATGAGCGTCACTGCTCCCAGCTTCTGAGGAATACCCTGCGCAGGCTCCGTCGTGCCCGCCCCGATGCCTTGCGAGGTACGAGACGTATCAGTCCGAAGGACTGCGGACTCCTTCGGAGGGCTCGTCGTACTGCTTGAAGATGCCCCGCTCGGACCGGAACCCGACGAAGCCGCACTCGAGCTCGTGTTGGATATCGCGACAGGGGCACCTTTGCCTGGGCCGGCGAGCGCCCACACCGCGGCGGCGATGATAAGCAGCGTCAGCACAGCCTGTACGGACAGGATCACTTTCCGCCGGGGGCTCAAACCCGGCGGAGCGGCCTTCAGGGGCGCAATCGAATCTCCTCTTTCCATCAACGCTCTCCTAGCCTCCTAGCGCTTTCCTCGCATCTTCTTGCCACACGAGTGACAGAAGCTATCACCCGGCCCTACCGACGCTCCACAGTTGGGACAGAACCGGGCTGTGCCTCCTGACACCTGTGGAGTGGGACCGGATGCACGGGGAGTGGGGCTGGTTGTCCGTGAAGTAGCTCGTCCTCGCCCTGCGTTAGCCACGTAGGTGTAGGATGCGGCAGGTTCGGGAGCAAACGGGGAGCGTTTTCTCACCATCAGCACGACCGCTATCCCCAGGACACCCACAATCCCGACGACAAGCCCCATCGTGCCCATCTCGGGACCGCCGGTCGAAACTGGGGCCGTCCCCTGCTTGACCTTGGGAACCGAAGGATTTGCATCCTGCTTGCTATAGCTCATCTTCAGAGCAATGGGCTTGTCAGGCTCTACCTTCTGGAAAGAGTAGGTATAATGCTTGCCTCCCTGTGCGTCCGAAACCTGTTGAGCCTCGGGCTGCAGCTTGAAATCGGAGGACCGAGCTGGCTGTTGCACCTCCAACGCAAGCGATTCTATCTTGTAGGCTCCGAAGAAGTTGAAATCAATGTTCCTCTCGCCGGCGCCCTGTACCGGGTTATAGTAGAACTCGAAATAGAAGTCGCGAACCGGCAGATTGAAGGTGACAATCAAGCCATCATCTACTTTGGTGGTCTCGTAAAGCTGGCATAGGTGCTCGTCGTTGGGCTTCTTAAGTCCGCACACCTCTGTGACGTCGGCATCTTTGGGCAGCTTGAAGCTGACCTTTTTGTTGAAATCGGTCGGTCCGTTGAAGTCACCCTGGGAGATGACCAGCACGCGGGGCTCGTCGTACTCGGGCATGATCTCGACTTTCATCTTGTTGATCGACAGTGTCTCCTCTGCGGCGACCGGTCGCGCCGAGAGCATCGACATAGCGGTCAACACCGTTATGGCCAAAGTCAGGCTTCCAAAGATCAGCGCCCCACGCCTCCATCGCCACAGGGCACTCAGGTGCTTCATACAGTTCTCCTTTCGTTTCCTGTCACAGGCAGTCCACTTCAACCTCGCCAACGATGGTAACAGGCAACACTGAATCAGCACTGAGAGGAACCTGAAATCGCGCTGAATTATTGCGGGGAAGAGTGAACTTGAATTCTCAGGGAAATCTAACATCGAAGGTTTTCTCCCCAACCCGCTGCGATATAGCTTGAGCTTATAGCGGATTGCGAAAGGCTTGAGTAAGCGAAATGGCCAGCGATATGCCGAGTGTATTAACACAGCCACATCTAAACGCAAACTGCCAAAGAGTGATGGACTGGACCCCCGGGCGCAAGCCCGAGAGTCCATCCATCAAAGAAAGAAAGGAGGAGGTCCTGTCTAAGAGCTCATTATCGGCATCAGGTGCATGCGCTTAGAATACTACACCCATCCCGTCGCCGTGGCAACCCTCGCCATCTTCGCCCATCATATCAGGGGCCATAGCGCCACCGGCGGGCATACCACCCATCGCACTGCCATCCGTCGCGTCGTCCATCATTTCGCAGCTCGCCATATCGCCGGACATTCCCCCATCGATCATACCCAGCAAGTGGTCTGGGCCCATCTGATCGAGATGCTTCAGCATCGCGTCCGCTTCAGCTTGCGATAGATCACCGCTTTGAACGTGGAGCTTCATCGCTTCTCGCATAGCGCCGTTCAGGGCAGCGGCGAGCTTTTGATCGTCCAACCCGCGGGAAAGGGCAATATCTTTGAGGCTCTTTCCAGCTTCGAGCTCAGTGGCAAGCTGGCTCTCGCCTGTGCCAAGTGCCTTTGCCAGGGTGGTCAGCATCATATTCTCGCCGGCGTTATCGGCGTGACAACTCCCCTGCCCTTGCTGGTCCTGTTGCTGCGCGACGGCATTGACGCCCAAGATCGGCTGTGCCAGCGCCGTGCCGAACAAAGCGATAGCCAATAGCCCCAGGGCCAGGACGCCAGCAGATAGAATCGGGATGGTTCTGCGCATTTCGATCACCTCGATAAGTTGTTGTCGCGAAAGCCATTTTGGAGTATAAGGCGCCACACTGAGGCCAACCTGAAGGCTGCCTGAGACCATGCTGAGAATCATGCCTGAGTATAGCTGCAAAGAGTTTTTGAAGTTTTGACATAAGCCGCGCGGCCAGTGAATCCCCTGGCCGCGCGTGTCAATCAATTCGATCGGTTTTTTGACCACTGCCTCATGGAGGTACCGGTCACTGGGTCCAGACTCGCGGCGCTACCGCTTGGACTCGCTGGGCGGGATGCCCTTGACTGGGGAAGACGGAATACCGCGGAAATCTGTCTTCAGCTTGGAGCCGAGGAGCTCGAACTGGCCCTCGCCGTTCACGTTGTGGCAGGTGAAGCAGTTACCCTTGTAGGTGCCCGTGAACGACGTACTGTTCATGTGAACGGGATGAACGATGTCACGCAGCATCTTCGGAGCCACAACCCCCATGCCTGCGCGCTCGCCGGTGCCGGGCGCGTGGCACGCCAGGCACTGCTCGACCGTGGTATCCCATTCGAGCTTGGGATGGTTCTCCCCACCCCTGACCTTGGCCTCATAGGCGATGGTCACCGCACCGGTATTCTCGTCTCGCAACGCGTGGCAGGACTGGCATCCACGCTTGGGCCCGTCGATGGCCACCTCTTTGAAGGCCACATCGTTCGACAGAGCAGAGGCGGCGCTGGGCGTCTTCCAACTGGCCCAGGCGTTGGCTGATCCGGCCGTCTGTCCGCTAACCGAAACCTTGTACGAGAACGGTCCCACCTTGGTTCCCGCTTTGACCTGAGGAAGCAGCCAGGCTACCGTATTATCCGCTTGCTTTCCAAGGAACGAGGAGCCCGCAGGCGAGGCGGTGGCCTCGACGAAGCTGGCTCCCGGTGGTATCAGGCCGGCGACGTAGACATCGCCGACGTTGGACGACGAGGTATTATCGAGCGTAATGCTGTAGGTGACTCGGAACTCGGCTGCCGACGCCGACATGCTGACATCAAGCCCAGCTCCGTCGGCCGACCAGGAGATGGTGGCCACGCCCACGGATACAACCGCCAGAGCGATGACCACCAGCGCCAGGCTGAGAATAAATGTTCGCTTCTTCTTGAGCACGTTTTCCTCCTGATTCACTTAGATTCACTTAGATTCACTCGTATTCACGCATATGTTCGCGTTAGCTTACGTTGTCAAACCGCGCTCCCATCACCTCCTTCATTCCTCTGAGTTGGACCACATTGCTGCAAGAGCTTAACGATATCTGCACAGTGCGCTATACCTGGCTAGGGCGATGATGAAGGCGGGTTTGAAATCCGCCCCTACCTGGTTTAGGCACCCTTGCAGGAATCAATAATAGCCGGGACCAACTGGTGACACATCGCCGACTTGACGACATAAGCGGCCGCCCCGCGACCGTGGGCAGCAGCGCTATATACCTTCTCATCCTCATCGCCGATCACAACTATCTGGGTTTGAGGCAACTCACTCCTGATCTCACAGATTGCATCCAGGCCGGCCTCGCCCAAGAGCTTGATGTCGATCACCAGCACGTGGGCTTCAAGCGTTCTGGCGGCTTCGACGGCACAAACCATAGCGCTTGCCTCTCCCACCAACTCGATTCCCGAGTAAGTAGAAAGCAACTGCTTGAGAGTGTCCGTGAAAAAAGTGTAGTCTTCGGCTATCACCACGCGTATGTTGCGCACCATCACGTCTCCGGCGAATCCATGACACAAAGACACAAAATAGTACGTACAAAGGATACCGATAGGGACCGCAGACGTAAATCGTGAAGAATATGATTTCAGGGGAGAAAAATTGCTAGTTGATAGCCTGGATTTGTGGGATGTTCCTTTGTGGGTCCAGATCTATTATGAGTCCAGATCTATGAGCTTCTTGCGTATGGCGTACTTGATGAGGTCGGTTCGAGTGCGCAGGTTGAGCTTCTCCATCAGGTGAGCTCGATGGGTCTGGATAGTGCTGTGGCTCAGAGTAAGCATAGACGCAATTTCCTGGTTGGTGTAACCCTCGGCCATCAATCGAAGCACCTCTCGCTCCCGCTCGGTCAAGGCATCGTAGCTGTCCTGTTCCTCGCCGGTCCTAACCCGTCGCAGATAGTCGGCGACCAGCTTGGTGCCAACGGTGGGATGGAGATAGATCTCACCCCGGTAGGCAGCACGAATCGCCTGTAGCAGATCCACCGAGGCGGCCCCCTTGAGCACGTAGCCGGATGCACCGGCGTTCAGGGCACGGAAGAAATAGTCGTCGCTGTTATGAATCGTCAACACCAGCGCCCGGGTCTCCGGACAGTGTTTCTTAACCAGACGGATCACATCCAGCCCTCCGATAATGGGCATGCCCAGGTCCACCAGAATCACGTCCGGCTGCGTCTCCCTGGCCTTGTCCAGCGCTTCCTGGCCGTTGGACGCTTCGCCGACGACCTCCATATCCGACTGAGCTTCGATCAACAGGCAGATGCCCTCGCGCACGATCCCGTGGTCCTCGGCCACAAGAATCCTGATTCGTCTCGCGTCGTTCACGTTTCGTCTTCTCCTCTCACAATGGGAATGTCGAGCGTGAGCCGTGTTCCGGTTCCGGGACTTGATTCCACGTTCAGCGTCCCGCCCAGAATGCTGGCTCGCTCGAGCATTCCAAGCAGACCCAATCCGCGATGCGGCGGGAGCTGGCCAACCTGGCCGGCATCGAATCCGATCCCATCGTCCTCTGCTATGGCTACCAGACGGCTATCGTCGTGTCTGAGGCAGACGCGTAACCTGGATGCGCGCGCGTGCCTGGCCACGTTGGTGATGGCCTCCTGGAGAATACGGTAGACTTCCGTCTCGACGACCGGGGGGAGACGACGGTGGGGCTGATCAGTCTCTACGTCGACCTCCACGCTGACCCCTTCCAGATGCTGCTCGGCGAACCACCGCACTGCCGGACCAAGGCCGAGGTCGTCGAGCACGCTCGGGCGCAGGTCCCAGATCAACCGACGCACGTCTCCGAGCGCGTGAACCACGAGCGTCTTGGCCCGCTCCAACCTGTGCTTTTGCGCGTCCGACAACTCTGGCAATGATTCCTCGGCGTTTTCGACGGCCATCATTAGGGCGGTCAGCGACTGAGCCGATTCGTCGTGTAGCTCGCGCGCGATGCGGCGGCGTTCTTCCTCCTGCGCGGTGATAAGCTTGGCCAGCAGCTCGCCGCGAACGGCCTCTTTTCGCTGAACCTCTTCATAGAGAGAAGATAGCTCCCTCGTCCGCTGTTCTACCCTGCGCTCGAGCTCGAGGCTCCAACGCTGCCTATCTTCCAGAAGGTCTCTCAGCTTGGCCCTGGTGCGTTCCAACGCGTTTGCCAGCACCCCGATCTCGCCTTCGTGCCGAAGGACTATAGGGCTATCCAGGTCGCCGGCACCCATTCTCGCGGCCGCAGCGGTGAGTGTTGCCAGAGGTGCGACGACCCGGCGAACGTCAACCCACGCCAGCGCTACTCCCGCCGCCACCGCCACCACGCCAAGTAGCAAAATCCTCTGCAGAAGACTATTCGGGAGAGCCAGCACGACGTCTTCGGACTGTTCGACCTCGACACCCCACTCGGGGAGGGTGGCCAGAGGGGCGTAGGCGACGATATGTCTCCCGCCCCGTGCGTCGGTGTGATCGACGACGCCAGCTTGTTTGAGTTGTGGGAGCGAGTCCGTGTGGGGGCTTCGCCAGACACCGTCACGATCGTGGGAGGAAGTGACGACGACTCCCTGCCCGTTCACGAGCTCGGTGCTCGTAGAAACTCCCAGTGGAACGCGGGGCAGCAGTCGAATCACCTTATCGCGTGGATGCAGCTCGGCCATCAGGATCCCCGTAAGCGCCCCATTCTCGCCGCGAATGGGCACAGCCAGGCAGATCTGCGGCGGCTCACCCGGGAGCACAGGAAGCTCCGCGATGGCTGGTTCCCCGGTTCTCTTAGCTTGCATAGCGCCGCTGTGCCACCCAAGGTTCGAACCCACGAAATCCTGCGGCCTCGACTCCGCCCACAGCACCGTGCCCTCGGCATCGAGCAAGGTGATCGTGGAGAAGCTGCCCATCTGCAAATGCGTTTCGCGAATGGTATACTTCTCAGGGGCAAGGTCGCCGTCTTCCAGGTCGATGCCGGCGAGTCCGGCAGTTCTTTGAAGAATCTCGTAGGGTCGGGCGATGGCCTCGTCGACGTGGCTGGCCACGTTTTGAGCCAGTATCTTTCGGTCACGAAAAGCGGCATCAGTGCTTTGTTGTAGGGCCCACAGGGCCGCGTACGACAGCATCGCGAGCACTACGCTCAAGCCCAACGCGACGCTCAGCGCAATCCGCTGTCGAAAACTAAGCTTGGGCAATCTCAATTGGGGAAGCAGCTTCATCTGCTTAAACCTATCGCAAACTGCCGCAACGCAAACACTCGACATCAAGGATCGAAAAGGATCGAACACTACGCTATTATGAATCAGATCTGTGCAATAATCAATCGCGAATTTTGGTATGAGGATATACAGCAGCGGGGCGAGCAAACAAGATGAGTGCGACGCTGAGGGCCGAAGGGTACCACGGCGCTAGCCTGAGGCGAATGGACAATTATCCACCATACACGGGCAGGCGCCGTGCTCTTGCGCGGGAAACGAGGTTAGTCGCGAGAACTACCGCAAACACCAGCGTCGCCAAAGACACGACTTGCGCCTCCTGGAATCCAGCGAGGAACAAGGCTTCTTGTCGCCAGAAGCTAACGGTGAACTTCACAACAGAATAGAGCGACAGGTAAATCAAGAATAACAGTCCATCGACCTTCACACGGCGTCGCGCCCACCAGAGAAAACCGAAGATGAGCAGGTCTAATATCAATTCGTAGAGCTGGGTTGGATGATAGGCCTGGCCGAGGCTCGGCGCCATAGCACCGGGGTTAACGTACACGAAGCCCCACGGCAGATCGGTTGGAGCGCCAACGGCATCGCCATTGATGGTACACCCGACACGGCCGATAGCCTGGCCAAGGATCAGGGACGGGGCGATGATATCTGCGACCCGCCCAAGCGGTAAACCCCGGCGTCGCGTGTATACGAACACAGCGGTTGCGCCGCCCAGGATAGCACCGAGGATGGCCAGCCCACCGCTCTGGAAAGCTAGAATGGCCCCGGGGTTGGCTGTGTAGTAATCCAGCTTATCTATCACGTGGAGGAGCCGCGCCCCGACAATGCCGCCAAGCACCGCCCACGTGCCGATCGAGTATATCTCGTCCTGAGAAATGCCTTTACGTTTGGCTTCTCGAAGCGCCATATAGAACCCGGCGATAATCGCGGTGATTATCGCCACGCTATACCACTGCACCGAGAAGTGCCCGAGGCGGAGGATTGCCGGATCGATGTCGATAACAACTGGTCCCACTTTTACCCCCTCTTACCATCAACATCAGTATTTCAGATTGGCCGTGAAGCCTCAACTGCGTTTATCTTGAATCTGAGGGTCGATCACGACGCGTTGGGTGAAACCAATATAGTCTAACAGTCATTGCTTAGATCAAGCTGAACTCAGCCTGAGACAACGCTGAGCATCGAGCAACGGTCAACATGCCCTGGCTCATCAGAACCACCTGCTAAGGCAGCATTAAGGTCTCTCTAAGCTTGCACTCAGACGACTGGCACGGAGTCTGCGACGTTAGCCAGACCCTCAAGCAGAGGGAATTGGCAACGAGAAAACGCAAGGCAAAAGCGCAAGAGGCAGAACGCCCGATTCACAAACGTGAGGAGGTAAGTGTGATGAAAGGATTGAAGCTTGCACTTAGCGTTGCCCTACTGTCGGCCGGCTTGATGCTCGCGTCCGCTCAGCCAGCAGAAGCCTTTTCGGCAAGAGTATCCACAGATACGCTCAACGTGCGCTCGGCGCCGAATACCGCGGCCCAAATAATCGACGTTTTGACCAGAGGGCAGAGCGTGATCGTCGTGGATACGGTTGCTGGAGAGCCGGTGCTGGGCGATAGCACGTGGTATCTACTGGACACCGGCGGCTACGTCTACGCCGCCTACGTGTCAGAAGGTGAAGGCTCGGGCGGAGGAGGTGGCGGCGGCGAGCGATGGATCGACGTCGACTTGAGCGCCCAAACGGCCACAGCCTACGTGGGCGACGAACCCGTCTACACTGCATTGGCGACGACTGGAGTTAACGATCAAACCCCTGTCGGGGACTGGTACATCTACTCGCGAGTTGACAACGAGACGATGGATTCGTCGACCCTCGGCATTCCAAGCGATGGCCCTGGAGGATGGTACCTGGAGAACGTGTACTTCACCCAGTACTTCGCTCCGGACGGCGTCGCGCTGCACTATAACTACTGGGCGGACCGCTCGGTGTTCGGCAATCGTCCATCTTCCGCCGGATGCGTCGGCCTGGAGTACGAAGACGCCGCCTTCTTCTGGGACTTCGCCGACTACGGCACGCTGGTGAGGGTGCATTACTAAGTATACCACTTTCACTTTCGCCGCAAAGGGCGCAAGGAATCTCAAGAGCTTCTTTGCGCCCTTTGTGATCTTTGTGGTTGCGCTCATCTCGTCTACAAGTCGTTAAGCGGCGTCACCGGATGTAAGAACGGATAAACGGATGAGATTACAATCCTGCAATTGGAGGCTATCGGGCGACAACTAGAACGAATAGAAAACTGATCCCTTCCAGGATGGGCGCTCCAATTTAACAGGAAAGACATTGGCAGCGGACAGACCTCGGCTTGCGGCACCCTCCTGAACGTCGCCGAGGCGCTGGATTGCACCGATGGCGTCCTTCAGGTCTATCATCTGGTGGGAGTTTCCAAGACGATCGACAATGACCTGGCGGCCACTGAGCGTACCTTTGGCCTCGATACGGCGGTGGCGATTGCCTGCGAATCCCTGGATCGCCTGCACACGGTAGCGGAGGCACACCACCGCATTATGGTCTGCGAGGTGATGGGCCGGGGGCAGGTTGGATAGCTCTTCACGCCGGTTTGGCCAGCGGCGCCGATGCTATCCTCATCCCGGAGATTCCTTTCCGTTGGGAGGCGCTGGAGGAAATGGTCGCGAGACGACGAGCCCGGCATGCCAGCTACAGTTTGATCGTCATAATTGTCCAGGCCGAATAGATGGATCGACGACAAATGAAAGTACGGGACGCGGGGGCCTGTCTCACCCGGGACGCACCAGCTCGATTACAGTTGCGGCGATATTCGTGCCGTTTTCGCTATTGTAGGCTATACTGTTCTTAAGGGCCTCATCACTACCTCTCCGACATCAACTCAGGCCAGCGTTCAGCGTTTATAGCAGTTTGCAAAGGATTTTGGCTAGCGGAGCAGCCACCGATATACCGAGCGTATGCAATGTAGCGCGGGGGC
>JACPRP010000074.1 GCA_016189905.1 Chloroflexota bacterium | reverse complement strand
GCGCGGGGACGATGCCGATGAAGATGCCGATACAAATACCGAGGACCAGGAAGCCTATCGCCATCGGGTTCGTATAGGCCAATAACCCTTCCCCGAAGGCCGCCAACGATTCAACCATCCATTTCCCCCCTTCGGTGATTAAGTAAGAGGCTCTGATGATACGCCAGGAGATGTTAGCAACCCGTGAGGAAAGCCGGGATCAGTATATGGATTTCGTATGGATTATCACTGCTCGTGTTGGGTTCGAACTGGTGAATCCGCTAACGGCGGGGAGCGAAAAGAGTAATCAAACCTCGGTCTTGAGGCGATAGCCAACGCCCGGCTCGGTCAGGATGTACCGCGGACGTGACTGATCATCTTCCAGCTTCTTTCTCATCTGGCCGATGAAGTAACGCAGGTAATGGGTCTCAGTATGATATTCTGGTCCCCACACAGCTTTTAGCAGTGCTCGGTGAGTCACGACTTTGTCAGCATGCTTGATGAGGTATTTCAGTATCTCATATTCGGTTGGCGTGAGCCGTATCTCATGGCCACGCTTCGTTACCCGTCGGCGCTCAAAATCCACCAAGAGCTCATCTATACTAAAGGCACCTGCCATTCCATTCAGTCCGGCCAGATGCCGCAATGCAACTCGAACGCGGGCAAGCAACTCCCCCACGTTGAACGGCTTGGTGATATAGTCATCAGCTCCCAGATCTAGCGCCTTGATCTTGTCGCCTTGGTCAGCAACAACCGAAAGCACAATAATTGGCACGTTCGACGCCTGCCGGACACGCTGGATTACCTCGAAGCCATTGAGACTGGGCATAGCCAGATCGAGTATGATAACATCAGGCCTACGCCGCTCAAACGCAGCCAAGGCTTCCTCCCCTGAAGCTGCAAGCTCGACGAGGTAACCTGAACTCGTTAAGCCGGCCCGTACGGCACGACGAATCTCCACCTCATCATCAGCCACTAAGATCCTTGCCCCTGCAGTCATAGTTGCGTCTCCGAGATAGCAAGTCTCTCCGATCCGAACTCAACAGGCACAGCTAGGGATGGATCGGAGAGAGGAAGCTTGAACGTGAAGACGACGCCTTCTCTACTGTTCCTTGCCCATATTTCTCCACCGTGTGCGGTAATTATACCTTTGCAAATGGCTAGACCAAGGCCAATCCCAGTTGTCGAATTGTTGCCAGCCTTGCTTCCTCTGCGAAACTTTTCAAAAACCTGGTCGATCTCAGCCGACACGATACTCGATCCCGTGTCCGCCATGCTGACCAGCATGAACGAATCTTCCACCCATGCAGTGATCATGATTTGTGTATCAGGGGCAGAATACTTGATAGCGTTATCTACGAGATTGGTAAGAACCTGTTGTATCTGAACATAGTCGACCGGCACCAGGGGCAGTTCTTCGGAAGCATTGACGGTGAAGAATCGACTGGCTCGCATCTGCCCGATTGCATCGACAACGCTGCATATTATCTCGGCTATCGAATGCCATTCTTTCCTGGGGCGCAAAACGCCTGCCTCGATCCGCGACATGTCCAGGACATTTCCCACCAACCTATTAAGCCTGTCGGACTCACGGATTATGCCGGCAATAAGGTCGCGAGATGTCGCGGCATCTTTCCAGACCCCTTCCTGCAATAAGCTCGTCGCCTCCGCTTTGATGGCCGACAACGGCGTGCGGAGATCGTGCGACACAGAGGAAAGCAGCGAGGTCTTCACCCGATCCGACTCGGCAAGGACGTGCGCCCGTTCCGATTCGATTTGCAGGCGGGCGCGATCGATCACCACGGCAATGTGCTCACAAAAAGCCAACAGGAGCTGGTCGGTGATCTGCCTCCGTCCGTCTGTCGCTTCAGGTATTTCAACAAGCCGCAAGACGCCGACCACATTCTCGGTCTTTCTGATGGGGTAATAAAGTATTGTGTGCCCTTGCCGGGGCCACTTCAGCACATCCTGGCTATGGCGCGCTGTTTGAGTCGCCCGTTTGCCCAGAAGTGAGGACACCAGCAAAGCAGACGATCCTGGGCTTAACACCGACTTCACCATCTCTTGTTCGTCGCTACCTACATCCACAGCGCTTCCAGCCAGTATCCAATCTCCTGGGTGCCCGTTTGTGTTCACAAGCAGAATGCCACAACTTTGCACGCCAAAGACTCGAACGAACCCTTCCGCTGCGGATCTAACGAGCGAGCTCAAGTCTGTCTCAAGAGAGAGCGCGAGACTAAACTCGTACAGCGTTGCCGCCTCCTGCTGGCGCTGTTGGGCCTTAGAGGCCTCCGCTCGTAGTGCGGCAGCCAGTTGTCCCGTGATCAAAGCTGTCAGCAGGAAGAGCAACAAAGACAGCCACCCATCCGGCTTGGCTGGGATCAGACTGCGGTATGGCACCGTGAAGAACCAATCAAATACAAGGAGAGACGCAACACTGGTGAAGATTGCCGGCCCGCCCCCCCAGCGTGCAGCAGTTATCAACACGGCGATAAGGTACACCACCGAAATGCTGGAGATCTGATGGTGCAAGTCGGCCAAACCGATTGTTGCCGTCAGCAGGGCAACGCCAAACAGGCCAGCAACATAACCCGCAAGACTGTTGGCATATTCGAGCTTCACGCCGATGCGCCGCATATGGGCGCTAGGGCTGCTTACCAATACAAGCCTCGAAAGCACGTCGACTTCAGTGGATCAAGATGACGCTGGGCGTACTCAACTGTGTCGATAACAATCTGCGATGACAATTCTACCGTAACACCATCAGATAAGGCAAATCCCGACAGGAGGACTCTATGAACATCGTTCTGGACCCGTGGCGCCAGCACATTCGAAGTTGCAGGCCGAGCGCCGTTAGTGTACCATATCGGTAAGCAAATCCCAGGCGTGCAAAGGGAGGCATCGGTGAGTAGCCATCGGGAGCTTCGAGACCGGATTCGGCGTGAGCTACCCCATTTGACCGAGGACGACGCGGGAGCGCTCGCCATTATCGTCGAGCGTCTGATCGACGCCTATCAGCCGGAGCGCATCTACCTCTTTGGCTCGAAGGCACGCGGCGATTATGGGCCTGATAGCGACTTCGACCTGATGCTCGTCGTGCCAGATACGGCCTCTGACGAACGGAAAGGCGGTCGGCTTGCTTATCAAGTGCTCAGAGGAACCGGGACCGCAGCAGACATCCTGGTCTGGACCGAGGAGCGTTTCAAGAGCCGGCTCCACTTGGTCGCCTCGCTGCCGGCCACTGTAGTACGCGAGGGGAGGTTGTTGCATGCCGCTTGACCCAATGCGTGTGGCTGAAACCGGGGCTTAGTACATCAAAGCGGCAAACGACCTACGTGCCGCCGAATTCGACTTTAGCGCGACACCACCGCTGTTGGCCGATATCGTCTTCCACTGCCAACAGGCGGCAGAGAAGTCTCTTAAGGGCTTTCTCACCTGGCACGACGTCGCGTTCCGGAAAACGCACAGCCTGGAAGAGGTCGGTGAGCAGCGTCTCAAGATCGATCACACGTTGAAGCCATTGATCGATCAAGCAGTCCCTCTCACCGATTACGTATGGAGGTTCCGTTACCCGGGCAAGCCCAACGAACCGACGATGGCCGAAGCCCAGGAGACGCTCGCCATCGCTCGTGAAGTCTACGAGGCAGTCCTCAGCCGCCTGCCCAAGGAGGTCCGCCCCTGACGAATCGCGCAAGTTCCCCCATCATCAAGCCCCTTGTACGCTGCGTTTGGACCCCTTGACTTGATGCGGCATGGGTTGCTTGACGTCAACGCCTGACATGTGTGATAGTTGTTGCTATGGAGCTTCAGCATATCATCTGGTCGTGGGATACGCTCGTGCAGCGGTTGGTGGAGAACCAGCCGGACATTGGGCGCTCAGTTTATCGTTCTTGCCGGCCCATCGCCGCGCAACGGTACCGCGATGGACGCCTGCTCCTCGTATTGGGCTGCTGGTGGGCCGCCGATATGGAGAACCTGCGGCCGGAAGTGAGCCTTGCCCGCCTGAGCGATGCGCTGGGAAGTATGCTTTCCGAACGGGTGAGCACGTTGATCACGCGCTGGCCAGGAGGAATAGCCCACGCTCTTCCGTCGGGGGCCGAAGAAGAGCAGATACCGGCGCCGGACGTGCTCCAGGGACTCCCAGAGAAGGCTCGCGAGGAAGCATCCCGATGCGAATCAGCCATCCAGCGCCTGTTCTATGCCAGGGCCTACGCCAGCGGCCTTCGCCTGCGCTGCCAGTTTCCGGTGCTGAACTATCGCCTGGACTTCGCTCTGCCCGAGCGTCGGACCGGCGCCGAGGTCCTGGGCTGGGAATTGCGGAGTCGCCATCCGGGAGCCGCCGAGCGTCGTGACCGGGAAGAGCAACTGGAGCATAACGGCTGGCAGATACTGATGTTTTCCGGCTCTCAGGTCCTATCAGACGTCGACGGGTGCGTGTCCAAGCTGGCCAGGCTAGCGCAGAGCGCGCTCGAGCCGGGTCAGCAGCCGTTGCCCACCCGCTACTCCCCCGAGCGTAGCAAGCCATTCTCCTCGCTTGGCACCAACCGGCCCGCCGATCGGGGGCCACGACGGCCTAGACCGCGATGATCTCCGCGCTCATCTGAAGCAAAGATAGAAGCAAATCGCGACAAGCCTGCGACCGGGGGACAGGTTAGGATCATCCTTAAGTGTGGTCCAATTCAGGAAATCCTGCGCCGGCAGCGTGAAGAACTCCGGTTAGGATCATCCTTAAGTGTGGTCCAATTCCCCCACTACTAGGTCGGTATCTCAGATCGATGTAAGATTCGATCCGCAGATGACGCAGATGAACGCAGATGGTTGCACCGACCTCTGGAATTCATCTGTGTTAATCTGTGTCATCCGCGGATGGGATTCCCTGTGGAGCGCAGGCCGATTTCGAGCAATAGATGCACACTTAACGACGAAGACCCACCGGTTAACGAATGATCACAGGCACAAAGACTCGATGCCATGGCGTCGGCCTCGGCTGTGAAGTAGGCGTCGGCGTCGAAGTAGGCGTCGGCGTGGACGTCGGCGTCGGAGTGGCCGTCGGCGTGGACGTCGGCGTCGGAGTGGCCGTCGGCGTGGCCGTCGGCGTCGGAGTGGCCGTCGGCGTGGACGTCGGCGTCGGAGTGGCCGTCGGTTGTTGATAAGTTGCGCTGCTAACCCACATCCCCCACTGGTTTGATTCCATCGCGTACTCACCCAGCAGCCAGAAGGTCGAATCGTCGGGATCGAGCGCGATAGAGTTGTAATCACCCCAGCGATGGCGGCCCTTATCGTCGGCCAGGGTGAACGGACCCTCGCCCGACTTCAAAGAAACATCAGGCTCCAGCACATTGAGCGGCTCGGTGCTCTCGCGGCCCCCCAGGCGGAATCCTACGTACTCGCTGGCGCTCGATCTGTTGAAGGCGAACGCGACGTTGCCAGCGGCGTCGACCATTACCGCCGGGCAGAAACTATAAGCGCCACTCGCACCCCAAACCATCGACTGCCGCAAAGTCATCGCGGGAACGCCGATCTCGTACAGGGCCACCGCCGCGACGGCGCCGCCGCCGTAGTTCACGGCCGTGTTGTGCGTCGTCCAGAGCGAGCCGTTGCGGTAAACCGCGTTCATCAACTGCTGGCCGCCGACGCCGAGCGCTACGCCGGTGCCCAGTTGTGCGGCGCCAGGCGGCGGATAATAAGCAGGCACAGTCACCTGCGTCGATTGGATCGACGGCATCTGCGCCAGCGGATTGCTTATAGACCACACGGTGACGTAGCTGGCGCTCGAGTTGGCCACATTCACGAGATATTCAACACCAGGGGTACCAAAGGTGATGGCCGGTTGGATCGTGTCGGCCGGGGTGCCATCGGCGTTGCGCAGATCCCAGAAGTCGAACCGGGTGGCGGCGGCCCCGGCGAGGAGGCGCGATTTGTTCAATATCATCACGCGGGAATACAGGAAGTCGCCGGTGTTCCAGTCCTGTGTATTCATTCCAACGTAGAGCGCCTGCGAATCCAGCCCGGCAGTGGGGTAGTCAACCCAGCCGCCTGGAAGAGGGTTGCCGGCGGGATTGGCATCGAAGCGGTAAACGTACCAGTTACGGGTCGCGTCGGCGGAGGCAGAGGCAAGCACGATCACGGCGGATACGGCCGGGGTCCCGTTCCAGGCGGTAACCACCAGAAACCAGCGGTCGGCGCCGCGGTCGTAAACAGCCCGAGGATCGAACAGATAGGTCGTCTGGGGCAGGCCCAGAGGGGCGACGACATCAGTGTAGGCGTAGGGGCCGCCCAGGAGAACGCCGCGCTTGTCGTACACCGCGAAGGCGAGATTGACGGCGACTACGATTTGATCTCTGCTCACGCCGATGGCGGCATCCGGCGCGGGGACCGAGGGCTCCGGCAGGTCGCTATAAGTCAGCGCGGGGAAGCCTGTCAAGAGCGTAGCCGCGGCCGGGACCAGGCCAGGCGATGGCGCCTCCAGGATCACCTCAGGCTCTTCGCGCGGGGTAGGAGAGGCGGGACGCGATGGCATCGCAGGAACGTTTTTCCCCGCGGCCCGCGCGTAGTACGAAGAGGGGCCTATCGGCCTTTGCCGACCGTCGCGCCGCGATACACGAGGCACCTTAGCCAGGTCGACCGTGATAGCTGGCACGCCCGGCACGTCGCCCGGCGGGCCGGCGGAGGTCTCGGCAGCGGACGGAGGAAATATCCCTGCAGAAATCACGAGGGCGATCACGGCGATTGCCAGCAAGCCTGGCCAGAGGAAACGAAATCTGTTGATAGCTTCTCGCTCCACTCTCTCGATAATGTTAGGACCGTGTGAAGTGGTGTCAAAGCCAATTGTAGCTGCTGCCGGTTAGAATCGAGGTAGAGCACGGTAAGAAAGGGGTTAGAATAATACCAAATTGCCTTTGGATACGCCCCATATTGCAGGTGGTGAGGGAGGGCGATATGAGAACATTGACATCCGTCACAGTGCGTGCTAGATTCAGCAAGTAGAACTCGAATCGGCCAGGCGATCGCAAATAGAACCGATAGAGCCGATGCTGGGCACGCCTGAAGCGCTTGCCCGATGGGGAGGGGGATGTGAGCTTTACCACCATATGCTCGCTTTTGAATGCTAACCTGGAAGCCAATCCCGATAGGGAGGCGCTGATCTATCGGGACCAGCGCTATTCCTACCGTCAGCTCGGGGAGAAAGTCGATCGACTTGCCGAGGCGCTGACGCGCCTGGGGATCAAGAAGGGCGATAAGGTTGCGGTGGACATCCCCAACTGGCCCGAGTTCGTCTTCTCCTTCTTCGCCATTGCCCGCCTCGGCGCCGTCGTCGTGATGATCAATACCCGTTATCGGGTGGCCGAAGTGCAGCATATCCTCAAGGACTCCGATGCCGTGGCTGTCATTCTACCGGTGGAGTTCGATGGCTTCACGTATCTGCCGATGATCGAGACGATGAGAGCGGAACTGCCACTGCTGCGGCACGTGATCGCCGTTGGGGAGACGACCGGCGTGGAGGCAGACGTTCTCGGCTTTACCGAACTCCTGGGAAGCTCCAGCGGCAGGCCTGTCCAGGAGGCCGATATCGATCACAAAGAAGACGTGGGCCTGATTATGTACACCTCCGGGACGACCGGCACGCCGAAGGGAGCCATGATCACCCACTTCAACCTCGTCAAGAATAGCGAGGTCAACTCGGTGCCTTATGACTTCACCCCGGGCGACGTCTTTCTGGTGCTGGTCCCGGCCTCCCACATCATCGGCCTGTTCTCTCTCGTCAGCGTCTTCCTGTCACACGCCAGGGTGATCCTCGTCGACGCCTTCAAGACCGAGCCAGTCTTGCAGATCATCGCCCGCGAGAGGGTCACCGTGCAGTACGCGGTGCCCACGGTGTTTACGCTCGAGCTGGCCAACGCCGATAAGCATGATCTCTCTTCACTGCGCACCGGCTTGATAGCAGGCGCCTCCTGCCCGCCGGAGATAGTCCGCCGCCTGATCGAGATCGGCTTCCAGGTACACATCGGCCTTGGGATGACCGAGACGGCCGGCGGATTGACCTACACCACCGTCGCCGATGACCTGGTTGCCAGAACACAGACAGTGGGCCGGCCAGCGGAAGGGGTGGAGATGAAGTTCGTCGACGACGATCGCCGCGATCTGCCACCTGGCCAGGTAGGAGAGATCGCCATCAAGAGTTATGGACGTATGAAGGGCTACTACAAGAATCCAGGGGCGACAGAAGCCGCTATCGACGCCGACGGCTGGTTTTACACCGGCGACCTGGGGGTGAAGGACGAAAGAGGTTATGTTAGAATCGTCGGCCGCAAGAAAGACATGATCATTCGCGGCGGATTCAACATCTATCCCGCCGAAGTGGAGGGACTGCTTTTCACCAACCCCAAGGTGCTCGAGGTCGCGGTGGTCGGCGTGCCGGATAGCGTGCTGGGGGAGAAGACCTGCGCCTGCATCCGTCCTCGCGAAGGGGTGCATCTCGGCGAGGCGGAGATAAAAGAGTTTTGCCGTGGCAAGCTCGCCGATTTCAAGATGCCCGACTACGTGCGGTTCGTGGATTCGTTCCCGCAAACCGCCACCGGCAAGATACACAAGATCGGCCTCAGAGAAGAAATCCTCAAGACAATCAACCCTTCCTGATCTCCGACAGTCGCTCCCCGAAGGCATATGCTGCTCCAGACAACCTGCCCCACAAGTACTTGTTGGCTATAGTATCAGGGCTGCATCGGTACTTTCGGTTGATAGACTTTCTGCGGCAAAATGATACATTAGTCTTAGCAAGCTCTACTGCTTGGTCACGCGAGACGTTGGCCTGTCAGACCGCGTGGAGGCTCAGATCGGCGTCCATCATCCGGCGTGACAGATATCGCAGTGCTGTGAGATGCAGGAAGGGGGTCACTATGCAACTTCAAACGGTGTTAGCCAAGCTGGTCTTCATCCTGGGTACCTGGTTGGTGCTGCCGGTCTTGCTGCTGCCGGCGGTCTCTATCGCTTACGCCGCGGAAAAGACGGCCACAGTGGCGCTCAATCCCTATGGCGGTCCGGCGATAGGAGTGGACGCGGTCACGACAAAGGGAGAGATCACAGTCACGAGCATCACTGGGCCAGCAGGTGGGGTTACATTGTCCTTGACCGTGGACACCACCATCGCCGGCCACGATTACGTGCTGTACCTGGGCCGAAATGGCTCCAGCTTTCGCATCATCAGCAACATCACGACGATCACTGGAAACGGTGGCTCGATGACCATCAATGGGATACAGTTGAAACGAGCGCCGACCAATGGCCAGAGCTTCGAGCTTGTCGACCGGACGGCCGGCCGGATTGTGGCGATCAGCGAGCCGATCAAGTATTAGTGAGCCGAGACCGACGCGGTCTCTGAGACCGCGTCGGTCTGAATCTCGGTCTGAACCGTCCACAGCGCCGGGTGTGTACGTCCTCGATCTTGCCTGCGAATTGAGCTTGGAGCTTCCTCCTGACTTGACAAAGCATTCCGCCTCAGCCATAATGTGGGAAGTTTACGCCGGTTAGCGCGACGATGATCGTGAGCCCGCGATAACGCATCTCCAACGGGCGACGATCTCGGCTTCTGACAGCAAGCATCTTCCCGATGCGCACCGTGGCCGAATTCAGGAGGAGCTGGATGGATTTCCAACTGACCAGGGAGCAGGAAGCGTTCAGACAGTCTATTCGCGATTTCTTCCGTGACGAATGCCCGCCGGGCTACTTCGATGAGCTGGATCGCGAGGCAGAATGGCCATTTGAGCTGTACCAGAAGATCGCGCAACACGGCTGGGTGGCGCTGCCCTTCCCCGAGCAGTATGGCGGCAGCAACGGCGGCATCATCGCGATGGCCCTACTGGTGGAGGAGATAGCTTACGCGTCGGCGCCTATGGCTATGGGCTGGTCGCATTCCGCGGTGTTCGGCGGCGGAGCCATCCTGACCTACGGCAACGACGAGCAGAAAGAAAGATTCCTCCCGCGGTTATGCCGTGGTGAGATCATCCTTTGCTTCGCGCTGACCGAGCCAAACTCGGGCTCAGACGCGGCCTCCTTGCAATTGGCAGCCGTCGACGATGGGGACTGTTTCGTCCTCAACGGCACCAAGATACTCATCAGCGGCGCCAGCGCATCCGACTACGCGGTTACCTTCGCCAGGACGGACAAGACGGTTGCCAAGCACAAAGGAATCACAGGATTCATCTTCGACCTGAAATCGCCCGGCGTGACCATCAGGACCTTGCGGAAAATGGGCAACTGGCCCGTTCACTCCTGTGAGATCGTCTTTAACAACGTGAGAATACCCAAGGAAAACGTGCTGGGCGGCGTCAATCAGGGCTGGAACAATATGCTCAAGAGCCTGGACCTGGAGCGCATCGTCGCCGCCGGCGCGTTGTGCATCGGCATTGCCCAGCGGGCTGTCGACGATGCGATCAAATACGCCCGGCAGGTGAGTTGCGGCGGTCGGCCGTTGATCGAGCAGCAAGCCGTGGCCCACAGGCTGGTCGATATGCAGGCCGAGGTGGACGCGATGCGGACGCTCGCCTATCGAGCAGCGTGGATGCTCGAGAACAAGATACCCTGCTCCAAGGAAGCGTCGATTACCAAGCTGATATCGTCCGAGGGCTGCATTCGGCTGGCCAACGCGGCTGTCGAGCTATTGGGTCCTTACGGCTATTTCACGGACTGGGAACTCGAGCGCGGGTATCGCGATTCGCGCATGCACACCATAGGCGCGGGCACCTCACAGGTGCAACGAACGATCATCGCGCGAGAGATTGGCTTGTAGGGGGTGTAGGTATTATGGATTTCGTTCTAGAGCAACGCCGCGAGCTTCTCAGGAACTCGATTAGAGAGTTCGTGAAGCAAGAATGCCCCGTGACGCTTATGAGAGAGATCGACCAGAAGGGCGAGTGGCCAGCGATCCTTTTCGCGGGGCTGGGCGAGCTTGGCTACCTCGGCATTCCGTATCCCGAGCAATACGGCGGGGCGGATGGCGACACCTTCGACCTGGCGCTGATCGTCGAGGAACTGGCCTACGGGGCCTACGCGCTCGCCGTCGCCTACCGTCAGTCGGTGGTGCTGGGTGGCATGTCGGTGCTGTACGGGGGAACCGAGGAACTGAAGCGCCAGCTATTGCCCGAGATTTCCGAAGGGCAAAAGATACTCACCTGGGCCCTCACCGAGGCGGATATCGCATCGGATGCCGGGCACATCACCACCTCCGCTCGCCTGGAAGGCGGAAGCTTCGTGATCGACGGCGCCAAAATGTTCGTGTACGCCGCCGACGTCGCGGACTACTGTACGGTCATCGCCCGTACTTCAGGTGAGCCCGGCGACTTAAACGGTCTCACCGCCATCCTCGTGCCGCTGAAGGGCACCACGGGCCTCAGCATGCGGCCGCTGCAGAAGATGGGCCTGTGGCCGGTCGGAGCCTTTGAGGTTGTCTTCAAGGGCGTGTCAGTGCCGGCCGCCAACGCGCTCGGCGGGGTTGGCGGCGGCTGGGACCTGGCGCAGCGGGTCCTCGACGTCGAGTCCATCGCCGCGGCGGCGGCGAGCGCCGGGGTTTGTCAGCGGATCGTCGACGACGCCAAGGCTTACGCCAAGCAGAGAGTGCAGTTCGACCAACCGATCGCCAAGTTCCAGGCCGTGGCGCACATGATCGCCGATATGCACGTCGATTCCGAGGCGATGAAGTATATGGCCTATCGCGCGGCCTGGATGCACTCAAAAGGCCTGGAGTGCAGAAAAGAAGCGGCTCTGGCCAAGCTCTATTGCTCGGAAGTGAGCCAGCGAGTGGCGACTTCCGGCATCCAGTCCCACGGGGGTTACGGCTACATGGCCGAGTTCGATATGGAGCGCTTCTACCGAGATTCTCGCCGCGAATCGCTGACCTCGGGGTCGTCGATCGTGGCGCACGATATGATCGCGCAGTTGATGGGTTTGCGCTGACGGCAGACCATAGCTCTACCGGAGGTTAGTCTTGAATATCGTTGTTTGCTTGAAACAGATACTGGACCCTGAGATACCGGCTCAGGACTTTCGCATCGATCAGGAGCGGAAGGAGCCCACGCAGGGCAACGCCTCCCTCGTGATCAGTCCTTTCGACGAGAACGCGCTGGAAGTCGCCCTGCAGATGCGCGAGCGGGCAGGGGAGGGACGAGTCACCGCAATCAGCATCGGTAGCTCCTCCGGGACCCTGGCGCTGCGCAAAGCGCTGGCCGTCAAGGCCGATCAGGCGGTGCACGTTGCCGCCGAAGGCACGATCAATTCGTTCACCGCGGCGGCGATCCTCGGCGCAGCCCTCAAGAAGCTGGAGTTCGACGTGGTGCTCTGCGGCCGGCAGGCCGGCGACTGGGACTTTGGCGTAGTGGGGCCGCTCCTGGCCGAATCGCTGGGGATTCCCTGCGTCCCATTCGTAACCGAGGCTAGCTACGCCGGCGGCGCTATCCAGGCCAAACGGCAGACGCTCGATGGCTATGATCTAGTGAAGGCCCCCTTGCCCGTGGTTCTCACGGTAACCAACGCCAGCACCAACAACCTGCGATACCCGAAGGTCAAAGACGTGATGATGGCCGACAGGAAGGAAATCCTGGCCTGGGAAGCCGCCACCCTCCTGGGCGGAGAATCGCCGGATGCATCGATCGAGGTTAGAGACCTCTTCATCCCGGTGCACAAGGTCGAGTGTGAGTTGATCGAAGGGGATAACGCTACTGAAAAAGCGCTGAAGCTCGCGCGAAGGATGCGCGAGCTAAAGCTCGTATAGTACCGGAGGTTGTGAAATGTCCTCAGTTCTTGCGTTTTGTCTCGCCGGCCAGGGCGGCGTCGGGCGGAACTATCTTGGCCTGCTTGGTGGAGCGAGCAGGATAGCCACGGCGCTGGGAAGCGAAACCCACGCGGCGCTTCTGGGCTCGGATATCGATGCGCAGGGCGCGGGCCAGGAGCTTCTCGCCTATGGCGCGGACAGGGTTTTTTGCGTCAACAACCCACTCCTGCAAGAGGTCGACTCGGACGTATACGTCAGGGTGGCCGAGCAGGTATGCCGCAAGCTGCAGCCCAGGCTCGTGCTGTTCCTGTGCGACGACGATGGGCGGGCCCTCGCTCCGCGGCTGGCCTGGCGCCTCGGCACTGGCCTGACCACGGATTGCACCGCCTTCGACGTGGAGGACGGCGTTATCGTCGCGCTGAAGCCCGTGTTTGGAGGCAAGGCGCTGGCGCGGGTCGTGTGCAAATCTCAGCCGGGCATCGCAACTGTGCGCGTGCGGTCGATGGAAGCGCTGGCACGGGACGAGGCTCGCAGCGGCGAGATCACCGTGCTCGACGACATAGCCGTCGACGCGTCCTGGAAGAAGGTAGAAGTTCTGGACCGGGTCAAAGAAGAGGTAAAGGGGATACGCCTCGAAGATGCCGAGGTCGTCGTATCGGGCGGCCGCGGCATCGGCGGCGCCGAGGAGTTCGCCGCGCTGCACGATCTGGCGCGAAAACTGGGAGCCGGCGTCGGGGCTTCGCGCGCCGCCGTCGACGAAGGCTGGGTTCCGGCGGGCATGCAGGTTGGGCTCACCGGGAAGATGATCGGTCCCAGCGTGTACATCGCCGTTGGCATCTCCGGCGCCAGCCAGCACATCGCCGGCGTGTCCAATGCCAAGAACATCATCGCGATCAACTCCGATCCGGATGCACCTATTTTCCGATACGCACGCCTCGGCGTCGCCGAGGATTACAGGACGATCCTGCCCGCGCTGGGCAAGGCGCTAGAAGAACTGATGAAGGATTAGCCCGTTCCGATGGACATTCCAACCAGAGAGGTATACTGGAACGTTCACGCTTACGTGTTGCTGATGTACGCGATGGCAGCCGTGAGCGTGGGGGCGTTTCTCTATGGATTCTACCGCAAGATAAGCCCGATCAAGATAGGCGCGCACGACATCAGCCTGGACCGCTGGCCAGAGCGTCTGCGAGGGGTCTATCTCTGGGAGAAACGCTTCTTCCGGCAGAAGACGGCCGGGTTCATGCACTTCGTGATGCTCTGGGGTGCGGTGCTCCTCTTCCTCGGAACCGTGGTCGTCTTTATCCACGAGGACCTACGCATTCGCATCATGGCGGGCAGCTTTTACCTGGTATTTCAGTCGCTGATCCTGGATATCGCCGGGTTCCTGGCCATCGTCGGCATGATCGTGGCGCTTGCGCGGCGCCATCTGTTCAGGCCCGCCCGTCTGGCCAACGGCACCGCCGCCGACAGTCTTCTCCTCGTTCTTTTGCTCGCGCTTCTGGTCACCGGCTTCCTGGTGCAGGGGGTCCGCATCGTCGCGACGCGCGACCTATGGGGCGCATGGTCGCCGGTCGGCCTCGCCTTTGGCGTGGGGATCAGTCCGCTGATCGCGGATCCGGGCGCACAATTGCTGGCTCACAAGTCACTCTGGTTGCTTCATGCGGCCCTGGCTTTCGCCACGATCGGCATAATTCCCTACACCAAGCTTGGCCATCTGATCGTAGCGCCGGTTAATGTATTCTTGCGGCCACTCGACGGCACGGGCATCCCCAGGCCCATCGACTTCGAGAAAGAGGGCGTGCTTGGCGTGGCCACGATCTCCGATTTCACGGCGAAGCAACTCCTCGATCTGGAGGCTTGTACGGCGTGCGGCAGATGCGAGGAGCGGTGCCCGGCGGCCAGAACCAACAAGCCTCTCTCACCACGCCAGTTGATTTTGGACTTGCGCAGCGAGCTACGCGCGCGGCGGGCGACCGGCGTGGGATCACAGAAGCCAGATCAGGAGAAAGCCGAGCCGGCACCAGCCGATCTGCTAGTGCCTCGGGCCATCGCCGACGAGGCGATCTGGTCGTGTACGACCTGCCTGGCCTGCCAGAAGGAGTGCCCCGCCCACATCGAGCCCGTTCCCAAGATCATCGGCCTGCGCCGCTATCAGGTTATGGAGGTCGGCGAGTTTCCCGCGAAGCTGGAGGAGGCATCGAATTCACTCGAAAAGCGCGGGCACCCTTTCACAGGGATATCGGTTTCGCGCGCGGCCTGGATGGAGGGATTGGACGACGTCGATGCGCACCTGAACGCGAAAGAGGCGGGAACGCTCTTCTGGGTGGGCTGCTCGGCGGCGCTGAACGAGCGAACCATGAAGATTGCCGCCGCCTTTTACCGCGTGCTGACCGCCGCCGGAATCGAGTTTCGCATTCTTGGGACAAAGGAGCCGTGCTGCGGCGATCCGGTGCGACGGATCGGGAACGAGTACCAGTACGCGTCGATAGTGCAGCAGAACCTGGACACGTTCAAGTCGCAAAACATCACCTCAATCGTCACCACCTGTCCGCATTGTTTCTCCGCTTTCAAGAACGACTACGCCCAGTTCGGTGGGAATCTCAACGTCACCCATCATTCCCAGTTCATTCTCGACCTGATGCGCTCCGGGAAGATCTCGCTGGCCGGGACCGCCGACAAGAAGCTGACCTACCACGACCCGTGTTATCTGGGGCGCTACAACGACGTGTATGAGCCGCCGCGGGCGGTGCTCGCCGGCGCCCGCCTGGTCGAGATGCCAAGCTCCAGGTCTTCCAGCACCTGCTGCGGCGGCGGCGGCGGACGCTTCTGGATCGACGAGCAACCACAATCTCGCGTGAGCTATCTCAGAATGCAGGAGATAATCGACTCCCGCGCCGAAGCAGTCGTGACAGCCTGCCCCTTCTGTATGCTCATGCTCGACGAAGCGGCGAAAAGCAAGGCCAAAGGCCAGGTAGAGGTAATCGACCTGGCAGAATGGGTCCTCCAAAGGATTGGCACGTCTGACGCCGTTCCCGTCTGAGATTCCCTACCGCACAACCGCCGAGCCTAGCCCTATGATAGCAGCGAACATGCCGCCGATCACCACGACGACGATCATTAGGATTATCCAGCCGATTATCGCCGTGATGATCGCCTTGCCCGTGTCGAAATCCAGCGCCTGGCGAACGGCGACCACGCCGGCGACCAGCGCCCAGATCGAGCCGACGAACGCAATGAGAGGGCCGACGCCAGGGATGAAGGAGAGAATGCCGAGTACGTTGGGGGTGTAGGCGAAGCCAACCGCGCGCAGCAGCTCACCGTAGGTCGCCGTGCCGCCGAACAGGCTCGTTCCGACCCAGTACGTGACGAAAGACCAGATAGCCCAGCCGATCAGAGCCATTATGATCCCGACGATGAAGCCGCCGATCGCCGCACCGATGCCGGCTCTGCCAATGATCCCTGCCAGCGCACTACCGATGCCGCTGGCGAGGGCGACGATCACGACGACAGTCAATGCCTGGCCAGTAGCGTTCTTGTCTCGCTCGACCTCGTCGTAGAGTGCGTTCTCCAGTTTGGCCGCCCTGATCATCCTGTCAACAATTGTGTTAGCCCCGGTCTGTTCCATCTGAGCACCCTCCACTTTTTATTTTGGTGACTAACCGCCAGTGTCCCAGATTACGGCCCTAACCGCTCCCAACCGACCTCCAATCGGCCCATGCCTGCATTGCCTGCTTGATGCCATTTTAACACTTATGTCTATCCCTTACAAGCTGGCTAGCCTAAAAGTAGTGTACGCGAAATTGCGGAAATTCATTGGGATGTCCGTCAGGGCTGCAACGGATACAGGAACGGATAAACGGATGGGGCTGTAGACATAGGGCGTACCGATCCCGGCAAGAGAGACTAAGCTCTCCGCGGAGGTGGTTGGGGAAATTAGCAAAGGTCTCCCCGCGGGTTTGTGGTTCACCCCAAGAACTTACTCGACAACGGCGACAGCCTCAACCTCGATCATATAAAGAGGATCAGCCAGACCCGAGATCTCGAGAAGAGTAGACGAGGGGGGCACCGATGCCGTGAAGTATCGGCTCCTGACCTCGTTGTAAGTCGGCTTGTTGGCCATGTCCGTCAGAAACGTGTTGAGCTTGACGACGTCGTTCGTCGTCGCCCCGGCTGCCTCCAGCACCAGGCGCAGATTCTCAAAAGCCCGCTCGGCCTGAGCCGCGAAGCCGCCCGACACGACGTTGCCGTCAGGGCCACGCCCCACCTGGCCCGACACATATATGGTGTTGCCTACCTTGACGGCGTGCGAATAGGTTCCGCCCCTGTGGACAGTGGGGGGATTGATAAACTCTTTTGCCATAGAGCGCCTCCTGAGGGTGAAGATTGAGAGTTACCGAGCTCGGCGTCGGTAATGACGTCGAACATCCAGATCGCGCGGGAAAGCCAGGGACCATCGACCACATCGCCGGCGCAACCCAACATCGGGGCGAAGAGCGAGCAGGCGCTGTTTACGATATGCATGCTACCCTTCTTCCCTAAGCTTGTCAAGCATTTTTATCAGCCTGCCTTTGACAAGCTCAAAGCCTGGTGTTAAGATGTCTCAGAACAGCCACCATATTGAGGTGCGTAGTTTGCAAGCGCTGCGTTGGGACCTGATCCACGATGAGGCGGTGCGCTATCTCAGCAGTCTGATCAAGTTCGATACCTCAAACCCCCCTGGCAACGAACTGCCCGCCGCCCATTTTTTGCGCGACATACTCGCCAGAGAGGGCATCGAAGCGCAGGTCGTGGAGTCATCCGTCCATCGGGGCAACCTGATCGCTCGCCTGCGTGGCGCAGGCGAGGCTCGACCTCTACTGCTGCTATCTCACCTAGACGTGGTTCCGGCGGATGCCGCAGAGTGGTCTTTTCCGCCTTTCGCCGGCGATGTTGTCGCTGGCGAAGTCAGAGGACGCGGCGCGCTCGATTGCAAGTTTCTCACGGTGATTCAGTTGATGACGATGCTGCTCCTCAAGAGGGAGGGGGCCAGACTCAAGCGTGATGTCATTCTCGCCGCCACCGCCGACGAGGAGGCCGGCGGCAAGCTGGGATTGGGGTGGCTTGCGCTGCACCATAGACAGCTCCTGGAGTGTGAGTATGCCATCAACGAGGGCGGCGGGGTCGGCGTTGTGCTGGGCGGGCGGCGCCACTACGTTTGCCAGACCGCCGAAAAAGGGAACTGTTGGCTGCGCATTCGCGCTCAAGGGCGAGCCAGCCATGCCGCGTTGCCTCGGCCAGACAATCCAGCGGTGATCGTGGCCCGCGCCGTCGAGCGAATGAGTCGGACCAGAATGGAAATGCGCGCGACAAACACCACGAAGGAGTTCGTCAGGGTCCTCGCGCGGTCCCAGCGATTCCCCGCATCCCTCCTCGGCCGCGGCCTGCTCAATCGCTGGCTGTTTCCTATTCTCCTGCCACACGTCGTCAAAGACAGCACGATCGCCAATATGCTCTACGCTATGCTCCACGATACCGCCACGCCGACAGTTATCAGGAGTGGGGCAATGATCAACGTCGTCCCCTCGACAGCGGAGGCGGAGATCGACGGTCGGATGCTTCCAGGACAAACCAGCGAGAGGTTCATCCGCCAGGTTCGGAAGGCCCTGGGCAACGCGGTAGACATCGAGGTGAGCCTCGACGCGCCGGGTTACGAGATTGACCCTGATGACGAGCTATTCCGTGCGATTCAAGCCGTCGTCGTCGAAGAGGACCCAGGCTCAGTCGTGGTGCCGTTTATGCTCGCCGCCGGCACGGACTCGAAATACCTGGCGGCCGCGGGTGTACGCGTCTACGGTTTCGCGCCGATGCGACAGTCGCCAGATATCGCCGTCACCGAGATGATCCACGGCCGCGACGAGCGGGTTTCGGTGGAAAACGTGCTTTTTGGCACGCGAGTGTTGTATAACATCGTCAGGCGGTTTTGTTGTTGAAGACCGGGAGCGTTCAACACGGAGACACGGAGGCACGGAGAGTCTTTATGGGCTCTTTTTGGTAGACGCCTTCTTTGATCATGGGGTAGGGGAACGTTCAACACGGAGGTAGGAGACACGGAGCGGAAGATACTGAGATTGGATGAAATGCTAGACGTCAGGCAGCGCAGGCGCGCCGAAGGGAAGACGGTCGTCTTGACGAACGGGTGCTTCGACATCCTGCACGTCGGGCACGTGCGCTATTTGCGCCAGGCCCGTGAGCTTGGCGATTACCTTATCGTCGGCCTCAATAGCGATGCCTCCGTACGCGAGCTCAAAGGGGAGAAGCGCCCGCTGGTTCCCGAGGCTGAGCGGGCGGAGGTCCTGGCCGCGTTGGCCTGCGTGGACCACGTCGTTCTCTTCGCCGAGGCTACCGCCGAGCAACTGGTCGCGAAACTCAAGCCCGACGTCTACGCCAAGGGCGGCGACTACGCTCCCGCGCCGCCGCGCAATGCAACAGCTAGAAACCGCCGCGATCGACCGGAAAAGGATCTCCCAGAGGCCAGAATCGTCGGCCAGTACGGCGGGAAGGTGGCCATCCTCCCACTGCAGCCGGATCGCTCCACCACGGATTTGATCGACATCATCGTGGAAAGATACGGCAAGAAATGACGGGCCCGCGATCGAAGATCCTCACCGCCGCAACCATATTGATGATCGGCAGCGCGCTCAGCAGACTGCTCGGCCTCGTGCGTGAGCAGGTGATCGCCGGGCTTTTCGGCCCGACGGGCACGACCTCAGCCTTCGTCACAGCCATCACCGTTCCCACCATGGTCTACGACCTCCTGATTCAGGGCGCCATCAGCGCGGCGTTGATTCCCGTGTTCTCCGACTACGGAGGGGATGGCTCAAGAAAAGAGCTTGGGAAGATCGCCGGAACGGTGCTGGTCGGGGCGCTCATCTTGCTCGTACCCACTGTCGCCGTCCTGGAGCTGGTGGCGCCGCAAATCGTCGCCGTGATGGCGGGGGGCCTGAGCGCCGGCGCCCAACAAGAAGCCCTGACGCTCGTACGAATCGTGTTGCCCGCCGTTATCTTTCTGGGCATCTCCGGGATCACTACCGCGCTCTTATACTCCCAGCAGATGTTCACCTACCCCGCATTTTCCGTTGCGGCGTATAACGGCGGCATCATACTGCTCGCCGTGCTGCTGTCGTCTTTCCTCGGGCCCAGCAGCCTCGTCCTCGGCGTGGTGTTCGGCGCCTTCGCCCAGATCGTCTTGCAGTTACCGGCCCTGAGAAGGATCCCAATCTCGTTCTCGCTGGATCTGCGCCATCCGGCGCTCAGGCGCATCACCAGGCTTTACGCGCCGGTGGCGCTCGGGCTTGTCGTGTCGCAGATCGGCGTGATCATCGACAGAAATCTCGCGTCGCACACCGGCGAGGATAGCATAGCAGTCATGCGCTTTGCCACCACCCTCATCCAGTTGCCGTTGGGGCTGGCCGTCACCGCTATGTCTTTCGCCATATTGCCCACGCTCTCCAGGCACGGCGTCATCGCCGCGGATTCATCGGCGGGCAAAGAGGCGATGGATTCCTACAAGCGGACGCTGGTTATGGGGATCAGGCTGGCGCTCATCGCGATAATCCCAGCCGCCGTCGGCCTTGTCCTTTTGCGCACGCCGATCATCCGTCTGCTCTTCGAGCACGGGGTGTTTGGCGCCTACGGAACCGAGAGGACCGCCCTGGCGTTCCTTTTCTACGCGCCCCAATTGCCGTTCGTCGCGGTCGACCAACTGCTCATATTCGCTTTCTACGCCCGTAAGAACACGATGACGCCGATGCTCGTCGGCGTTCTTGGGGTGGCGGCCTATCTGGCCAGCGGCCTTTCGCTGATGGGTCCGATGGGCCTGGCCGGGCTCGCCCTCGCCAACACGATTCAGAACTCGCTGCACGCGGTGGTCCTTTTCGTTCTCCTGCAAAAGGCCATCGGCAGCCTTGCCGGATACGGGCTGATGAGGACATTGGCCAAGTCCGCGGCGAGCGCGCTGGTGATGGCCGCGGCCTACTACGCGCTCAATCCTTTCTTTGTGGCTTACTTCGACGTGGGATCGCTGCAGGGAGAAGCTTCGTACCTGTTCGGCATCGCGCTGGTTTGCGCCATCGCTTACGGCGCGACGCTGTCCCTCCTGCGCGCCGAGGAGGCCACATTCTGGCTGCACGCCTTGCGATCCAAACTCGGTTACAAACCAACTTAAGGAGGAATTATGTTAGACAAGCGTCTGGAACGTTGCCAGGCAATCATCGAGATGTGCAACACGTCGCCATACTACAGGCTGCTAGGAATTGAGGTCATAGAGATGCGCGAGGGGTACTGCCGCCTGATGCTCCCGGCTGAGGAGAAGCATCATCACCCTGGCCGCGTGGTACACGGTGGGGCAATCGTGTCCGCGCTGGATTCCGTCGGCGCACTCGCAGGCCTGTCAGCGCTCGACCTCGAAGACGAGCTGATCACGGCGGAGATCAAGGTCAACTTCCTCAGCGCGGTCAAGGCCGGCGACAAGATGATCGCCGAGGGGCGCGTCGTCCATCGAGGACGCACCCTGGTCCTGTCAGAGATGGAGGCCCGAACCGAAGACGGCCGACTGATAGCCAAAGCCCTGACCACCTGCGCCGTGCTGAAGGGGCAGAACACGCTGGTAAAGCACGAGTGGGGAGACTAATTACCGATACCAAAGGAGACGGGGCAGACCTCTCGGCCCGCCCCGCCTTGCGCTTATCTGTTATTAACCCGACCAGATGAATCAGGATTCGCCCGCATTCTTGAGCAGCTCTTCCCATTCGCGGTCCACCTGTGACTGGAGCTCGTCGAGCAAATGCTTGTTCTCAGGGGCCAACAGGTGCTTGAATCTGCCTTGCGGCTTCAACCATTCGACCAGCGGCTTCTTTTCCTTCGGCTTGTAGTTCACCTTGTACTGGCCGTTTTCGATCTCGTACAGGGGCCAGTAGCAGGTGTCCACGGCCATCTTGGCCAGCTTGATCGTCAGCTCAGGCTCGTATTTCCATCCAGGGACACACGGCGAGATCACGTTCAGGAAGGCCGGGCCGTCGACGTTGAAAGCCTTCTCCGCTTTGGTCGTGAGGTCTTTCCAGTTGCTCGGCGACGCCTGGGCGACGTATGGTATGTGGTGCGCCGCCACGATCTTGGTCAGGTCCTTTCGCGGCCGCGTCTTGCCGGCGATCGCCGTCCCGACCGGCGACGTGGTCGTCCAGGCGCCGAGTGGCGTGGCGCTCGAGCGCTGAATACCAGTGTTCATGTACGCCTCGTTGTCATAGCAGACATACACGAATCTGTGTCCGCGCTCCAACGCGCCCGAGAGCGATTGCAGGCCGATGTCAAAAGTGCCGCCATCGCCTCCTATCGCCATAAATCGTACGTCCTCTTCGATCTCACCACGCTTCTTCATCGCTCGATAAGCGGCCTCGACGCCACCGATCGTCGCCGAGGTATTCTCGAACGCGCTGTGGATCCAGGAGCATTTCCAGTTGCTATATGGATAGACCGAAGTCGTCACCTCGAGACAGCACGTGGCATTGGCGATCACCACCGGCACGTCGACGGCGTAGAGGATCTGTTTGACCAGGACCGGCGCGGCGCAGCCGGCGCACATCCTGTGTCCGCTAACGAGTCGCTCTGGCTTGTGGGATAGCTGCTTCAAGTTCCCTGCCATTGTTGTTTCCTCCTCTCACACCAAGATAGAATAGTGGTTCGTCGACTGTACCGGTGTCGACAATCTTCATCAGACGATGATAGACGGTCGTGATGAGATCGACGGTAGTATCGCGGCCGCCGAGGCCAAAGATGCCGTTGATCACGGCCGGACGCTTCGCGCTTTCGAGCAGCGCCGATCGCACCTCGACGCCGACCGGTCCACCCAGCGCACCCGGCGAGTCCGCGCGATCCAGCACGCACAGCGCCTTGAGATGGCTCAGCTCTCTGGCCAGTTCCGCCTTGGGGAAAGGACGGAACGAGCGCAAGCGCAGCAACCCGGCTTTCACGCCCTGCGCGCGTAGCTCGTCGACGACCACCTCGGCGGTGCTTGCCGCCGAGCCAAGGACCAACACGCCGATCTCGGCATCGTCCATGTTGTACTTCTCATAGCGGCCGTAGTAGCGGCCCGAAAGCCGCGCGTACTCCTCGGCAACCTCCTCGATCACGTTGGCCGCCCTGGCCATACCTTCGACCAACTGCCTTCGGAACTCAAAGTAGTAGTCGAACAGAGCGAGCGGACCGTAAGTGACTGGATTCTTGGTGTCGAGCAGCGGGTGCAGCGCCTTGTGCTTGCCGATAAAGGCCTTCACCTGATCGTCTTCCAACAGCTCCATCCCCGCCAGCGAGTGGCTGACGATGAATCCGTCGTAGCAGACCATCACGGGCAGACGAACGCTGTCGTGCTCGGCAATCCTGATAGCCTGGATCAGCGTATCGTAAGCCTCTTGCTGATTCTTGCAGTAAAGCTGAATCCAGCCTGAGTCCCGTGCGCCCATAGTATCGCTCTGGTCGCCATGGATGTTGATCGGCGCGGAAAGCGCCCTGTTGGCCACCGGCATGACGATCGGCAGCCTGAGACCCGCCGCGATGTAAAGCATCTCCCACATCAAGGCGAGCCCCTGAGAAGAGGTAGCCGTCATCGCCCGAACGCCCGCGGCGGAAGCTCCGATCACCGTGCTCATCGAGCTGTGCTCGCTTTCGACAGGCACGAACTCTGTCGCGACTACCCCATCGGCCACAAATGCCGCGAACTCCTCGACGACATCCGTCTGCGGCGTGATAGGGTAGGCAGCCACGACGTGCGGATCGATCTGCCGCATCGCCTGAGCCACGGCCTGATTACCCGTTGCGGCAATCAATTTGCCCATTTCTCCATTAGCCTCCCTTCCCTACTGCCTTAGGTGATAGGTTTCCGTCGCCATCGGCCGCACCGCTATCGTTGGCGTTGCTCTGCGCCTTGGCCTCCTCCACCATCGTGATCACTTTAACCGGGCATTCGGCGCTGCAGATGCCGCAGCCCTTGCAATGATAGTAGTTGATGCTCTTGAACTTCTCGTTGTGGAGCACCACCGCGTTGTCGGGACAAAACACCCAGCAAAACAGGCAGTGGATGCATTTATCGACATCGACGACCGGACGTTCCGAGCGCCAATCACCGGTCTGATAGTTAACGCCATTGCCGGCCTCCACGACCACCGCCCCGATCGGAATGTCGGTCCAGCCTGGCTTCTCCTGTGGCGCCAAAGCCTTCGTCGCGGCCGGAGGCGCCGCTTTCTGCTTTGCTTTCATTCTCCTTTTACCTCCTCGTAAGCCCGCCTCAGCGCCTCCACGTTGGCGTCGACGAGACTGGCCTTCAGCTTGTCGCCAAACATCGCCCTTACCTCGTCGATAACCTGATCGATCGTCAAAGCACCAGCGACCTTCATCAGTGCGCCGACCATCGGCGTATTGGTGATCGCCTTACCCATCGTTTCCATGGCAATTGCCGTGGCGTTCACGGAGTATACTTTGCCGCCCTCCATGCCCACCTTCTCGCGCAGCTCCTGAGGTGAGCCATCGAAGTTAGCCAGCAGTATGCCCTCGTCGGACAATCCGCTGGCTAGAGGAACCTTGCCGATCAGGCTTGGATCCAATACGACGACAACATCGGGCTCCGCTACTCCGGAAAACACGCGAATGGGCTCGTCGTCAATCCTGGTAAACGCCTGCACCGGGGCGCCCCGCCGTTCCGGACCGTACTCAGGGAATGCCTGGAAGTTCTTACCCGCACGCATGGCTGCGGAGGCGAGCAATTTGGCGGCGGTCACCGCGCCTTGCCCACCTCGGCCATGCCAACGTATCTCTAGCATCGCCGTGTCCCCTCTTCCTCCTTAATTGATTTGTCCTTTCAACAATTATACTCAATACTTAAAGCTCTTAACACTTTTGGTGGTATAAAGATACGGGCTCTGACCACGAGCGGTGATCTCGGCCCCGCCGCGCCTGGTGACAGAGCTACACCCTCGGGACGCGCTACATTTTCGGACAGGCACCATAGATCGACCTATCGTCGGCCTCAGTGGATCCTTTTAAGAGCGGTCACGATGGCGTGATAGACCGGATCGCCCGGCGCAGGAAAGCAATAGAGCGGATATCTGGTCCCTCTGGTCTTGATGATAAAGCCAGGGAAAGAAGGCTCCACTTTCTCGATGTCGGCCAGGCGGATATCGAACACCGCCGCCTGGTGAAAAATGACGAGCCGGCTGTTTGTCAGCACCAACTGGGCTTCATCATGCAAGTCACCCGGGATCGCCAGCTCGCTAAGGCTGACCGTCGTCTCGTGGTGCACCACCTCGCCCTCTCCCAGGTCCACCACTGTGGGTCCCGCCGGACGAGCGGGCGAGAACTCCGCTTCGAGCTCCACGTAACCCCTGTACGCCGCCCATCTCTCGGTAACAATACCCGCAGCCAGCGCATCCCATTCCGCCTTGGAAAGCGTCTTGCCAACCCAGCATTCGATAATCGGCATGCAATCACTGCACACGCTTCGCGGATAACCCCTGGCCTTGACAGCAGATAGCTTGCGTGGATCGCAATATCCGAGTCTGAAGAAGCCGTGTCCACTTGCCGAAAAAACTGCTCCACAAACAGTACACGGGTTGATGGAGAGACTTCTCCCGGCAAGAGCTGTCTTCGCCGTTATCTCGACGACGCCCGTTCGGCAGAGAGGGCAACGCTCAAACAGCGCCCTCTTCGTGGCACCCATCAGCACTGGTCCTTTCTAAGTCTCACTGGTCGAGCTCTTTCCCGACCAACCTCCCCAGCCAGCCGAAGCCAGTCCCAAATAATCACGCAGGAGTTTCACGCCACCTATCTTATAAAGATACCGCATTTCGGCGAATTCTTTCATCCATTTCGCCAGCCTGCCATCAAACATGTGCCCACGAATCCGCGCAAGCACTTGGCGGCGTCCGAGAGATACGACCTCTCCAAGCACCTTTGGCCTATAAGCCACTCGTGGACGCGCGACACTATTCGCCCAGATGTTATATCCTACCAGATGCCCCTGCCCCACAGCCAGTTGCGCCGATGGCGCAACCGGTCGCCCTGTGGCCGGATCCAGCACCAGGGCGGCATCTCCCACCACGTAGACGTTCAGATGCGTCACAGTTTCCAGATATGGGTTGACTATCGCCCGCCCACGCACGCCGGTCTGCAGACCTGACGTGGCCAGCAGATCGCCACACCGCACGCCAACGGCCCAGATCAACGTCTGCGTCGCCAGCGCATCGCCACCCTTGATCTCAACCGATGACCCCGCGACGCGAACCACCGGGCTGTCGGCCCGCACCGTGACCCTCTTCTCCGAAAGTATCTTGCGCGCAAGACCGACAAGCGGCGCCGGAAAACCGGGCATGATATCCTTCGCCGCCTCCAGGATCAGCAGATCGACCTGACGAGGGTCGATCCCGTGAGCTCTGGCCAGGACAGGCAGCTCATCCGCAAGCTCAGCAGCCAGCTCCACGCCAGTAAAGCCCCCGCCGCTAATAACGAACGTCAGCATGGGCCGCCGCCTGGCCTCATCTGGCTCGTCGGCCGCCGTGGCGACGACCTTGCGGAGCTGGGATTTTATGCGTAAGGCGTCGGTGCACGACCTCAATGTAAAGGAGCTCTCCTCAGCCCCAGGAATCCCGAAGAACTCTGTCTCGCTACCAAGAGCGACTACCAGCGCATCGTAAGCGACCTCGCCCGCGCTCGTCACCACGCGCTGCTCATCTAGATGGAGCTTCTCCACGGTGGCCTGAAGAAAATTGATCGCCCTCCCGGCGAGAAGCCGAGTTAGCGGAATGATCGCACGCTCTGGCGATATGCTACCGGCGGCGACTTCGTGCAGCTTCGTGATCAGTTGATGGTAATTGTTCGTATCTACCAGGATGATCTCAAGCGGCCCGGTTTTCCGTGAAAGGCCCTCCAAGCGCAGCGCCGCTTGCAGGCCGCCATACCCTGCGCCGAGAACTACTACCCTCGGAATATCACTCAGCGTTAGCACCACAGTTCGGACATTTTTCGGAATCCTTGGGGACGGGCTGGCCACAGGCAGAGCAGAAGTTCAGCGCAAGCCCGCAACCAACACAGAATGGAGACATCTGTGATGTCTCCACCTGGCAAAACGGGCAGCGGCACCTGATCTGTTCCACCTGACCCTCCGTCTCGATTTTTTCAGTCATCTGTTCCTCCCCCCCCGAACCAGAAAACGAACCACGCCTGGTTGTAGAATCTAGCGAAATTATGCTATGATGTAGTAGCCCTCTAGACTTGGCGTTGGAACGTTGCGCTGTGCGCAGCCAGACCAAGACTATCGTACAACATAATCGGTGCTAAGGCAAGATTAATAGATGCAGAGCTTCCTCGAAAAACTGCTCGAATGCTCAAGAAAGAACCATACCATGCTGTGTGTCGGTCTCGACATCGATTTGTCGTTGACCCCACCGGGCTTCGTCGCGAGCGCCGACTCGATTCTTGCCTTCAATCAGGCCATAATCGAGGCCACGTCTGACCTGGTCTGCGCATACAAGCCCAATCTCGCTTTTTACGAAGCGCTTGGGCTGGAGGGCATCGAGGCCCTGCGCAAGACGATGGCGTCGATTCCGCGCCATATCCCGGTGATTGGCGATGCCAAGCGCTCAGATGTGGGGCACACGGCAAAGGCTTACGCCCGGGCGATGTTCGATTTCTTCGGCTTCGACGCCGTAACCGTCAACCCGTATCTTGGACGGGACGCGGTGCAGCCTTTCATCGAGTATCACGATAAGGGCGTGATCTGTTTGTGCAAGACGTCTAACCCTGGCTCGGCAGATTTTCAAGACCTGGTCGTGACCGATAACAATGCCGCGGCTGGCGAGCCGCTGTACATTGCGGTTGCCCGGCGGGTAAACGATTGGAACACACACGGGAACTGTGGCCTCGTCGTGGGGGCGACGTTCCCCGAACAGTTGCGGAGGGTGCGTGAGCTAGCTTCGGCTATGCCCATTTTGATTCCAGGGATCGGCGTGCAAGCTGGCGACCTAGAGCTATCGGTGCGCTACGGCACCGATGACCGTGGAGAACTGGCGATAATCAACTCTTCGCGGCAGGTACTTTATGCCTCGCGTGACGCGGATTTCGCGCGCGCATCGCGGTCCGCGGCGAAGAGCCTTCGCGACGCGATAAACCAGGTGCGCCGGGCTGGAAGCGAGGGCGGAGACTATGGTAATTGAAATCAAGATCGGAGATATCGTCAGTCTACGTAAGCCACACCCGTGCGGCAGCTTCGAGTGGGAAATCGTTAGACTGGGGGCAGACATCGGAATAAAGTGCCAGAAATGCCGACACCGTGTATTGCTGCCCCGCGGCACCTTCGAGAGGCGAGTGAAAGACTTTGTCTCACGAGCCTAGCTACGGGGAACTAACGGAAGAGCCCGCTCACGGCGGGTCCGTGCTGCGAAACAGAAACTTCTTGCTGCTCTGGATCGCGCAGGCGATCTCCCAGACAGCACAAAACGCGATCTGGTTCGCTTTGATGGTGGTGGTCGAAGAGACCACCCGCTCTGGCACTCATCTAAGCATAGCCATTTTGACGACCGTGGTGCCTGGCGTGCTGCTGGGCATGGTCGCCGGCGTTTTCGTGGACCGGATGAACAAGAAGACGGTCCTCGTGACGACAAACTGTTTTCGCGCTATCGCCGTTCTCGGCTATCTGCTTTACGCGCAGGCGCTCGGGTTCATCTACCTGGTCAACCTGGTCTTCGCCTCCATCAGCCAGTTCTTCGGGCCGGCCGAGGCGGCCACCATACCGCGGGTCGTGCCGAAGGGGCAACTGATCACCGCCAATTCCCTGTTCAACCTGACATTCACAGGCTCACAACTGGCCGGCATAGTGCTGCTGGCGCCATGGATACTCAAGCTTTTCGGCGCTCCCACCCTCTTTATCCTGGCGGCGGCGATCTACGTCGTCGCCAGCCTGCTGGTCTACCTGCTGCCGCCGGGGGAGGAGCCACACAAGCCGCTTTCTTCGTTGCGCAAGGAGACCCTCTTCGGTGAGATGTGGACGGAGATCGGAGAAGGCTGGAGCTTCATCGGCTCGGATGCCACCGTCGCCCTGGCCGTTCGGCACCTCACGTTGATCGCCGGCCTGATGCTCGTTATGTCTATGGTTGCGCCACGATTCGTGGTTAGCGTTCTCGGGATCAGCGCCGAGGATTCGGTTTACATTATGGCGCCAGCCGGCATCGGCGTGCTGATCGGGGCGATGACTATGAGCCGGCTGGTAGCCAGGTTTGGCAAAGTTATCCTGGTGAACGTCGGCCTCATCACGCTCGGAGTGTCTCTTTTCATCATGTCCATATTGAGCTGGGCCTCGACCGGCGTCGCACCGTGGATCGGGGGCGTGCTGGGGATGGCGGTGCCATCTACGGTGGGCATCGTATCGGCCATGATGGTGCTCGCGGTTTTCCTCGGGTTTGAGGCGGCGCTGGTGATGGTCCCTTCACAGACGATCCTAATGGAACGCACCCCTACGCAGATACGCGGGCGCATCTTCGCCGTTCAGATCATGTTGGGCAACGTAGCCTCGATTTTGCCGCTGGTCTTCCTGGGCGGTCTGTCTGATATCTTCGGCGTCAACAACGTCATCGCCATCATCGCCGTGGGCATCCTGGCGATCGGATGGATGGCCATTCGCCAAAACCGCGAGGCCATGCCAGAAGCCGTCGCCGCCGGTGCCGGCGCCGGGCGCGAGCGCACCGCCGTAGACATAGAATAGACCAATCAACCTCGTCGCAAACTTCCCTTGACAACAGTGACCCAGAATGATTATAACAATACCTTGTCGCGGCTGGTCGGTCACGGAGTATTTCTGAGCAATTTCTAGGATAATTCCCTGGACACGAATCCCATCGGTTTACTATAATTGCCGCCGGTGGGACAGCCCTCCGTGACGATTCGACCGGGCCGAACAGGTCCCGACAAGGGCGGCAGGAAACGCTCCTGGACATACAATTGAGCGATTTACTATAATACGCGCCAAAGCCGGGCTATCAGAAGGATAGCTGCGACCGGACTAATAAAGTTTCTGTGGAGGTGACGTTTTGAGCAAGAAGATCGCGATCCGCCTAATCTGTGTCGTTGGGCTGCTGCTGGGCTCTCTGGCCAGCATCATCTCGGTTGGCATCGCGGGAGCGGAAGGACACGGAGACGTCGTGCTATCGACGGCCTACCCGAGTGTGACCGCCGGGAAGGGACAGGATATTACCTTCCTGATCGAGATCAACAACAAAGGCAAAGTCGACGAGCTACTGAACGTGAAGGTCCTCACGGCGCCCAAGGACTGGGAAATCACGCTGAAGGACCGAAATTTCGGCATCCGCAGCCTGTTCCTGCTTGCCGGCAAGTCGCAGTCGATGACCCTGACCGCCAAGCCACCGGAAAACGCGCAGCCGGGAGATTACAAGGTGGTGTTACAGGCGACGAACGCGAATGGGGCCGCCGGCACGAACCTTGACCTGAACATTGGGCTGCAAGACAAGCCGGTAGGGGGGCTCAAACTCAGCACACAGTATCCAAAACTCACCGGGCAATCGACGACTAACGTGAAGTTCGAGTTCAGTGTAGACATCAAGAACGATAGCGCCGATCCCGCCAACGTTGGTCTGGCCGCGAATGCGCCAAAAGATTGGCAGGTAACCTTCTCCCCGGCTTATGAGACAAAACAAATATCTACGCTGGCCGTAAAGGGTAATGAGACCCAGGGCATCAAAGTCACGGTCGCGCCACCAGACAGGGCGCCGGCGGGCGATTACCCGATCGACGTCACCGTTAGCGCGGGAGGTATTAAAGACTCAATCCAGCTTAACGTGACGCTGACCGGCGCTACCAACATGACTATCGATACGTCGGATAGCAGGCTGAACACCCAGGGGACGGCCGGCGCGGCCACCAACGTGACCCTCAAGCTCACCAACAACGGAACGGCCGACCTGCGCAACATATCTTTCTCGTCGGGCAAGCCGACCGATTGGGAGGTCACGTTCACCCCTGATAAGCTGGATCTGCTGACGGTGGGTGAGAGCTACGAGGTCAACGTCGCCGTCAAGCCGACGGCCAAGGCGATCGCCGGCGACTACTCGGTTTCGGTGATGGCGAACAGCGGATACCTGTCCAAGGACTTGCAGCTCCGCATGACCGTCGAGACCCCAACCATCTGGGGGTGGGTCGGCGTCGCCATAGTCGTGGTCGTATTGGCCGGGCTTGGAGGGCTCTTCACGCGCCTGGGAAGGAGATAGACCGTGGGCGAGCGAGCGTTCACCGAGACGACACAAACGTCGAAACCGGGACTTGCGCTGCCCGTGGACGAAACAGGCGCACCGCTGATCGTTCATACTTCAGATCTGACGAAGGCCTACGGCGACTTTGTCGCCGTAGACCGCCTGAACTTTTCAGTGCGCGAAGGTGACATCTTTGGCCTGCTAGGACCCAACGGCGCAGGCAAGACGACGACGATCCTTATGCTCCTGGGGCTGACCGAGCCCACAGCGGGCACCATGCGCGTTTGCGGTTTCAACTCGACCCGCGACCCGCTCAACGTCAAGCGAATCGTGGGCTACCTGCCCGAAAACGTCGGCTTCTACGAAGAGCTCACGGGAAGAGAGAACCTGCAGTACACGGCCCGCCTGAATGGCATACCCGCTCAAGAGGCTGAACGGCGCATCGAAAGCTCTCTGGCGCAGGTAGGGATGCTGGAGGCCGCGGACAAGAAAGCGGGCCAGTTCTCCCGTGGTATGCGGCAGCGATTGGGGATCGCCGATGTTCTGCTGAAGAATCCGCGGCTCGTCATTCTCGACGAGCCCACGCTCGGCCTCGACCCAGATGGCGTCAACCAGCTCCTCGATCTTATCGTGCGGATGAGCCGGCAACAGAAGATCACCGTTATGCTGTCCTCTCATCAGCTACATCAGGTGCAGCAGATCTGCGACCGCGTCGGCATCTTCGTCAAGGGAAGAATGGTCGCGGAAGGGAACATCGAGGAGCTATGGAAACAGACGCTGAAAGGCAGACGGCTGATAATCGAGGTGCAGGCAGTGCCTCAGGGCCAGCAGACGGTGACGGCGTTGCAGGGAATCGAGGGGGTTGAGGCCGTGGAGCGCTCCGGAGAAATGCTCCTGCTCAGTTGCAACCGCGACGTTCGGGATAAGATCGCGAAGGCTGTCGGCGATGCCGGCGCCGCTCTGCTGCACCTGAGACTGCTGGAGCACGGCCTCGAGGACATCTATTTCAAGTACTTCAGGGAGGGCTAGCAGATGCATGGATTGTCGGCAGTGTTCGAGAAGGAGTTTCGCGATCATTGCGGCAGCAGGAGGTTCATGATACTTTTCGCCCTGATCTGTCTGGCAGGCCTCTCCGCCGTTTACGTGGCAGCGCAGTCGATACGCAGCGATCTGTCCAGTGATTCCTCCACCGAGTTCGTCTTCCTGAAGCTGTTCACGTCGTCGAGCGGAGTGCTGCCTCCGTTCCTGGCCTTCATCAGCTTCCTGGGCCCGCTGGTGGGACTGGCCTTGGGCTTCGACGCGATCAACAGCGAGAAGAACAGCGGAACGTTGAGCCGCCTGTTATCTCAGCCTCTCTTCCGCGACTCGGTGATCAATGGCAAGTTCCTGGCCGGCCTCGCGACCATCGCTTTGATGCTGGCGAGCATCATGCTGGTCATCTCGGGCCTGGGGCTGAAGCTGATCGGCGTCCCCCCCAGCCTGGACGAGATGGTGCGGTTGATAGCCTTTCTCTTGATAACTATCGTCTACGTCGCGTTCTGGATGGCCGTCTCCATCCTTTTGTCGGTCCTGTTCAGACAGGCCGCGACCTCGGCGCTGGCCGGTATGGCGTTATGGATCTTCTTCGCCTTCTTCATGCCGATGATCGCGGGCATCATCGCGAACGTGGTGGTGCCGATGAACGCGGACCCCGATACGCTGACGCTGCTGCGGCACGAAAACGTCAGCCAGATGGCGAGCCGTATCTCGCCGACCACGCTGTTCCAGGAAGCCACGGTTACGGTGCTGACGCCCGGAATCCGAACGCTGGGTCCGGTGCTGGTGAGGGATGTGATCGGGATGATACCCAGTCCGCTCTCGGTCACACAGAGCTTGCTGGTCGTCTGGCCCCACATGGTAGGCCTCGTGGCGCTCACGCTGATCTGCTTCGCCGCGTCGTACACGAAGTTCCTACGCGAGGAAATCAGGGCCTGAGCCACGGCAACAGGCCCATTGCAGAACACAGCACGGGGGGGGGGCGGTTCGTGAACCGCCCCCCCCCGTGTCTTTCAACATCAGCCGAATCGCAAATGGGGAGTCGAGACCGGCATCTTAGCCATTTGAAATTCTGGAAAGGGAAAAGCGTTACTCCCCATACAGCTTCTTGATGAAGCCGCTGTCGTCTAGCTCCTTTACCAGTCGGTTATCGTAGAACACTTCCGGTTTCGCGTCCTTCGCCTTTGGATTGTCTCGCGCGATCTCGTCCAGGATGGTCTGTATCCCCTCCGACGTTGCGTAGGGCACCCGTGGCGCCAGCTTATCGATGAACATGCTGTAGGTATCTTCCTGAACCTCGCGGTCATTAGACTTGGTATACTGGCCGATCACCTTCATCGCGAACTCTTTGTCTTTCTTGGCCGTCGCGATGCCCTCGACGATGGCCTTCAAGAAGCTCCGCGCCGTGTCCTCGTTGTTCGCGAGAAACCGTTTGCTGGTGGCGATGGTGCCCATGTGGTAAGGGATGGCGAGATCGCCGATATTGAACAGCTCCCGCATTCCAGCTTTCTTGGCCGCTGTCGAGTTTGGTGGGCCGAACACCGTCGCCTGAATCCCGCCTGCCTGCAACGCGGCCAGCGACTCGGGCAAGCCGCCCGTTTGCACCACCGACACGTCTTTGTCGGGCTCGAGGCCGAACTTCTTCAACGTATAGCGGGCGGAGAAATCAGTCGTCGCGCCAAACCTGGTCACCCCCACCGTCTTTCCCCTCAGGTCTTCAATGCGTTGAATGCTGGGCTGGCTATACAGGTATTGGCCTATAGCGTTAATGATGCCCGCGACGATAACCACGTCGGCGCCCCCAAGCGCGGCGCTGATCATGGCCCCGCCTGATTGCCCGGCCATCGGCACTTCGCCGGCGATCAAGGCGGCCGTCAACACCCCGCTGGTGGCGATATACTCGAGGGAAACGTCGAGGCCGTACTTCTCGAAAAGACCCCTTTCTTTCGTTATCCAGAGCGGCGCGTGTACCCCGCTGATGGCGGCGTAAGCCACTTTGATCTTAGTGAGCTTCTGCTCCGCTTTCGCCGCTTGCGTCGCCTGTGGCTTAGCCTCCTTTGCCTGGGGCGTCGCCGCCTTGGTCTCGGGTTTAGCCTCCTTGGTCGGCGCCGCCTTGGCCGGCTGGGTTGCCGTCGGAGTGGGAGTCGGTGCCGGCTGGGCGCAGCCGACAACCAACGCGATCAAAAGGCCAACAACCAGGGCAGCTAGCATTTTGCTTCCCCACCAGTTGGAACGCTTATTCACGACCAACCTCCTTCATTCACTCATTTGACTTGGCCGCCTCTCGGCCAGCACCTATCTCTCAAGAACCACGCTGCCCCATTTCTTCATCAGGGTTTCTCTAAGCTGGGGACTGTAGCCGGCGACCGGTGGAAAATCCTTCATCCATTCGAACGGCCTGCAGGCGTCGATCACCGCCACCGAGTTGTAGGTCCGCACGTTCTCGCCAGGGGGGAGCAGAGGGTCGGCGGTGGAGCCCCAACAGCGGCGGAGGATGTCGATGTCTTTTTCTGGGTCCGATCTCGTGCACATCGCCCACAGCACGTCTTTGGTATTCGTCGGATCGATATCCTCGTCCACGACGACGACGTACCGATTCAGATAGGCGCCGACCCGAGACTGGCTGGCCACCAGCGCCGCTTGCTTCGCGTGCCCGGGGAAGCGCTGCTTGATCGATACGATCTTCAGAAAGTTGCCGCCTCCCGATTCGTGGCACCAGACGCCCTTCACGTCGGATATCCCGGCTCGCTCCAGTTGATCCCAGATGAGCGCCGCCTTGACGGAGCTGGAGCCGTCCAGGTAGTCGCAGCCCAGGCCCGGCATAGCGCAGTGCAGAATTGGGTTCGTTCGGTACATTACAGACTTGACCCTGACGATCGGCTCGGGCACCGGGTTCAAAGAATTGTTGGCGTAATAGCCACACCATTCCCCGAACGGCCCCTCTGGGACCATCTCCGGTACGTATTCTCCCTCTATTACTATCTCCGCTCGGGCAGGAATGGGCAGGCCCGTGACGGGGCCTTTCATCACCTCGATCGGCTCGCCTTTGAATCCGCCGGCGTATTCGTATTCCGACACGCCATGTGGGATCGGCATGATGCTCGTAAGGAACAATAGCGGGTCGTGGCCGACCGAGATGGCTACCGGGCAAGGCTGACCCTTCTCAAAGTACTTCTGGCGATGAAGGGCGCCGTGCCTGCCAGGATTGATGTGCAGGGCCAGGGTATTCTTGTTCACGATCATGACCCTGTACGTTCCGAGATTGACCCAGCCGTCGTCTGGGTCCCTCGTTATCACGGCGTGGCCGGTCCCGACGTATCTGCCGCCGTCTAGCTCGTGGTAAAACGGAATCGGGAACCTATAGAGATCGATTTCATCGCCGGTCGCGACGTTCTCCGTCACCGGCCCTTCGCCGACGTAAGTCGGCACGACTCGCTGAAAGGCGGAGAGTCTATCACGGACCGCCCGCACCAAGTCGATGATGGCGGGCTCTTCGTTAGCGGGCTCTTGGGGCAGCCGCACGCCCAGCGTGAGCGCCGCCCGCCGCGCCGAGCCAACCGAGCCGAACAGCACGCGATAGCCCGCCGGATAATCTTTGATATTATCGAACAGGAGGGCGGGCCGCCGCCTGGCCTCGCGGTAGGTCAGCTCGGTGATGCCCGACAGCTCCAGGTTCCAGTCGGCGCCCTCGATGCGCTTCAGCTCGCCGAATCCCTCAACTTCAGACAACCATTCTCTGAGATCACGATACGCCATTAGATACTCCCATCAAGATACTCCCATCAAGATACTCCCATCAAGATACTCCCATCAAGATACCCTCATCAAGATGCCCTCATCAAGATGCCCTCATCAAGATGCCCTCATCAAGATGCCCTCATCAAGATGCCCTCATCCCCTACTCGCCATATAGCTTCTTGATGAAGCCGCTGTCGTCCAGCTCTTTCACAAACCGGCTGTCGATGAAATCCGCCGGTTTGGCTTCCTTCGCTTTTGGATTCGTGAGCGCGATTTCGTCTAGCATCGTCTGCACCGCCTTGGGATCGACGTATGGGACCTTGGGCAAGAGCTTATTGGTATAAAGCGCCCACGTCTCTTCCAATACCTCTCTATCTTCGTTTTTGATGTACTGGCCGATGATTTTCATCGCGAACTCCTTATCTTGCCTGGCCACCGCGATGCCTTCGACCATGGCCTTCACAAAGTTCCTCACGGTCTCCTGATTTGTCTCCATATACTTTTTGCTGGTGGCTATGGTCGCCATAGCGTAAGGAATGGCAAGATCAGGGATGTTCACCACTTCGCGCAGACCCGCTTTCTTGGCCAAGACCGAGTTGGGCGGTCCGAACACGCCCCCTTGAATTCCACCGGCCTGCATGGCCGCCAGGGTCTCGGGGGTGCCACCGGATTCCTTTATGGCAACGTCTTGGCCTGGCGTCAACCCAAACATCTTGAGCGTGTAGCGGGCGGCAAAATCGGTGCCCGTGCCGAACCTGCTGACGCCTATCGCCTTGCCTTTGAAGTCCTCGATCCGCTGGATACTCGGCTGGCCGAATATCGACATACCGATCACGTTGGTCAACCCGGCGACGATAACGATGTCGCCGCCCGCGAGATTCGCGTTAATCGGCGCCATGCCACCCTGCGTGGCCAGGCTTATCTCCCCAGCCAGCATCGCCGGCGTCACGGTCGGCCCTCCGGCGATGTACGCAACCTCGACGTCAAGGCCATATTTCTCAAAGAGACCTTTTTCCTTGGTTATCCACAGCGGCGCATACGCGCCGCTCACGGAGTCGTATGCCACCTTGATCTTGGCGAGTTTCGTCGCCGCTTTCGCCACCGCCGTTGCCTGGGGCTTGGCCTCCTTGGCCTGGGGCGTCGCCGCCTTCGCTTGAGGGGTCGCCTCCTTGGCCTCGGGTTTAGCCTCCTTGGTCGGCGCGGCCTTCGGGGCCTGCGTCGGCGTGGGCGTGGCCGGCGGCTGGGCGCAGCCGATCAGGGATGCGATCAAGAGAGCCAGGACAATCGAAACCAGCGATCTGTTCTTCGACCAGTTGGATAACCTCTTCGCGACGACCCCTGCCATCTTTAACCCTCCACTCTGCTGATTCTCACGAGCGCGCAGTTGTCCAGCGCGCCGGAGAGCTTGTCGATATGGTCCAGATCATGGGGCAGGAGCGGATTGTAGGCAACGCCCTTGCCCTGAGAAATCGGCATTCCCTTGGCCCAGTGGCCGAAGTGGCCGGCGATGCCCACCACCTCGGGATGGATGCACTGCGTCAGCTTGGCTTTCGCCCTGACCTTGCGCACCGGCGTTTCCAGCCAGATGTCGTCGCCATCGCGGATGCCTTTGCTCCTGGCCGCGTCCTCGTTGATGAGAACGGGATACGTGTAAGGCGTCCGCTCGCATACCTCGTTGATCCAGGGATTCTCATTGCCGTGTCCGGCGTACGTAAAAGCGAGCTTGTAGTGCACGGCGACGAAGTCGAAGCCGTTCTTCCCCCTCTCGTCAAAGGCGGGACAGGGCATCCAGTCGGGCAGCGGCTCGTAGTCAGAGTAATCCCAGGGCGATCCTATTCTATCGATAACCTGCTTCAGCTCCTGCCCTTTGCCACGGAAGTGCTCCAGATACACAGGCAGGCGCATCTGATGGGTCGCCATGAACGGGCCGGGGTAGGCTTCCTCGGCATCGCGATGATAACGCACCACACCATTCTCTTTGACCCATTTCAAGCCTCGCTCGGGGCCAAACAGCGATCTTATCAGTTGATCCTGGAACTCATCCACCGTGTATCTCTTGTTTGGCTCCAGCAGATACGGCTCCTTGAAGCGCAGTGTTCGATTCCTCACCGCGTTGTACTCCCGACGGAGGCCCAGCCGCTCGGTGAACTCCGTCACCAGCTCGATAGGATGCATGAAGCCTTGCGGCGGCTCGAACACCCGCTGCCGAAGCTGATAGTACCAGTCATCCTGGCCGACCGGAGCCAGAATATCGAACACCCCTTCGAAGTTCCGCGATCCCGCGTCCTGCCGCTCGAGATAGCTGGGCATAGGGAAGACGATGTCGTCGAAGGCCTCGTTGGTCTCGTTCAGCTCGAAGGCGTAGCCGGCGACGAAAGGTATCTGTTTGAAGAACTTCTCCGCCAGCTTCAAATCGCCGTAGGCGCTGAGGATCACGCTGCTCGGGTTGTGAAGGGCGACCTCGATCCGGTAGTCGAGGCCAAACTTCTCCGGCTCCGCGCCCACGAGCGGGTAAAGCACCGTGCCGTGGGGAGCCAGGGGGAAGAGCTCGAGGATATCCATCCGCTTCGGACGATCGGGATTGCGCCCCGGAAACGACGACGGCAGCGGCGTAAGGACAAATCCGCCGACGCCGGCGTGGGTGAGCATCCCGTCTATCCCGCCTTCAGGCGACCATTCGTACGGGTTCTTGCCCATGGCGCCCGTGCTGAGTATGCCACCCGGGACGTTGACGTTGCCCATCAAGATATTCACGAGCTTCAACGCCCAGCAGTGGTGGAAGCCGTGCTTGTGGCCCTGCGGACCGCGCGCCCAGTCCAGCGCCGCCGGCCGATAGGGATACTGCTTCCCATCCAGCACGATCGTGCTGCCAATCTGCATCGCCTTGCCGAAATCGTGGGCGATTCTTCTCATCGTCTGGGGTGGAATGGTGATGATCCTGGAAGCATACTCGGGGGTATACTTTTTCACGTGCTCTTTCAGCAGGGCAAACGCCGGTGTGCCAAGTTTCCCGTGCACGTTGAAGGTGCCCTCCAGAGCCCAATCCTCGATCGTGGGGTCGTCGTACGTCTTGGCCACGCCAGCGGAGGGATCGAAGATCAACGGCTTGCCCGAGGCGGCGTCGCGAACGTAGCGTCCATCCTCGCCTATCAGATAGGCGCCGTTGGTTCCCCGCTTCACGAACTCGAAATCACAAATGCCTAGCTCGTTGACCAGCAGGTTGATCAAGGTCAGCGCGAAAGCCGCGTCCGTGCCCGGTCGGATAGGGACCCATTCATCGGCTTTGGCGGCGGCATAGTTCCCGATAGGATCGACCACCACCAGCTTCATCCCACGCGCCCGCGCCTCAGCCATGTCACGAGCGACGTGGGTGAACGAGGCCCGCGACGCCACCGCCCCCTGCGTCCCCACATACAGCGCGTAGTTGCAATAGTGCAGATCTACCTGCTGATGAAAGCCGCCGGCGGCCATGTGCTCGATGATGTGGATCGACTTGCCGCACTCGTGCGCGGCAGCCGATTGGATGTGCGGCGTCCCGAAGGCCATGCCCAGGGCCCGCAGGTCGCAATCATAGCCCCACGCGTAGACGTAGAGCCGCTCCGGATGATCCTGAATCCGCTTCAGCTTGCCGACAACCGTTTCTATCGCTTCTTCCCAGGATATCTCCTGCCATCTGGGATCGACGCCCAATCCCTTCTCTGGATTGGTGCGCTTCAAGGGGGTTTTCGGGCGATGGGGATTGTAGTGCGCCATAAGCCCGGCCTTGCCCTTGGCACACATTTTCCCCCTGTTCAAGGGGCTGTCGGGATCACCCTCGATGCCCACCGCCACCTCGTCGACGACGTGCACCTTGATCCCGCAACCCACATAGCACCGGTCGCAGACTGTCGTAACCCATCTTTCTGACATGGCTGACCTACTCCCCGTACAGCTTCTTGATGAAGCCGCTATCGTCCAGCTCCTTCACGATGCTGTTATCGATGAAGGCCTCTGGCTTGACCGTTTTCGCTTTGGCGTTGCTCCGCGCCACCTCGTCCAGGATAGTTTGCACCGAATCGGGAGTGACATAGGGCACCCTGGGCAAGAGACCGCTGAGGAAGAACTCGTACGTCTCGTCGAGAACGTCCCTGTCTTCGGTCTTGGTGTACTTGCCAATTACACCCATGGTGAAAGGCTTATCCTTCTTGATTACCGCGATGCCTTCCACGATGGCCTTAACGAAGCTCTTCACCACTTCCGGATTCTTGGCGATAAAGTCTTTTCTCGCGCCGAAAACGTTGATGGTGTACGGTATGCCGAGGTCGGTGATGTTTATCAGCCGGTGCATCCCAAGCCTCTTCGCCTGAGACGTCGTCGGAGGCCCAAAGACGCCGGCCTGGATCCCGCCCGCCTGCAAACCGGCCAGAATATCCGGCGAGCCGCCCATCTCCATAACGGCCACGTCCTTGTCTGGCTCCAGCCCGTACTTCTTGAGCGTGTAGCGCGCGGCGAAGTCGATGCTCGCGCCGTACCTGCCGACGCCGACTGCCTTACCCTTCAGGTCCGCGATGCTCTTTATCTCCGGCCGGGCATACATCTCGAAAGGCAGCACGTTGGCCGTCGACGCGAGCATCGTCACGTCTGCCCCCGCCAGGCCGGCATTGACGACAGCCGCGGCCGCCGTCTCGGCCAGGCTTACCTCTCCTGAAACCATGGCCTGGGTCAACGTCGTGCTCGACTGGATGTAGCCTGTCTCGAGATCGATGCCATACTTCTCGAAAAGGGCCTTCTCCTTAGAGACCCAGAGGGGCGCCATCACCCCGCTGATTGCCGCATAAGGCACATTGATCTTGAAGAGGCTCTGCGCTTTCGGCGCTGCCGTCGCCTGTGGCTTGGCCTCCTTCGCCTGGGGCGTAGCATCTTTTGCTTGAGATGTCGCCGCCTTAGTCGGCGCGGCATCCTTGGGCGGCGCCGCCTTCGGCGCCTGCGTCGGCGTGGGCGTGGGCGCTGGCTGGCTGCAGCCGATCAGCGAACCAATCAATAGCGCGATCACGGCGCAAACGAACGTCTTCGTCCCCAACCCCTTGAAACATGTGTTCACGAACAACCTCCCAAAGAATCTAGTCCCGTGTGCTGCGCCGCCGCGGCTCCGTCGCCGGGCCTTTGCACAGCACGTCCATTGACTTCTCACCTGTAAATGCACCAGCTAAATTATGGGGGCGTAAACCCCGGCTTTCAGCATGCAGCGGCGGAACAGGAAGCCACCGACGAGCATCAGGAGCCCCGCTAGCGCTATCACGGTGGAGGCTCCACTTCCGAGCCAGCCGGCCAGGGCGAGGGCCGTGAGAATCAGCGGTATCACCAGGCCAATCGCCGTCACGCCCAGCACGAAGGGCATGGCCAGGCTGCCGCTTACCAGCATGCGCACCGATTCCCTCGCCGCCACCGTCGAGAACTGCATAT
>JACPRP010000075.1 GCA_016189905.1 Chloroflexota bacterium | reverse complement strand
GGACGAGCCCCCGCGCTACATTGCATACGCTCGATATATCGGTGGCTGCTCCGCTAGCCAAAATCCTTTGCAAACTGCTATAGGGAGAGAAAAAGTATAAAGCGCCGCTGGGTGTTGACCGGACCCCAAAGATATCTGTGATCTACTCCCCCGGCGCTCCCGACACGACGCCGGCTGGGGCTCTGCCGCGAAGCTTCGCCAATATGCCATCCAGCGAAACCATGTGGCGGGAGAGCTTGAGTTCGGCGGGATCGAGGCCGATGGCCAGGCCTACTAGCTGTGGCAGGTGGAAGATCGGGAGACGGATGTCGCGGCCAAGCTGTTTCTCGGCCATCGTCTGAAACGCGTCGAGCGAGATGTGGCATAGCGGGCATGGCGTGACCATGCAATCGGCGCCCGCAGTCTTGCCGTCCCAGAGCTGCTGCCCCAGCACGGCCGATGCGGTCTTCTCCCGGGCCAGCGAGATTAAGAAGGCGCAGCACTTGGTCTTGCCGGCGTAATCCACGGGGTCGGCGCCCAGCGCGGCGATGATGGTTTCCAGCGAGGTGGGATTATAAGGGTCTTCGAACCCCAGCTTATCGGCGGGACGCAGTATCTGGCAGCCGTAGAACGGCGCTACTTTGAGGCCGGCGAGCGGGCGGGAGACAAATGGCTTGAGGCGCTCGATGCCGAAATCCTTCATCAGCACCCATAGAAAATGCGTTACCTCCACGCCGCCGTTGTATTTCATCCCGATCTGCCCCAGAACCTGGTTGGTCGCGTCGAGGATGTCGGGATTCTCCTTGAGGTTCTTATTGACCGTGCGCAAGGTCAGAGTGCAAACGTTGCAGATAGTGATGATGTCCAGGCCATCACGCTCGGCGAGCGCCAGAGTTCGGCCATTGAGGGCACGAGAGAGGTCGAGGTTAACCTCGTCGATATCGCTGGCGCCACAGCAAGACGCCGATTTCATCTTCTCCAGCCTGATGCCAAGCTTTTCGCAAACCCGCTGCGTCGAATAATCGAGCTCGCTGGTGCTCTCTTCGGCCACGCAACCGGTGTAGTACGCGTATCTCATCTCTTCTTCTCCGTGAGCTCGAATATCTTTCTGATCTCTTCCACGTCCGGCACCGGCTTCTGCAGGGGGAATGGCACCTTACCCTTCAAGAACATCCTGATGGCCAGCGGCGTCATACCGAGCACCCCGAGGCCTCTGGTCTTCAAGGGCAGGGTTGCCTCGTTCAAGCGGCCGCTCGCCTTCACGGAATCTAGAAAAGCCTGCGCGTGCCTGGCGCCATCGTCGGAGACCAGGCCCCGCTCGAAAGCCAGGTGGCCGATCTGCCTGATGGATTCGCGAGGATCGACCCCTTTGGGACAGACCTGGGTGCAGACAAAGCAGCGAGCGCACTCCCAGATGCCGTGGGAATCGCTCAGCAAGCGAATTCTTTGCTCGGTGGCGCCATCTCGGGTATCGGCCACGTAGCGATGGCCGCGCGCCAGCGCGGCGGGACCGACGAACCCGGGCTCGATCTCCGTGACGTTGCAGTCCGTGTGGCAGCACGCGCAGAAGATGCAGAGCGAGTCTCGCATCACGTCGCGGTCGGTGCCCTGCGCGACGAGCCTTTCGCGCTCAGGGGGTGTTTCGTGCGGGTCCGGCATCAGCCAGGGCCTAACCTTCTCGACCATCCGCCAGAAGGGGTCCATATCGACGATCAGGTCCTTGATGACCTTCAGCTTCTGCAGCGGCTCGATCAGAACGGTACCAAAGCGGGCGACCTCATCGGCGACCTTGGTTTTGCAGGCCAGCCTGGCGCAACTGTTGATGCGCATCGCGCAAGAGCCACAGATGGCGCTGCGGCAGGCGCAACGGAAGCTCAACGTCCCGTCCAACTGCTCCTTGATGGCGATTATCGCTTCAAGAACAGTTGCCCTTTCGGGAAGCTCGATCTCGTAATCGCGATAATGGGCTTTGCCGTCCGTCTCGGGATTGAACTTCTGTATCTTGAAAGTGGCGAGCATTTAGTAACTCCTCTCGGCCGGCGGCCACTTAGTGATGGTAACGTCGAGATAGTCGAGTCTGGGCCCGTTAGGCGTCCAGTAGGCCAGGGTGTGCTTGAGCCATTTATCGTCGTCGCGGCTCGGGAAGTCTCGCCGCGAATGGGCTCCCCTGCTTTCCTCGCGCGCGAGCGCGCCGGCCGCCATAGCCTGCGCCAGGTCGATCAGATAACCCGTCTCGATGGCGCTGACGAGATCGGTGTTGAATATGCGACCCTTGTCCTGCACGATAACGCTGGCGTACCGTTCTTTGATCTCGGTCACCTTCTCGACGCAGCGCTGTATCCTGCCTGCCGTGCGATAGATACCGAGGTTCTCGTGCGTCGTCTCCTGAAGCTCGCGGCGCAGCGCATAGCCCTTCTCGCCGTCATCGCGCTTGAGGATGCCCTCGATGCGCGCATCTGCGTCGCGGATCGCGCTCTCGGGGAAAGCGGGCGCAGCCACGCTGGCGGCAAACTCCCCTGCCGCCTTGCCGGATCTGCGGCCGAAGACGATCGTCTCCAGCAGGGAATTGCCGCCCAGACGGTTTGCGCCGTGAACGCTGACGCAGGCGCACTCTCCGGCGGCGAATAAGCCCGGAACAAGTGTCGCGCCGGACACGTCGGTCTTCAAGCCCCCCATCGAATAGTGTGCGCCCGGCCTGACAGGGATTGGCTCCTCGATGGGGTCCACGCCGGCGATATCGATCGCCAGCTCGCGAATCTGCAGCAGCCGCTCCTTGATCTTCCTGGCCCCCAGGTGCCGCAGGTCGACCAGGATGCAGCCATCGATCCCGCGTCCCTCCTCGATTTCTGTCTGCTCAGCACGGGAGACGACGTCGCGGCTGGCAAGCTCCATCTTCTGCGGCGCATACCTGGCCATGAAGCGCTCACCCAGGGCGTTCAGGAGATGGCCACCTTCGCCTCGCGCCCCTTCGGTGATCAGCACGCCGTTGGCCTTAAGGGTCGTGGGATGAAACTGCATGAACTCCATATCCATCAACGGGGCTCCAGCGCGATAAGCCAGGCTCATGCCGTCGCCCGTGCTGATCAGCGCGTTCGAGCTGTTGTGAAAGACGGGTCCACAGCCGCCTGTGGCAAGGACGACCGCTTTCGCCTTGATCGCTTCGAGCCTCCCCGAACGCATATCGATCGCGATGATGCCACGGATCTTGTTATCGTCGACGACGAGGGAAGTCACCACCCATTCCTCGAAAACCTTGATTCCGGTTTTCAGCATTTGCTCGTAAAGCGCGTGCAGGATCACCAAGCCCGTGATGTCGGCGGCAAAGCAGGTGCGGGGGAAGCCCGCGCCGCCAAAAGGCCGTTGTGCGATCCTGCCGTTGGCGTCGCGGGAGAAGACGGTACCCATATGCTCCAGCTCGACGATGTCATCTGGCGCTTCACGGCAGAGGATTTCGATGGCATCCTGATCCCCAAGGTAATCGCTGCCCTTAACCGTATCGAAAGCGTGGGATTCGGTGGAGTCGTCAGGCCCGAGCGCCGCGTTGATGCCTCCTTGCGCGGCGCCGGAGTGGCTTCTAACTGGATGGACTTTAGAAAGCACCGTCACCTTCGACGCCTTAGCGGCCTCGATCGCGGCGCGCATGCCCGCCAGTCCAGCGCCAACCACCACTACGTCGTATTCAAGCATTGTGATCACCGTCCTCAGAAATGAGATTACCTGGCGCGCCACGCATTGTCGAGTAACTATTCCAGAGTGGGGGCTCAAGTCGTCGCGAGCGTCTGGGGAAGATCGGGTTCTCGTTCTCGACGTGGAACTGTGAGGCTCCGGGTGACACGGACATCGACAGATTGTGCACGGGGTTCGTTGCCCAGGATTGCTTTGCTTTTGAAACAAGCATTCTGCTTTCGATGCTCCCGCGCTCTAGAGAAAACTGCCACCGATCCTAGAACGATTATACGCCCGGGGCTGGGGCGTGTCAACGTCGCTGTGGTATAATAGCGTCTTGATGAGCGCTCAAAGATCTCGCCGTCCACAAGGCTATGGCCTGGCCCTGTTAATCGCCTTCTCGTATGCTCTGCTCACCTTCCTGGTGGCCAGCAGTCGGCTTATCAGTCTCGACGCCGACGCGACGAGGACGCTTCAAACCGTATCGTTTCTGCCCCTCGATTTCGTCTCGTCGATTATCAGTCTTATAGGGGCGGCAGAGGTCCAGGCTCCCGCAGCCATTCTCGGCGCTTTCCTGCTCTACAGAAAGGGATATCGCCGGGAAGCGATCGGCTTGCTGCTCCTGCTGACCCTGCTGCCGGCGGTGGTGCTATCCAAGTCGCTGATCGCGCAGAACGGGCCAGGCGCCCTCTTCGCGCACCGGTACACGTTCCCATTCTCATTGCCGAGCGCCAAAATATCAGAGAGCTTCTTCTCTTTCCCGAGCGGGCACGTCACGCGGGCCGCCTTCCTTTGCGGCTACGGCGGGTTTCTGGTCTGGCGCCTCCTGTCGCACTCGCTCGCGAAGTATCTATGGCTGGCTTCCCTGGGCATTGTCGCGCTCTTGGTCGGGGTCACCCGCGTCTACGCGGGCGAGCACTGGCTGAGCGACGTGATCGGAGGATACTTGCTCGGCGGATTGGTGACTATCCTCGCGGTCTGGCTGGCAACCCAAGGGTGGCTCAGTGAGGGATCGCGATCGGCCAAAGATTGATCGTTCCAGCGAGATGTGAGTAATGGATAGCTCAGGCGTGAGGGAGATGGCTAGGCTGATCGTCCACATGGGACCTTTCTTCGTTGAATCGCGTCTTAGCCTGGTGCAAATGGGGCGACCGGCCGGTCGCCCCTACGTTAATGAGATCGTTCACACCCTGTTAGCTTCATACATTCGAAGTCACCGTGGTGCTGTCGAACTGGCCAGAGGGTCAGATCTTCCCGGCCACCGCTTTGTAGATCCAGCTTGCGGGGTCGCGGCCGTAGTCGTCATAGCTGCCCCCGAGGTTGATGCCGGGGATGTCGGGAATCCAGTCCTCCCGCAGCAGCTCGTCGGGGTCGCCGTACTTCGCCGCGATAGCGCGCACCTTCGGATCGTCGAGCGACGTCAGACGGCCCTTATCGATCACCTTGATGACTTCGCCCTCCCTGGTCGTCAGCTCATAGGTCGGAAAGAGCAGGTGGATATGCAGATGCCCGTAGAGGATGCGGCGCTCGGCGGCCCACGCCTCCTGGTCGTGGCGCCACATCGTACCGAAGCCAAGATGAATGATGCCGGAGCGCTGGCGCTCCCACTCGTGACCTCCTGAGCTGAGCATATTGATGTTGCCAGGACGAACGATCTTTGGATGTCCGGCGATGGCCATCTCGAAGAGATAGAAAAGGCCGGGGCGAGGGAAGAAAGGATACTGCGTTTTGCGCGATTCCTCAAGCATGTCGCGCCAGGCATCGCCGTAGCCCGCGCCTCCCTCGATCCGCTGGACACAGCCGCCTTCCACCCACGCCTTGATGGTTGGATACGGACGGCCGAAGTGGTTCGTGGTGCCAGCGGCGACACCAGTCGTGTCTACTTTGTCGATCAGCGGGATCGTCGGATGGGCGAAGAGATGCCCATAGGCTTTCTTGGGTTCGGGTACCCAGCCGAAGCACGTGCCGTAGTAATCCTCGAAAAGAGTGAAGGTGAGGTCGGTTCCCTCCGGATCGGTAAGATGCACCCTGCCGCCTTTGCCCTTCTGCCAGATAACGTCCCACGTCGTCTGGCTGATCGCGCTCAACAACTCCTGCGGGTACATAGTCTGCCACCTCGTGAAGTGCTCGCGGCCCAGCCAGGGCAGTTGCTCGTAGCGATACGGCGTGTTCTGCAAGACCGGACCGCCCTTGCCGTGAATCAGCAGGTCGTATTTCTCACGCTCAGCCATCTCCTCGATCCACGGCCTGCCTTCCCACCGCCGCGGATTCTCCGCCCAGGGGACGCGGCGCATAAGCACGGCGATCTCGTCTTCGTATTCGAACTCTCGATCCGGACCATAATCTACCCAGAGCGTATCGACGTGCGCGCCTCTTTCACGCAGAGCCGTGGCCACGGCCTGGACCACGTCGCGGTCATACTGCGTATCTACCGCCAGCAGCACTCGGTCCCCGGCTTTCGTGGCGCCAAAGCCGACGAAGCCAGCGCGGGCTCTGCGATACTCGGGGAGGTCGCGGATGAAGCGGGCACGAGTTAACAGGTCGTCGAAATCGGTGACTTTCGTCTCTCCCACCTGCGCCGTCGCGCCGCAATCCAAATCGTCGCAGTTATCGTGAACGTGGTGCTCGCACATAGATGTATGGTCCTCCTCGATCTCTACTTCTGATACTTGCCCAGTGTCTGGATCGCGTAATCGACAAACTGGTTGTCGATGAGCTCTTTCAAGTTTGCCTTTGAATTCAGAAAGCCATTGGCGACGTACCAATCCTGATCTGCCGCGATGCTATCGGCATTCACATATCCGTCAGGATTCAGCCCGATGAACTCGACCTTCTCGTAAAGGCTCCGGTCCTTGAGATCGGTGTTCTTCATCAGGATCGGGAGCACCTCGTCGCGCGCCTTCTTATCCCTCTTGACGAAGGCATCGTTGTAATCGCGAAGGCCTTTGACGTACGCCACCATAAACCGTTTGGCTACCTCGTTGCGCTCTTTGGCAAACTTCGGCGAGTAAGCGACCACAGCAACCTGCTGGTTGGGATAGAACGCATCGATGCCTGCCCAGCGATGGAACAGACCCTGCTCGACGCCTTTAGCCACGAGCGGCTCGATCTGGAAGGAGGCGTCTATGACCTTGCTGGCGAACGCGGCGTTCATATCCGGAAAGCCGACGTCGATTATGTTAATGTCTTTCAAGCTGAGGCCGACTTTCGAGAGGGCCATGTCGATGACGACGTGCGTGGCCGACCCGGCCTTCGCGGCGTTCAGCGCGACGTTCCTGCCCTTAAGGTCCTTGATTTCTTTGATCGCGCCTGAATCCCACAGATCTTTCCGGACGACCAGCGCGGTGGACCCCATGCCCGGGCTGGCAAGCCCCTTGTCGGCCACGACTTTAATCGAGATATCTCTCTGCACCGCGTTGAATATGCCCGGGGAAAGGCCTCCAGCGCCCACATCTATCTGACCGGTAGCGAGCGGGGGCACAGACTGAGCGAGCGTGTCGAACGACTGCGTCGTGAACTCGATGTTCTGCTGCGCGAAGTAGCCCTTGTCGAGGGCGATGAAGAAGCCGGCGTCAGGAGCGTTACCCTTCAGACCCACTATCACCTTTTCAGGCGGTCCTGCCGGTTTCGGAGCCGCGGCGGCCTTCGTGGGCGCTGCCGCAGGCTTGGTGGCTTCGGCAGCCTTCGTGGGCGCGGGCGCAGCCTTCGTCGGCTCAGCCGCCGCCTTGGTGGGCGCGGGGGCCGAAGTGGGCGTCGGCGTGGGAGCGACGGCGCACGCGATCAGAAAAGATAAGACCAGAGCAAACGTTATGAGAAGTCCAAAGCTGAGTGGCCGTTTACGGTACATTTTCCTCCTCCAAAAACAGGAATTCATCTTAGTGCATAGCTAGCATCCGTTGGTAGTGGAATGGTCGTCGATAGGCCCGAATGCCAAAGACGGAGAGGCTTAACTCTCGATAGCCTGCGCCTTTTCATTAGTTGTGTCCCTGACCGACAGGGCAATAACACCAGTGTGGTGTCGTCTTTCCTCTGCGATGGGGCATTGGCGTGAAGTGGAGGCAGAGATGTGTCGCAGTGAAAGTACTTGAACCGGCCGTAGTATAGCACCAAGACGGCACGATATCAACACACGTCGAACAGAATTCCGTGTGGACGTGAAGGCGAAAGCATGCCATAATACCCATCGAAGTTTCCCTATCCTCGGGTCGAGGTGTCTTGATTTGGCGATGTGGAGCATTCTGGGTAAAACTGTGCGGAAGCGCGAACTGGTCAGGCCTGTCGCCCTCGGGCTCATACTGGCACTTGCCGCCTTCCTGCGCCTCTGGCAGAGTGATATGGCGGGCTTCAAGATGGACGAATCTGGCTGGCTCACGCTCGCAGGCGATCTACTGGATCACGGCAAAATCCCCCAGATCGGCAGCGTCGATCCCAACACCGGCAACTCGATCGGGACGCGCATCCCCCCGTTGATGGCTTATCTAATGGCCATCCCGCTGCTGTTTTCGCGCGATCCCGCGGTGGCAACAGCCTTCGTCGGGCTGATGAACGTCCTGGCAGTGGCGCTGGTCTACTGGATTTCAGCCAGACATTTCGGCAAGCTGGATGGGCTGCTGGCGGCACTCTTCTATGCCGCCAGCACGACCGCGACGCTCTATTCTCGCAATATCTGGTCGAACTATATGCTTGCCCCGTTCGTCGTGCTGTTCATCGCCGCCACGATCTCGCTGTTCGTCGAGCGCAGGCACTGGCATCTGGTCTCGGCGCTATTTCTGGTGTCCTGGATCATTCAGCTCCACCCCTCGACTCTTCCTCTGATGGCGATCCTACTGCTCTCGTCCATCGTTTTCTATCGCGAGCTACGGTGGCGGCCCGCGATATGTGGAATTGTTGTCGCGTTATCGATATGGCTTCCTTACTTCGTCTGGATATGGCAAAACCGGCCCGGCGACCTAGCCGCGTTTCTTTCCTTCATCTCCAGCGGGACCGCGACCACTGACCTGTCAGCGCTTCGCAGCGCAATAGCGATGGTTACCACCGGGGACACCGAGATCGGCGTTTCGTTTGCGGCGCCGGCGTGGATCCCCGGTTTCGGCGGCTACTTCTGGTACGACTATTTGAACGGCTTCCTTCTAGTGTTCGGCTTCATCGTGGTATTGAGGAAGGTGTTCAGCGCCGGCGACGTCAGCAGGCGCAAGAAGAGCCTGATCGTCTTGCTCTGGGTTATTCTGCCGATCTTGCTGGCGACCCGCCACGCCATCACCCTGAACCGTTTCTACATGCTTCCGTTGACGCCGGCCCTGTTCATTCTTATGGGAATCGGCACAGCCGCGATCGTAAGGAGATTGCATCGCCGATCCTTCGGTGGCCCCGTGGCCATAACGGGAACGAAGTGGCCCCGCGATCGCGCTGCGATTCTTTCGAGGACCCTTATCGTTCTGATGGCTATCGCCCTGTCGTCGGCCACCGTATCTCAGGCTTATATGTTCGTCGGGTTCTTGCGGTGGGCCGATAGCGACAACCCAATCAAGGCTTTCGGCTATCCCCCAATCCGCTACGAATTGGAGGCTGCAAAGCGCATTGTCCGATGGCTTCCTCAGGATAATGCCTTGATACTGGTCACGGATGACCCCGACACCGCGAAAGTGTTCAGCTATTTGTTCGCAGAAGAGAAACCCAATTTCGCTAGGTCCACTCTGGAAGACGTGTTGAATCTGCCCGTCGATTCCAGAGAGCAGGTCTACATCGTTCCTGGAAATCGTCCTGAAGCGATTCGACAGTTGGAAGAGATACTTCCGATGGCAGAATGGGACCGCGTCTGGAGTGGAGGTGGAAAGCTGCAGTTTGCGTTAATCGGGAAGGCGCAAGAGGCTTTGGTCGGCGTGATCAACGGCAAGAATTCTCGGCGAACCGCTATCGATTTCGCTAACGGGCTGCGCCTTGTCGGATATCAGATCCCCGACGCCTTGACGCCGGGCCATCGCCTAACGGGCCTTCTCTTCTTTCAGGTCGTGGGGAAAGTCAGCGTAGAAGACGTGGCTGACTATCATCTCTTCAATCATATCGTGGACGCGTCTGACAGACAGGTGGCGCAGAAGGATAGTCCGGGTCTGCCCATTCGGAGTTGGAAGCTGGGTGAGATGCGCGTCTTCTCGTTTTCAATCGATTTGCCCGCCGACCTGCCGCCGGGCGCCTATCGCTGGCGTCTGGGGGCATACGATCTCAAGACTATGAAAAGGGTGGAGATGCGCGACAGCGCCGGGGCGATTTCTCACAGCGTCGATCTGGGCCCGCTATCGCTGACGAAATAGCGCCTTTAATGGACATCGACGTAGTTGAGATGGGCTTTCCAGATATGCTGACCGCCTTCGCAAACAAGGCCATTGATGCCGCGGTATTGACCGAACCATTTTCTACCATTGCTCCTGCCCGGGGTTTAGCTGTCGATTGGAAGCGCGTGCATCCATACTTCTATCCTGACTACAAGAACTCTGCCCTCGTGTACTCGCCGCAGTTTATTCAAAGTCAGTCCGAGGCGGCTAAGAGATTCCTGATCGCGTATCTCAGAGGAGTTAGGGCCTATATGGATGCTTCTGATAAACAAATAGGCTGGAATGAGGTCGTTCAGATACTTGCCAAGTATACGGCCGTCAAGGACCCAGCGATGTATGATAACATGCGTGTTGCCGGCTTTAATCGCAATGGCTACGTCTCTGTAGAGTCTTTGACGAACGATCAGGAGTTCTATGTGGCGGAGGGTGTCATAAAGCCCGACGAGAAAGCCGACATCGGTAAGATGGTCGATCACTCGTACTTGGAGAATGCCCTCAATATTTTAGGGAAACAGTAGGGGGGTATCTATGCGCGACGCGAACGATGTGTGGATACCTTCGGTATGCAGCCAGTGTTATAGCTGCTGCGGCATTCTGGCCCATCGTGTCGACGGCAAGGTGGTCAAGATCGAGGGCAACCCGGAATCCGGCAATTGCCAGGGGCGGCTCTGCGCTAAGGGCGTGAGCGGGATTATGACCCTTTACGACCCGAGCCGGGTCAACGTTCCCCTCAAGAGATCGAATCCCGAGAAGGGCATCGACGTCGATCCAGGCTGGGTGGAGATAAGCTGGGAGGAGGCGCTGCAGACTGTTGCCGAGAGGCTGAGCAAGATCCGGAGCGAGGACCCGCGAAAGCTCCTGGTTATGGCTTCGGTGATGACGATGGACCAGATGTACTTCGCGCGCCTCTTCGGCTCGGCCTTCGGCACGCCAAATAGCGTCTGGAACTCTGGCGCTGGCAACCACTGCGGCAACGCCGAGCACCTGTTTGGCGCCCTTCTTCATTCCGCCTGGTCGAAGCAGCCGGATACCGATTATTGCAGCTATCTGCTGAACTTCGGCGTGCCCTGCGGCTTCGGGGCCTACTACGCGGCGACGGGGATGGCGCAGCGCATCGCCGACGCGCGGGCAAGGGGCATGCGGCACGTCGTGATCGATCCTTTCCTCAGCCCCACGGCGGAGAAGGCCGACGAGTGGGTGCCGATCCGGCCCGGGACCGACGGCGCCCTCGCCCTGGCGATGCTGCATGTGCTCTTGCACGAGCTGGGCGCATACGACAGAGAATACCTGAAGCATCACACCAACGGTCCCTATCTCATCGGCGAGGACGGCTGCTACGTGCGAGAAAGGGACTCCGGTAAGCCGCTGATCTGGGACGCTGTCGATGGCGTGGCGAAGCCGTTCGACGCGGCGGACATCAAGGATTTTGCGCTCGATGGACGCTACGAAATGGACGGCGCGGCAGCGAGGCCAGCCTTCGCGGCGCTCAAGGAGCACGTCGCCTCTTTCACACCAGAATGGGCATCGCCCATTACCACGGTGCCCGTCGCCACCATTCGCCGCATCACCGCTGAGTTCGCGGAGGCGGCGCGCATCGGAAGCACGATCGTCATCGATGGCAAGGAACTGCCCTATCGCCCCGTGGCGGTTCTCTACTTCCGCGGCGCTCAGGGCCACAAGAACGCGACCCTGAGCAGCATGGCCATCGAGCTGCTGGTGGAGATGATGGGCGCATCCAACGTGCCTGGCGGCGTGCTGGGACAGAACTCCCGCTGTCTCGGTCACCCTAAGACGGGCCGTCCCTCCTGGAGCCCGGTCGCCGGACCCGATGGTCTGCTGGTCGTCGGGGGCAACTGGTCGGGAGCCCTTCCCTATCCGTGGGCTCAACCGAAAAAACCGGAGAGTATGAGCCTGGGCGGCCTGGCGCCGACGGTCATCGTGAGTCCGGCCTCTCTACCCCTTGTCACTCTGGATCCGGAGAAATTCAAGATACCGTACAAGCTGGAGATGAACCTGCACGTCGGGACCAACTACCTGATGACGGAGAGCGATCCCAAAGTGTCCGTGGCCGCCTTCAAGGATTTGTTCCAGGTGTCTTCCAGCCTGTTTCTGGATGAGGCTACCTATCTCTCGGACCTGGTTTTGCCAGATACCTGCTATCTGGAGCGGCACAGCCTGACCGCGGAGTCGGTCTCTTCGAACTCTCCCCTTGAGGAATGGTGCTATCACGTCAGGCAGCCGGTCGTGGAGCCGCTGTTCCAACGACGCAATTTCAGCGAGGTTATGCTCGACATCGCCGATCGGGTGGGTATGAGGGAGGATTTCAACGCTTTCCTCAACCTGCTCCTGGACCTGAAGGCGCCTTACGCCCTCGATGTTTCCCGGAAGTACACGCTACAGGAGATTCTGGATCGCCGCTTCAAGTCGATGTTCGGCGAAGAGCACGGACTGGAATGGTTCCAGGAGCACGGGGTACTGAAGTGGCCCAAACGTGTCGAAGAGGTCTATTGGAAGCCTTTCGTCGAGGTTCGGGTGCCGATCTACTTCGAGTGGTTCCTCAAGGTGGGTGAAGGGGTCAAGAAGGTGGCCCAGGAAGGAGGCTTCGACGACGTCATCGAAACGTCGGCCTTCCAGGCGCTTCCCGAATGGCGACCCTGCGCCTCGCACCAGGAGAAGCGCAGCGAATATGACCTGTACGCCATCTACTATCGTGTTCCCGTGCACAGCTTCTCGGCCACATACAATAATCCCTGGCTCGACGAGATCTCGCAGATCGATCCTTACGTCTACCGGGTGGCCATCAACATCGAGACCGCCAGGCGAAAGGGCATCAAGGACGGCGATTGGATGGACATCACATCCGCCGGCACCGATCACACCATCAAGGCTCGGGCCCGTCTCACCGAGGGCATCCACCCCGAGGTGATCGCGATGGCCAACTGTGGCGGCCACTGGTCGAAGTTTCTCCCTATCGCGAGCAAGTCCGATAAAGGGGCGTGCTTTGAATGGCTGTTGCCGCTCACCTTCGACAACATGGACATCCCTACCTTCAACCTGGACCTGTGCGCGAAGGTCAAAGTCTCGAAGGCGGAGGGCTGAGGCAATGCGCTACGGTATGGTAATCGACCTGAAACGATGTATCGGATGCTACGGCTGCCAGGCGGTGTGCAAAGTGGAGAACGCCACGCCTCCCGGTGTATTCTGGGCGCGGGTGATGAAACGGGAGTTCGGTAAATACCCCAACGTGAGGAGGGTGAACCTGCCGCTCCTGTGCATGCACTGTCGCGAGCCAGAGTGCGTGAAGGCGTGTCCGAGCGGCGCGACCGTGCAGCGAGAGGATGGCATCGTCTATGTAGACGAGACCAAGTGTGTGGGCTGTCGCTATTGTCTGATGGCCTGCCCCTACGGCTCGCGATTCTTTCACGCCAAGGAGCGGTACTATTTCGAAGGCTATGGCGCAACGCCTTTCGAGGAGTGGGGATATCGTCGGCACCCGACCGGCGTGGTCTCCAAGTGCGACTTCTGTCGCCACCGCGTCGACCAGGGGCTCGAGCCGGCCTGCGTCGCGAACTGCATGACCAAAGCCCGCCACTTTGGCGATCTGGACGACCCCCAGAGCGAGGTCTCACGTTTGATCAGGGACCGGGGTGGCTCCCAGCTTTACCCTGAGCTGGGGACCGATCCGTCGGTCTACTATCTGCCGTGATAGGGAGGTAGCAGATGGTTTTCTCCGACCCGTTCGACAGCTTAAAGGAAGACCTGAGCGCCACTTTCAGGCCGCAGCGCGAGTGGGCGCAGCGGCGCGGTCTGCTGCTGATCTCGGCCCATTTCCTCAGCGGCGTCGGCGCCGGCGCCTGGCTCTTCTCGACGATACTCGCGCTTCGCGTCGGCCTGTTCCTGGGACTGGCCATCGTCCTGCTTGGTGGCATCGGACATCTCGCCTTTCTCGGGCGCCCTGAGCGCTTCTGGCGCATCATCACGAGGGTGCAGAGCTCGTGGGTCAGTCGAGGTCTGGCGGGCATCACCGTCTTCTCGGTGTTCGCCGTCGCCTATCTCGTCCTGAGCGCGTTCCCTGGCCAGGCAGGCCCGCTGCAGCAAGGAGCGCTGACGCTCTCCCTGGTCGGCGCGGTCTGGATTTGCGTCTACAAGGGGTTCGTGTGGGCCGTGGCCAAGGGCATCCCGTTCTGGAATTCTCCACTCCTGCCGGCGATTTTCATCCTGTACGCGCTGCGCGGCGGGATCGCGATTCTTTTCGTGAGCCTGCTGTTCACAGCCCAACCCGCCGATGTAGGGCCGCTCGAGCTGACGAAGCTGTGGATCGGCGTTTCCAGCGGCGCATTGATCCTGCTCTATCTGACGGTGATGCCGACGACAGGCATCACGGCCAGCCGCTCGGTCTCCGAGCTAATGGGCGGCGCCCTATCACTGGCCTTCTATCTGGGGGTTGTCTTCTTAGGTCTGGTAGTTCCCATCGCGATCGGCGGCCTGGGCTATCTGACGACGCTGGCGCCGCCAGCGCTGGCCGTGATCGGCATCTCGTCTCTGGTGGGGGATTTCTATACCATTTACTGCATCGCCAGGGCCGGGGTGTACAGGCCGTTGATCGGGGAGTTTCCTGGGCGGCCGACGAGGTAGGGCGCTGCAGCAGTTTGAACTGATGGCTGTGTCACGGAAGGGAGAGGAGAGAAAGACGTCGGCTTGCTCGATAGTCATACACAACGGGAAAATGCTGTACGCTCTCGAATAGATCCTCCCCACCCAACCCCTGGAGGTCAGGGACGGCCGCCGCTACGCCCCCTTCCATCGGCCTACATTAGGTGATGCACATAGGGCGGAAACGGTGGGGCTAGCTTCGGTAAACGATGTTCGTGGTGCGCAGTCCCGCCTGGCGGGCCAGGGGGGTGTCGACGGCCGAGCGACTGTTGCGGTGTTCGGCGAAGATGAAGCGGTACTGGACCAGCAGGCCGCCGGTGGAGAGTTGGCGCCAGGTGGGACAAATTCCCCGACCCCAGAACCGGTCGAACTTGGCCACTTGCTGGGGAGTAAAAGATAACCTTCTGAGATGGCTGGCAAGCTTATCGTCAAGCAGCGACGGCGACCAGTACGATAATGACCAGAGATAGTCCCAGTAGTTGATGCCGGCGGGCGACGGATTGACGACCGAGGTCGGGCTGGTCGCGGTGCGCAGGCGCGAGCCGAGGTATTGCATGTCGGCGCAGGCGAAGGTAGGCTCCAGAATCTCGGCCCAACGGGCGGTAAGATCGCCGAGGGCCTCGCCATAGACCACCTGGCGGCCATATTGCTCCGGGTTACTGTAATCGATCTTGGTGCCATCCGGCAGCACCCCTTTGTCCCAGGGGTAGATCTCGTGGCGATGGACCAATAGCTCGACAGTCAAGAAGCGCGGATCGTAGGTCGGATCTTTGGCCTCGTTGCCCGGATTGAACAGGTCCACGGTGAAGCGGATGGGACCGTGCCGATAGAGGGGAAGCCTCCCGCCTGCCAGGAGCATTTCGCTGTAGCTTCGCGCCGGTTTCGGAGCGAGTTCCACCGTCCAATCGAGGGCCCCTGCCCATCTCTCGTCGAGAACCGCGAGGTGCCGCTCGACGGCAGCGAGGTCAGTCGGATCTGTCGAGGCAAGGAGAGCGGCGCGTAGCCGTTCCCGCCAGGGCGCATCAGATGGGAGGAAGAAGACGACGTTCACGGCGTTCAAAGTGCCCAATTTGGCCGGCATTTGCTGATCCTCCTCTCCTTTATTAGGAAGCTATCTTCTTCGAGGTTTGCCCACGGCGCTTGAGGTAGTCACGTAACGCATTATTGACCGATTCCGAATCGGGGAAGTGCTTGACGAGGCCGGGCGCCAGTATCACCAGATTCGTTCCCTGTGCGTAGCGCGTAGCAAACTTCCCCCGTTCGCCTTTACTGAAGTCGTATTCTTTCAGCATGTATCCGTCATCAAAAAATGCGTCCATTTTAGGGTTGACCGGCTTGAGGGTGGTCCTGACGAGGCGCCACGAGTCGGCGATAGGCCTCGGAGGCCATCCACGCCGTCACGATCCTCTGAAACGGTACATCGTTCATGAATCGCACGAAGATGTCTTCGTTCTGGTCCATTCGTCCGACGAAGAGACGCTCCAGCATGCTCTTGAAGACCAGCTCGAACCTATCAACGGGATTGACGGCGGCCGCCTGCCGAAGCCCGTCGTCGGCCATTGCCTCCTCGACGATCTGATCGAAGAAAAGCTGATCTGCCTGGTTGAAGTCCGTGCCGAAGCGCTCGTTCAAGATGTCGACCAACTGAGAAAGCGGCACCGTCTCTGATCGCACGAGGCCGCTGCCGACTTCGCTTGGGCCATCAAGACGCGGGGCATCGCCATACTGCAACGAGATCGAGCCTTCGCTGATCTTCTGCAAGCGGTAGTACTCGAGCCTCACCTCGTCATCGAACTGATACACGAAGCTGCTTCTGCGCCTCGGCAGTTTCGCGGCGAGATGGCGGAGGAAAACGTACAGCCGCTCGAGGTCCGAGTCCTGGTACGGGATCACCTGGCTCAGGAAAGAATACAGATTCCGAAACGCCAGCACCTTGCCGCGCCAGAGCTCCGCCTCTTCCTCGTCGTCCCTCTGGCGCACGGTGAAACGCGACACAGCAGGATCAAGTGCAGCGTTCATCGCCTGATGGTCTAACGCGCTCTGTCGCTGCTTTGGCTTGAAATAGACAGCGCAGAAACGCGCGACTTCCTCAGCCAAATAGACGCCGGAAGCATCGAGCTCGCCCTTGATGACGTACATTCGGGAGGGGTCGACTTCCTCGCCCATCACCGCACCCTCGTAGTAGGTCTTGAATGCTTCTCGGATCTCTTCACGGTCGTTCACGAAGTCGAGAACGAACGTATCTTCCTTGAGCGGATGGACCCGATTGAGCCGCGAGAGCGCCTGCACAGCCTGGATGCCACCCAGTCTTTTGTCCACGTACATCGTGTGCAGCAGCGGTTGATCGAAGCCGGTCTGGTATTTCTCCGCCACCAGCAGTACCTGGTACTCCGGCGTCGCGAACTTTTCGGGCAACTCCTTTTCGCGAATACCGTTGTTCATCTTCTCCTCGGCGTAGGTCACATCCGCGAGCTTGTCGTCCTGAACTGTGCCGGAGAAGGCGACCAGCGTCTTGATGGGATACCCCTTTTCCTTGATGTAACGATCGAAGCTCTGCTTGTAGCGGACGGCTTCCAGACGGGAGCCGGTGATCACCATCGCCTTGGCCCGCCCACCGATCTTGTGACGGGTGAAGGTCTGGAAGTGCTCCACCATGACCTGCGTCTTCTGGGCGATGTTGTATGGGTGAAGCCTCAGGAAGCGCGCCAGCGCCTTCGCCGCTTTCTTGCGCTCGACGTTTGGATCGTCTTTACAGGCCTTGAGCAGCCTAAAATAGGTTGCGTAAGTCGTGTAGTGCTTCAGCACATCGAGGATGAATCCCTCCTCGATCGCCTGGCGCATTGTGTAGCGGTGGGCGGGCTGTCCATTGCGACCGAACACCGCGAGCGTCTTGTGTTTCGGTGTGGCGGTGAAGGCGAAAAAGCTGAGATTCGCCTGCCGACCACGCTTGGCCATGCTGCGGAACAATTCCTCCATGCCGGCAAGCCCTTCTTCGGCCGCGCGATTCTTCGCTCTTTCCCGCAGCGCTTCCCCTCCAAGCACCTCCTTGAGATCGGTCGCCGTCTCGCCGCCCTGGGAGCTATGGGCTTCGTCGATGATGACGGCGCAGCGCCGGGTGGCGAGCGTGCCTGTGCCCTCGGTCCCGCGCTCCTCCGCCATCTTGAGCAACTGGCGCGAGACGAACGGGAACTTCTGCAGCGTCGTGATGATGACCGGAACGGCATTCTCGAGCGCTTCCGCAAGCTGCCGCGAGCTTTCATCGATTTTGTGGACGACACCGCGCTTATGCTCGAACTGGTAGATCGTGTCTTGAAGCTGCTGATCGAGCACCACCCGGTCGGTAACCACGATCACGCTATCGAAGACCCGCTGGCTGGCGGCGTCGTGGAGGGACGCCAACCGATGCGCAAGCCAAGCGATCGTGTTGCTTTTGCCGCTGCCGGCCGAGTGCTCGACGAGGTAGTTATGGCCGACGCCCTCGGTTCGGGCGGCCTCCACCAGCATCCGCACCGCCTGAAGCTGGTGGTAGCGGGGAAAGATCATCGACTCCGTCCTGACCTTCCGACCCTGGTCGTCGCGCTTTTCGTCTACTTGCAGGTGGATGAAACGTGCGAGTACATCGAGCAGGCTATCCCGTTGCAGCACCTCCTCCCAGAGGTACGCCGTGCGATAGGTCCGCCCGGTCGGATCTGGCGGATTGCCGGCCCCGCCATCACAGCCCCTGTTGAAAGGGAGAAAGTGTGTCGCAGTGCCCGCGAGCCGCGTGGTCATCAGCACCGATTCGGTGTCCACCGCAAAGTGGACCAGGGTGCGCCGCTTGAACTCGAAGATCGGCTCGCGGGGATCACGGTCCTGCGTGTACTGCCGTTGCGCATCCTCAACCGTCTGGCCTGTCAGCGGGTTCTTCAGCTCCAGTGTGGCGACGGGGATGCCGTTCAGGCTGAGCGTGATGTCGAGGGACTTCTCGGAGCGAGACGAGAAGTGGAGCTGGCGGGTCAACCCCAGGCGGTTCGCGGCGTACCGCGCCTCCAGCTCCGGATTCAGCTCGTGCGCGGCCTTGAAGAACGCCGCGTGCAGAGTCCGCCCGTAGCACTTGAACCCGTGGCGCAGGGTCGCCAGCGCGCCGTTGGCGTCCATCCACTTGCACAGGTCGCCAAGAATTTGCTCCCCCGTCCGGTCGCCGTGCAGCGCCTCGAGCTTAGCCCACTCCCTGGGTTGTGTCTCACGGATGAAGGCGAGCACGGTTTCGGGAAAGATCGCGCGCTCGCGGTCGAAGCCCTCGCGAGGGATTCGTGTATAGCCGTTGTCCAGGAGATGGGATTCGATAACGGTTTCAAAGGCTATCTCGAGCGTGCGGTTCATGAGGACGGCCCCAGCACGAAGCGCGCCCGCTCAAGCCGCAGCATCTCAAAAGGCGTCGTGCACTTGATGCTGAGGCCGATGCACGCATCTGGAATCTTGATCTTCCTGGTGGAACCCTTGGAAGTCTCGTGCGTGACCACCGTGTGCCCACCCGCATGAGCCTGGGCGACCAGGTAGTAGTCGGCAATCTGCAGAAAGGTGCTGATGGCCGACGGTTCGTAGTGCTGACTTGTCGCCCAGGAGCTGATCGCCGCAAAGGACGGGAGAACGCCCGCATCGGGTCGGAGGAAGAAGCCGTCGCCCCGGCCTGCCGCCCACACCGGCAGCTCGTCGGCGACGGCCTGCACCTCGTCGCCGACCTTCTCGACGCTAAAGACCTTGCCTGCCGCGTTCGCCTCCACAAGCCATTGCCAGAACGCAGGGGAGAAGTCGAGCCCGTAGTGAAGGTTCTTCGCACTGATGAACACGTTGGCATCGAGCAAGTAAGCCATCAGATGCTCACCCCCAAACTGTGCGCCAGTTCGTGAAACGTCGCCATCTTCTTGAATCCCAGCAACCTGAAGGCTTCGGTAAATGAAGAATGCCCCTCCAGCGTACTGGCTACGAGGGCACGGGCGAATCGTTTACCCGTCCTGGAACCAAGCGTCAGGTAGAAGTCGCCGCCGCCTCCCTTTGGGCGTTCGCGCAGTCGATCGAGCTCTGCATAGTACGCTGCCCAATATTCGTCGCCTGTGAGCCCGCCGTCGTCGTGGATGCGGCGCAGAATGACCAGCCTGCTCACCTTGAACCGTCGCGCCAGACGTTCCGTCTCGACGCGCAGATCCGCCTGGCGATCGTACTCGGCGCGGAGCGCCTCCAGCGGGATGAGCAGCTCGGCGGCAACCCGATTGCACCAGCGCTCGACCTCGTGTTCAGGCAAATAGGCGGGCTGCACATCCGAGAGCGCCGACTGGCCCAGCCACATATGAACGAGCTCGTGCGCCAGCGTGAACATCTGCGCCGCCTTGCTGTCCGCACCGTTGACGAACACGAGCGGAGCCAGATCATCGGCCAGCGCGAACCCGCGAAACTCCTGGACATCGAGCTTACGCCGATTGTTGCTGCCCACGACGCCACTTACCATGACGAGCACACCAAGCGCGTCCGCCTGTCCGATGAACTGCCGCAGCGCGTCGGTCCACCTCGGTATCAGACCTCGCTCATCGACGTCGAACCCGAGCGCGTGGCGAATGAGCGTGGCCGTGCGCACCACGTCGTCGCCGAGACTGACCGAGCCGACGAACGAGAGCGGCGGCTCTCCCATAGACCGCGCGAAGCCACGGTACCATTCCTGCCGTTCCTGGCAAAGGTAAAGGGTATCGAGGAGGTCTGGGCTCGGGCGAGTGATGCGCTGGTTCGCCACGGTTCGGCAATCCGGAATCGGCACGCGCTCGATTGGTGGCTGTGGGAGGAATAGGTAGCCAACCGGCGTGCGCGTTGCCCTGGCGAAGTCTTCGAGCTGCTTTAGCGTCGGCTGCCTCTCGCCGCGCTCCCAGGCCGGAAGCTGCGGAACGCGCTGCGTCAGTTCTTCCGGGTCGAGCCCGGCGCGCTCGCGCGCCCAGCGCAGCATATCCGGCTTGACTTCGACTCGCGTCACGCGACTGCCTCCTGGACGACAATCTTTCCGGTCACGGCAGCGGCAATTAGCGCGGCGCGGCGCTCCTTAAGAAGGCCAACCGTTCGTTCAGTCGCAGAGCGAAGCGCTTTGAATCCTGCGGCCTCAGCGGCAATGTTCTGGACGATAGCCCGCTGCTCATCGATTGCAGGCACCGGCACGCGAAGGTTGGTCACATCTTCGCATGTAAGTGCACCCTTGGTCCCACCAGCGCCGTCACTAACACTCCGAAGGAAGTCGTAGGCGGCGAGCAAGGTCCAGCGCAAGTACCAAGGATCGAGCCTTGAATCGTTGGGCGAAATGAAAGCGAGATGCTGATTGATCGTGGCATCGAAGGAAACGACAGTGGCTTGGCCTCGAGTTTTGCCCTGTCCAGTGATGGCCAATAGCACACTGCCACGTCTCACTAGGGGCAGATGACACTCTCGCAGAGCGACCGTGGTCACGAACTGATCCGCTTCGGTAACCTCATTTTGGTTGACAACCGAGCTGTTGAGCCACGGGATTGTTCCTCCCACCCAATAGTCCGCGTTGTCACGACTTGGAGTGCACCCATTCCCTATCGATGCCGTGTGACCTAACTTCCAGATTTCCCAATGCGCCGGAATCCTGCGGAGCCAGGGGATACCGGAGTCGCGGAGAGGGGCGTAAGGGTCGAGGCCACGAGTGACAGCACGCGTGATGAGCGCCTGGCGCTTCTCAGCCAACAGATCGAGCAGGCGCTGCTTCGCTGCCAACAGCGCATCTATCCGCGCCGTTTCCCGGTCGAGGAAGTGGGCGATCATCCGCTGTAGTGGTAGCGGAGGGATGGAGACTCGGTAGTCTCGAACGAAATCTTCGGGAACGCGCTTCTGGCCGGCGGCGCCGGTCATGTGAGCCTCGCCTAGCCCTCTGAACTCGGCACTCACGGTAACGTAGTAGAGAAATGGGCCTTCAAGTTCGGAAGTTGGCGTAAGCACGTGTAACTCAGTGGTACCGAACCCGACGCCCCCTGAAATCCCCTTTACTAGCGCGCCCTTGCCATTCTCGAAGCAGGGAGTAATCTTCGCGACCAGAACGTCGCCCTCGAAGAACTGGGTATATCCCGTGCGCACTTCTTCGATCTCACGCACTGCGGAGATGTCAAGTTCACCTCGCTCGCCGACCGCCTCCATCGGGACGAACGTCACTTGTGATGCCTGAGAAAGCAACCGCCGTTGCGCCTCCGAGAGGCGGCGCTGAGTGACGAATCGAAGACGCTTCGCCGGCCACTGTTCGCTCCCGGTCTGGATCACTCCGTCACCTCCCGCAGCAACCACCTGATCTCTTCCTCCGCTCGCCTCAAGTCTGCGTCGATCTCCTCCAGTGGGCGTGGCGGCGCGTAATTGTAGAAGTGGCGGTTGAAGTTGATCTCGTAGCCGACCTTGTCTTTGCTGCGATCCATCCAGGCGTCAGGCATGTGCGGGCGCACCTCGGCCTCGAAGTAGGCGTCGATGTCGTCCTTAAGTGGCACGCTCTCGAAGTCGCGCAGCTCAGGGTCAGGCTCAAGCCCTTCTCCCCGCTCGCCCTTAACGACCGGCGCGGCCTCGGGGTCTCTCCGCGTGAAGAACCTGCGGAAGAGCTTCTGGTCACCGATCTTCCATCGTGAATTACGCTCGTGCAGCAGGTCCTCGATGCGACCCCACACCGCATTCCAGTCCCACCGCGGCTCACGGCCGAGCGCACTGTCAATGGCCTCCACGTCATCGAGGAGGTGAGGGCAGGCGTGGAGAAAACGCGCCTTGTGTTCGGGGGTCATCTCGTAGCACAGGCGCAGAGGCCGCTCGACGGTGACGCGGGTGTAGCCGAAGTCGGCGTTGTCGAAGATCTTCGAGATCCCGCGGTTGGCGTGCCATCCGTAGACCTGCACAATCTCGGCTATCTGAGCGTCGGTGAGATGGCGTCGCTTGTCGCCGAGGCTACGTTTGTTATCTTCGCTGCCACCCGCCGTCCAGATGTCGCGGGCGTCGAGCAACTGGATCTTCCCCTTGCGCTGCTTCTCTTTACGGTTGGTGATGATCCAGATGTAGGTGCCGATGCCGGTGTTGTAGAACATCTGCTCCGGCAGGGCGATGATGGCCTCGATCCAGTCGTTCTCGATGATCCACTTGCGGATGTCGCTCTCGCCGGATCCCGCGCCGCCGGTGAACAGCGGCGAGCCGCTGAAGACGATGGCGAGGCGCGAGCCGCGCTTGTGTTCGGACGGACGCACGGGCTCGAACTTGTGGATCATATGCTGCAGGAAGAGCAGCGCGCCGTCGTTCACGCGGGGCAGCCCGGCCCCGAAACGGCCGGCGTAGCCGAGCTTGTCGTGTTCTTGCTGAATCTCCTTCTGCTGCTTCTTCCAGTCCACCCCGAACGGTGGGTTTGTCAGAAAATAATCGAAGGTCTCGCCCGCAAACTGGTCGTCGGTGAGGCTGTCGCCGAAGCGGACGTTGTTGCCTCCCCCGTTGTGGTCTACCTGCTTCATCAGCATGTCGGAGGCCGCGGTGGCGAAGGCGCGCGGGTTGTAGTCCTGTCCGTACACGTAAAGCCTCGCCTCGGCATGGTGCTCGCGCAGGTAGTTCTGCGCTTCGGCCAGCATGCCGCCGGTGCCGCAGGCCGGGTCAAGGAGCTTTCGCGCCGTGCCGGGCGTCGCGAGCAGCGCGTCGTCGTGAATGAACAGGATGTTCACCATGAGGCGGATCACCTCGCGCGGCGTGAAGTGGTCGCCGGCGGTCTCGTTGGCCAATTCGTTGAAGCGGCGGATGAGGTTCTCGAAGATAAGCCCCATTTGCTCGTTCGGCACTCTGTTCGGGTGCAGCTCCACATCACAGAACTTGGAAACGACGAGGAAGAGGATGTTCGCCTCGCGCATCCGCTCGATCTCGTTTTCGAACTCGAAGAGGTCGAAGATGCGACGCGCGTTGGCCGAGAAGCCCTTAATGTAGCTTACAAGGTGCTTCTCGATATTGTCAGGGTCGCCCTTTAGCTTCTCGAAGTCGAGCGGCGAGTGGTTGTGGAACCGTTGGCCGGCGACTTCGTTAAGCATTGTGTCCAGCGCGTCGCCTTCGAGCCTGCCGCCTTTGCGCCTCTCGTACTCCGCCAGCACCCTGGCCTTGGTGGGCGCGAGGACGCAATCGAAGCGACGTAGCACCGTCATTGGCAGCATAACGCGCTCGTACTGCGGCGGGCGATAGGGCCCACGCAGCAGGTCGGCGATCTGCCAGATCAGGTTCGCGAAATAGGTATGGTCAGACATCGATCGGATCCCTTTCCTTCAGTATCGGCGTGGCAACCATCCTCCGGAGAGGCCGTCTGATGCTTCAGAGCCAACGCCATACTCAAAGGCCTTGTGGCCGTCCACGGTGGCGGTTTGTCCATCGCGAAAATCCAAGTAGATACGCCCAACATCGGTGGGCGAGCTGACGCACGCAGTTTAGCACACAGGGACCAATCGGTAAATTGTCCAGGCCTGACATCCGTGCATAATGGCAAGCAGCCACAATTAGTGGTGGTTGAGGTCGTGCTTCATGGCACAATATTCTGCCAATCCCTCGCCCGCGACCTTGGCTTTCACGTTTCCCCTCCCGAGCATGCCGAACGGCCTGGGCGCGGCCGATCTGCCTCGCCCAGGCCTATGATTCCTCAGAGAACCGGCAAGAATCATCCCACCACCTGCATCCTCGTCGCCAGGTTGTTCAGCTCCTCCGCGCCGTGCTCGGTGACGATGATCGTACCGCCGATGTTGACGCGGTGGCGGCCGCGGCAGGCGTTGGGCTCGAGCTCGAAGACCATGCCGGGCTTGATCACGAGGTCGGCGGCCGGGCAGTAGGGCTGCGCGATCGTTTTGAACTCCTCGGTCTCGGGCGAGCGATCGAGGCCGACGTTGGTCGGGCCGAGCCAGGACAGGGGATTGATGCTGTGCAGCAGCGGGGTCTGGTGCCAGCAGCCGGCTTCGGTCAGTGGCGCCTCCATCGCTTCGGCGACTTCCATGAATCGCCTGCCGGGGCGCATGGCTTCGAGGCCGATCTCGTAGGCACGACGGGCGACGCCGGCGAGTTCCAGGTTGACCGGATGGACGGGCTTGAGCGACGCGCACATCTGCTGCTGGGTCTCCATCCCGCCGTAGACCACAAAGATCTCGGCCATCACCAACTCGCCGGCCTGCACCTGGCGCGGTGGGACGGCTTCATACATCCATGCGGGCTGTCCCCAGCTCAGATTGTCGATGCCGGTCTGGAGGATCAGGTTCGGCATCCGGAAGCCGGCGCCGTTGCGCAGTATCTCCCCGACGACGACGGCGGCGATATCGCTCTCGGGCGCGCCCGGCCGGCTGGCCTCCAACAACGCCTGGCAGGCTTTTTCCCCGATGGCAGCGCTGTGCCGTATCACCGCCAGCTCTTCTTCACCCTTGACGAGCATCACCTCACCGAACTCGCCGGAGACCTCGACGAATCTCGCTTTGGGGAAGCTCTCCAGGACGTGGGACCAGGTCTTGTAGGTCATGCAGCCTTCGAGCTGATGCGGCGCGGAGTTACTGACGCCCACGATGCCGATGGTCGAGGATTCGAACCCTTTCTTTTTCAACACCGCCGCCACGTGATGTCCCGTGCAGCCGACTACCCAGTTGTCCTGCCAGTTCTCGATCCAGGGGGTACCACCCCGACGCGCGCCCTCCATGCTCTTGAAGACGCGGGTGGACGACCACACGAGGTAGACCGGGTCTCCTTCCAGCGGAAAGACGACGATACCGGTGGCGGAATCGTTGGTCAGATAGCCCTCGAGTTCCTCGCGCCCTAACAGTCCCGTCACGATGAGACAGTCGATTCCTTTTTCTTGCATCAGGCCTCGCACCGCCGCCCAGCGACGGTCGCGCACTTTCAACGACAAAGTAGGTGGAACGCTCATATGGTGGCCTCCTCTTCATTGGAATGTGTCGACACCAGAAGCATCGGACCGCGCTACGTTCGATACACTCGACCTATCAATAGCTATTTCGCTAGCTGAGAGCATAGCACGCATACGGGGGGTTGTCAATGTGATTGACTTTGTATGAAGCGCACCATATAATGAATGATACCGGTCCCCAGTATGCTTGGAGGTGTTTCGATGTTCCACGAGAAAGTCTCCCAATGGCTGATGTCTGGCATCGTTACCCTGTTGCTGCTATCCGTCGTCGTCTATGGATGCGCCGGGGCAACACCTACTCCAGTTCCGCCGACGGCGACGAAGCCTCCCAGCGCTGCGCCCCCCGCCGGCGCCGCTACTAAGGCTCCCGCTGGCACGCCTGCTGCTGCCAAGGCTCCTGCCGGCACTCCTGCCGCCGCCGCAAAGACGAAGCCGAGCGGCACCCCGATCAAGATCGGGTACATCCTCCCGTTGTCCGGCGCGCAAGCGGTAACCGGCGTCCTGCAGCGGGCGTCTGCCACGCTGGGAATGGAGGATGTCAACGCAGCCGGCGGCGTCAACGGCAGGCCGATCGATCTGCTGACTTTCGACAGCCCGTTCAATCCTCAAGAGGCCGTGCAAGGGGTGAGGAAGCTGGCCGAGCAGGACAAGGTGTTCGCGATAGTGGGTCCGTTTTCCAGCGGCGAGACCGAGGCTGTGGCTCCACTCGCGAAACAGATGCAGGTGCCTTTGATCAACGCGTCGTCTAGCAAGCCTGGCGTCATCGCGGCCGGCCGCCCCTGGACTTTTCGCTACGCCGAGGTCGACGAGGACGCGGTGCCTATTCTGATCGATTCGTTCAAGAAAGTGTACCCCGACGTCAAGAAAGTCGTGATTGCCGGCGATGCCAAGGATGCGGTCAACGATTTTGTCACGCGGAACCTTTATCCGAAGTTTCTCAAGGAGAAAGGCTACGACGTCATCGACTCCGTTACTTTTCAGACCAACACGACCGACTTCAGCGCCATCGTGACCAAGATCAAGGGGCTGAACCCCGACGGAATCGCCGTGGGCGCATTTGGGGGCGACGCCGTAGCCCTGGCCAAAGAGATGGAGAGACAGGGGCTCAAGGTGCCCGTGATGAGTGGACTGACGACTTCAGGATATCCGTTCCTGGGGCTCACGGGCTCCGCCGGCGAGGGCTGGGTCAACGTGCGCTACAGCAGTCCCGAGAACCCCGATCCCATTTTCCAGAAGTTCCTGCCCCGCTTCAACGATGCCGTGAAGGCCGCGAACGCGAAGATCGACACGGTCTCGGTAGAGCCAGGGGCTTACGATGTGGTGACGATCCTGGCCGACATTATGCGCAAGAACAACATCACGCCGGAGACCGATTTGCAGCAGGCACGAGCCAAGATTCGTGATGGATTCACCATTCTTAAGGATTGGCAGGGCCTGTACGGCACGGTCAGCATCAACGCCGAAGGCGAGGCCCGCTGGAAGGTCTTTGCCCACCTTGCCAAAGATGGCAAGTGGCAGTTGATCAAGTAGGTGGCTTAAGATGTGGGAAAAAGCTAAGCCGATGGTCAAATACAAGATCGTGCCGCAGAAGACGGCCGTGGTCGTCGTCGATATGCAGAACGACTTCGTGAAGCCGGGGGCTCCGGTCGAGGTAGCGGATGCACGGGCGATGATCCCCAGGTTGAACCAGTTGCTGGACCTCTGTCGCGACAAGGGAATATCCGTGATCTATATCCGACACGTGCTGCGCGGTGACGGGAGCGACGTGGGCCGGCTGGGCGACATTCATCCTTACATACGGGAAGGCCGGGCGCTATGCGTGGGGACGGAGAACGTCGAGATCTACGAGGACATTCAGCCCAAACCCGGGGATCTGATAGTCGTGAAGAGCCGCTATAGCGCCTTCCACGGCACCGATCTGGAGGCTATCCTGCGCACCAGGGAGATAGATACCATCATCCTGGCCGGTACGGTCACCAATACCTGTTGCGAATCGACGGCGCGCGATGCATTCTCCAGGGATTACAAGCTCATCTTCCTCAGCGATGGGTGCGCCACCCACGATTGGCCCGACATAGGCTGGGGCCGGGTGACGGCCGAGGAAGCGCAGCGGGTGGCGCTCACGGTGGTGGCGTCCTGTTTTGGCCAGGTTGCCAGCATCGCCGAGGTGATGGACGAGATACGGGGCTAACCATCCAGAGTAGCGGAGGTGTTCTTGATGGCAGTCAGGAAGATGACGTTGCTGAGTTTTGACCGCGATCGCTCCCAGTATCCCTACAACTCTGAGCCGCACAGCCCCGAGGCATCCGAACCGATTTACGAGCCGGGGCAGATGGAGACCGTGAGAATTCGTATGCGCGATGGCGTACACATCGCGGCCGACATCTACCGTCCGGCCACGAGGGATCGCGTGCCGGCCCTCTGTGGCTTCTCCCCGTATCAGAAGTTGCTGCAAAGGTCCGGCGTCAACCTGCCTAACGTGGAAGCCGGCGACACCGATTTCTGGGTCAGGCGCGGCTACGCCCACGTGGTCGTCGACATCAGGGGCTCTGGAGAATCAGAAGGGGCGCTCAGCTTCTTTGGCGAGGACGATCAAAAAGATGGGGCCGAGGTCGTCGAATGGCTGGCGCAGCAGTCGTGGTGTAACGGCAGCGTGGGCATGGCCGGCATGTCTTACTTCGCGGTCAGCCAGTACCTGATCGCGGCGCAGCAGCCTCCCAGCCTGAAGGCGATATTTCCGTACGATGGGTGGACCGACCTGTATCGTGAGTTTCGCAACACCGGCGGAATGCAGATCGACGGATTGATCAACCAGTTGACCAACAGCATCGCTTTCTGCAACCTGCTACCCGGCTGCTCGATGGAGCGCGCCGATGCCCTGCTCGATTGGGCGAGGGTATCGCTGAATCATATGCATCCAGAAGATGGGCCTTATTACTGGGAACGCTCCGCGTGGAACAAGTTCGACCGCATCAAGATTCCGACCTATATGGGCTCCGGGTGGTATTGCGTCGGGCTGCACTTGCGCGGCGCCGTTATGGCCTGGGAGAAGGTGCAGGCGCAGAAACGGCTGCTCATCACCGGCCAGTTGGTAGCTCCAAGACCCTGGAACAGTTTCCACGTCGAGGCCCGTCGCTGGTATGATCAGTATCTCAAAGGAATGGATAGCGGCGTGAACGATGGCCCCCCGGTGAACATCTTCACGCTTGGGGTTAACGAATGGCGCGCCCACGCCGATTGGCCGCTGCCGAACACCAGGTGGACGGAGATGTACCTGGCCAGCGATGGCTCGGGCAATGGCAAGATCGTGGACGCCAGGCCTTCGGCGACGAGCCAGCAGAGCTTCACGGCGGACCCCGATACCCCGGAGCGATTCTGGGGCAAACCGACGCTCGTCTATCGCACGGAAGCATTCGATAGAGACGTCGAGATCACGGGACCGATGGTGCTGCACCTGACCGGATCGGCGGATCAACCCGAAACCCACTGGGTCGTGAAAGTCTACGACGAAGATGAAGACGGCGGCACAAACTGTCTGACCAAGGGCTGGCTCCGTGGCTCCCACCAGGAGATCGACCCCGAGCTTTCGCAGCTATACCGGCCGTGGCATCCGCACACGAGGCGGGTTCCTCTCGTGCCGAACGAGCCCACGGAGTTTCCGATCGAGATATGGCCGACATCCAACGTTTTCAAGAAGTGGCACCGACTGCGGATGGAGATCGGCGCGTTCGACAGTCCGGCCCTGGATTTTCCCTTCTACCACCACCCTTGCAGCAAGGTGACCAGCACGGTTTACGAAGGCGGCGAGAGAGGCTCCAGGCTAATGGTTCCGGTTATCCCGAGCTAACTTCAGTAGGACTTAACAATTCGGTCGGGTATAAGTCGGGTATAAGATTGGGGGCTTTGCCCCCGCGCCCCCACACGCAGGCTAAAGCCTTCGGCTACATTTTGATCGCGCCGCGAAGCGGCGCGCTGCCAGGCGGAGCATGTGGCCACTCCGCGAGGCGGAGAGCGGGACCGGTCGGGTAGCGAGTATGCTGTTGATCTGGCGTCCCGCTGAGCCCAGTTCCTTTGTTTCAGCAAAGCACGCCCCTGGCTTAACACGAAAGGAGAAGGAAGATGATCACGGCCGACGGACAGCCATCAGTCCGTGATACAGGCGAGCGGGTGATCGATCTGCGCTCGTTTCTGGCCGATTACCGTGCCGCCTATCCTGACGACGTGTTGGAGGTTCACAAGCCGATCAGTGCGAAGTTCGAGTGTACCGCGGTCGGCAAGCACTTCGAGGATATCGGCAAGTATCCGCTGGTGATCTTTGATCAGATCATCACCGCCACTGGCCAGCCCTCGAAATTTCCAGCGATCATCAATCTCCTGGGAGACCGGCGCAAACTGGCTTTCGCGATCGGCTCCACATTCGAGGATGTGGGGCTGGACTGGGGCAGACGGCTCGCGGAAGGGAAGCATGAATTGCGGCTCGTCGATCGGAGCGAAGCGCCGGTCAAGCAGAATGTGCTGGTCGGCGACCAGGTGAATCTATACGATCTGCCGGCGATGCGCTATCACGAGATGGATCCTGGGCCCTACGTCACCGCTGGCATGCTCACCTCGTGGGAGCCAAAGACATGGATCGATAACTGCGCGATGCAGCGTGGCTACATCGCCGGACCGCGCGAGATGCGCTGCTATATGGCGCCGCGCTCGCACAATTATCATAATTATCTGGCTCACCAGGAGCTGGGCAAAGAGATGAAGGTGGCCTTCTGGGTGGGACACCATCCGGCGGCGATTATGGGCGCTCATACAGGGCTGGGCTATCCCGAAAGCCATTATGAGGCCGCCAGCGCCGTCATGGGATGTCCGCTGCGGCTGGTGCCTTCGGAATCGCTCGGCGACGATTTCCTGATTCCGGCGGATGCCGAGTTCGTCATCGAGGGGTTGATGGTTCCCGGTAAGCGTGCGCTGGAGGCTCCCTTTGGGGAGTATACGAGGTACTTTGGCCCGCAGCGCATGTCCGAGGTGTTCGACGTCACGGCTATCACCTACCGAGACGAGGCCATCTGGGATTCGTTTCTCGTCGGCATAAACAACAACTATGGTGGCTTGCAGGAAGAGGTCCGGGTCTACGCGGTCGTCAAGCGGGTCGTTCCCGAGGTACAGCGGCTGTATTTTCCGGTATCCGGCGCCGGGCGGTTCAATTGTTATGTACAGCTCAAAAAGACGCACGATGGGCAACCCAAAGAGGTGATCATGTCGGCGCTGTCCGCTTCCGCCGAGACCAAGCACGTTATCGTGGTTGACGAGGACATCGACATCTACGATGATCGCTGGGTGCTCTGGGCGGTGGCGACGCGCAGTCAATGGAACCGCGATTTGATCGCCGTACCCCGCTGCTACGGCGTACCGCTCGATCCGACGACGGTGGAGAGAGGAAGGGGAGCCAAAGGTGGCATAGATGCTACAATGCCGGCGTCCCCAAGACGTTTCCCCAAACGACTAAACGTGCCTGACGAGGTGTTGAGTCGTATAACGCTGGAGGAGTACATAGGGGAGCGCGTGGTGGCGAGGGTTCCGGAGCAAAGGGACCGTAGGCAAAAGCAGCAGGGGGGCTAAGGGAAAGCACAACCTATGGCGCTATACCACAGGTTTCAGTAATCGACCGGGCGGCTTTGGGGGCGATCAGATAGAGGTTGCCCTGGGGCGTGGGTCACACGCTAACGCTAATTGCTCCAAGAGGAGGTCGAAGATGAACCCAAGGTTCCTTTTGCTCACCTGTTCTGCCATCGCTTTGTCGTTGACCGTAATTTCACTTGGTTGCGCTCAGCCGCCTGCTCCAACCGCGACGCCCAAGCCGGCGGTCGAACAGCCAAAGCCAATAGCGCCGCCCACGAAGGCGGTGGAGCAGCCGAAGCCAGCGGCGCCCGCACCACCTGCCGCCTCGCCAACCACGGCTGTGAAGACCAAAGAGCCAGTCATCGTACGTGTAGGCCTGATGGGCAGCGCATCGGCCGACGCGGCCTCTTTCATCGCCGATGCCCGCGGCTACTTTAAGGAGCAGGGCGTTCAATTCCAACACGTGCCATGGCGTATCGTTTTCCGAGGGTTTTATGCGGGATAAGCCTGAGGCGGCCAGGGGATTCATAGTTGGCTACATAAAAGGCGCGCGTGATTACAATGATGCGTTTGGCAAGAACAAGGGCAAGGCCGAGGTGATCAAGATACTCACGCAGGCCACTGCCATCAAGGACCCGACGATCTGGGACAAGGCCATTTCAGCCGGGATCAACCCCAACGGGTACCTGAATGCCGAGAGCCTGATGAACCAGGTAGATTGGCTGCTCAAGAACGGGCAGATCACAATGAAGCCTAAGCCCGAGGATTTCATCGATAACCAGTACGTGGACTATGCGATAAGCGTGCTCGGGAGATACCAGTAGACGGCTCTCCCCAGCAGGCCATCCGCCGAGCCATAACGTACGTTTCCACAACTTCAGAGAGCCAGGAAGGCACAATTACCGAATATGTTAAGAAGGTGCATCAGCCCTTAACGTAGGAGCGACCGGACGGTCGCCCATACGTTAGGCAGGTCTTCACTCCACACTGACTTGGTTCATCTACACTCAAACATCCCGATCTCCGTGCCTCCGTGTCTCCGCGATGCCGGCAACACGGGTTTGCAGCAGGGCGACGAAAGAGGAGGCGAGGGCATCGGCCATCTGCTCCGCCTTCGCTCGAATGACACGCTGGCCCAGCATTGCCAGACGGCCGGTGACCACCACATCTCCCTTGTATAGGACCTCGGTGATCTCGGCGTCGAGCGTTTTGAGCTCGAGGGTTTGTCTCTGCGTCACCGTCGCGCCAAGCGTCTGGGATTTCCCCTCAGTGAGGGTGGCCAGATAGATTGGCGGCTTCGTCTCGGTGATTCTGGTCAGAAGATCGAATTTGGCCGTGATGTGCGCGACCGAGACTTTGACGATGCTGCGGTAGATGTTTTCGTCTATCTTTTCGATCAGTTCGAGCCCGGGGAAGCATCCGGCGATCGCCTCAACGTCCAGAACGGCGTTCCAAACATCTTCGATCGACGCCGACAGGGAGATCGTCTTATCGATATGCACGCGGTCCTCGCCTCCTCGTTCGCGTCATAATCCACTTCACGATCCCTCGGCCGGCGCACGCAGGCCGGCGAGGATCTTCTCGCGGGTGATGGGAAGGTCCTTGATTCTGACCCCTATCGCGTTGTACACCGCGTTGGCGATCGCGGGGGAGACAGGGACGAGAACGGCTTCGCCAAGGCCCTTGGCCTCGTATGGACCTTCCTTATGGTAGGCCTCGACTATCGCAGGGACGACGTTCTCGGTGCTGGGAATCTCCGTGATGGTGGGAATCTTATAATCCATAAAGCTGGTGTTCGTCGGATGTCCTTCGTCGAAGAGCATCTCCTCATAGATGCTGGCTCCGATACCCATACCTACACCCCCTTCGATCTGGGCCTCGACGAGCCTGGGGTTCACCGCTCGTCCCGTGTCGAAGGCGCTGTAAATCCTTTCCACCTTGACCTCCCCTGTCTCGACGTTGACCGCCACATCGACGGCGGTGGCTCCGTGGGTATAAAAAGAGCATAGCTTTTCGCTCTGGCCGGTTTCGGGGTCCTCGGGAATGCCTGTGGTGCGCCAGATTCCTTTTCCTAAAATCCCTGCCCCCTCGAGCAGGCGGGTCTCAACCCTGGCGGACGTGGCGAAGAGAGATTCGACGCTGATGCCCCGGTCCGGAGAGCCTTCGACGAATACCCGACCGTTAGCGGTCTTGAGGTCCCTCGGCGATACTTCCAGCCGGACGGCCGCCGCTTCGAAGAGCTGTCTTTTCGCGTCCTGGCACGCCAGGCGAATGGCGTTGCCCGTATTGAACGTCTGGCGACTCGAGATCGCTCCGTCATCATAAGGCGTGACCCCGGTATCGGCGATGACCCACTTAATGTGTTGCACATCCACCTGGAATTCCTCGGCGGCGATCTGCGACAGCACCGTTCGCGCTCCCTGGCCCACCTCGTCTGCCGACGTCAGAACCTCTATCGTGCCGTCTTCCAGCACCTTGACTACGGCCGAGGCCGTGGCCGGGGCCCAGCTATACTTGTTGCCGATAGCAATGCCTTTCGCCCGCCGCCACGGCCCGTCGGCAATGACTGGCGTGGCCTTGCTCTGCCAGCCAATGCCCCGGGCAACCTTATCCAGGCACTCTTCGGCCCCGATGCTGTGCACAAGCTCGCCCATTACGCTGTGACCGCCTTCTTTGAGCAGGTTCCTGCGACGGATCTCCTCCGGGTCTATGCCGATCTCTTCGGCAAGAATGTCCATCTGCTGCTCGATGGCCCAGACCACCTGGCTGGCGCCATATCCTCGGAACGGTCCACCCAAAGGCTGGTTCACGTACACGGCGTATGAGTCCAGCATGAAGTTTGGGATCGAGTACGTACCTGACGCGCCGAAGGCGCAGTTCCGCACGACCGAAGCCGCGTGATCGGCGTAGGCGCCGCCGGCCAGTAGCACCTCCATCTGTCGCGCTACCAGGCGGCCATCGCGTGTCACGCCGTCTTTGATATAAACGACCATCGGGATTCTGGTGCTTGCGCCGACGAACATCTCATCGCGCGATAGCACGATCCTGACGGGACGGCGCGCTTTTTGCGCCAGAAGTAGAGCGATCGATTCTGCCAGCCCGCTGACCTTTCCACCAAACGACCCACCGACGTTGTGACCGATTACCCTCACTTTGGAAGGGGGCAAGTCGAGAGCCCAGCAGACGAAACGCCTCACGCCCCAGAGACCCTTGCCGGTCCAGACCGTGCAACTCCCGTCAGGTTCCACCCTGGCGATCGACGCGTGTGGCTCCATCTGGCAGTGCTGGATTCTCGCGGTTGAGTATCTGTTGCTCACGACCACATCGGCCTGCGCGAAGCCTTTCACCATGTCGCCGTTTCTCACCTTGAAGTGGCGGAACACGTTCGGGCCCAGATCGGACGATGTGTATGGCATGGCGGCGATCCGGTCATAAGTAGCCAACTCGGGGTGCAAGACGGCGGGAGGCTGTTTCTTGATGGCCTCCTCGACGTCCATGACGGCAGGCAACTGCTCGTATTCGACGTCGATTAACCCCGCAGCCTCCTCCGCGGTCTCCAGCGAAGCGGCCGCGACAGCGGCGACGATATCTCCAACAAACCGGACACGCTCCGTGGCGATAATGTGCTGGTCTCTCAGGAAGGCCCCTGCCCGTCGCCGAACGTCTTTGCCCGTCGCCACGGCTTTGACGCCCGCCAGTCTTTCAGCCCGACTGGCATCGATGCTCAAGATTCTCGCGTGAGGATAGGGCGAGCGCACAGCTTTGGCGAAAAGCATCCCTGGCAGCTTTTCGTCCGTACAATAAATCGTTCTACCAGTCACCTTCTCTAATGCGTCCAGCCGTTTTACGCTCTTGCCAACCACCGTTAGTTCGCCCATCATCGACCTCCGTATCCCCGACGTTCTTTATGGAACCGGCCGAGACTTGTGATGCAAACAATTTATTCAACAGCGGAGAAATAGATGGAGGAATTGCCAGAAGCCTTATTATGTATAAGCCATACTAGCATCGATCTCCCGTGTTGTCAACAAAGCTTGACAACCGCCTGTTGGCGAAATATAATCACGGTGCTCTCCATATGAGGTCAGGTTTAGGAGTAGAGACCGGGTCAAAAGCGACCTCCACGCGTTCCTCGCTACTCTCGCGGTACTCATCTTAGCTTAGCGGTCACGTTTTCGCTTTTGGCAAAATGCCCAGAACGACGGTTCATTCTTCCTACAGCGGTTTTCGTTAGCGTTTCTTGGTCGGCCCCCTGGCAGGGCGTCCTTCAGCGGAAGGACGCCCCTAGGATGACGACAGGTCGCTTAACGCTATCGCAAAACGCAGTAAGTGTTGCGCGTTCGCCACTTGATGGCGTGCTAACCTTTTCGCAAGCTAGCAATTCCTGGAGGTGGAGCATGACGCTACTCATCGACCTTAGCCAGCCTATCGAGCACGGTGGGCTCGTTTTCCCATTGCTGCCGCCCGTGCAGATCACCGACATTCCGCAGAAAGGTAAAGCGGCCAACGTGAAGCATCTGAGCCTGGGTGACCACTCGGGCACGCACATCGACGCTCTGTCGCATTTTAATCCCAACGGCGAGACCATAGAGAAGATACCGTTGGAGTATTGCTACGGCGATGCCGTGGTCCTCGACTTCAGCTATAAGCGTTCCGGGGAAACCATTAGCATCGCCGACGTGGAGAAGGCGGCAGCCGACGCCAGCGTCGAGATACGCCCGGGGGACATCGTGCTGTTGCGCACGGACGCAGCCAGGCAGATCGACAAGCCACAGTATTTCGATCACGTCGTGTTTGTCCCGGTCGATACGGTCCGCTGGCTGGTGAGCAAAGGGGTGAAGGTTATCGGACTGGATCAGAGCACCCTCGACGACAGGGAGCGGGCTTCACACCTGCTGGTCAAGGAGATCGAATTTTACCACATCGAGAACCTCGTGAATCTGGATAAGATCCCCAAATCCAGGTTCAAGTTCGCCGGGTTTCCGCTCAAGATAGTCGGTGGCAGCGGCGGCCCGATGCGGGCTGTGGCGATCGTCGATGACGATTAGGAACCTGTCCGGTGCCCGGACCGCGCCGCGTTTTCGAAAAGGCATAAAGGAGAATGAAGCTATGTTCTTTAAGGAGACCTACGAGAAAGGTCAGGCCAGACGACGGCAAATGGCGGCTCCGGCAGAGCCAACCTTCGAGATGCTGCGGGAGATCGCCCCAGACCTCGATCAGATTCTGACGGGCTACCTGTATGGCGAGCTTTATTGCCGACCACAGATTGACGAGCGCACTCGCCGTCTCCTGCAGGTCGCTATGTTCGCTTCCACCGAGCGGCGCTCCCAGACCAGATCGTCGTTAATCTCGGCGCTGGATGGCGGGATAACCCAGGAGGAGCTGGTTGAGATATTCTATTTGATGGCTTTCCACGTCGGGCCCCCAACAGCAGTGGAGGGTCTCAAGGCGTTAAAGCAGGTCCTGGACGAGCGGAAGGCTGCCAACAGCTAAGGCAGGTTAATCCGTTACGGCACTCAGGCGACATATAGATTGTTCCTCCGTCCGCCTAAGAACTGTTAGAAAATCTTTGCCAAATCTGCTAGAATATAGCGTGGTTTGACAGGGGCTTGTGTCCAAGGTGACGCGACACTCAGCGCCCATCCGAAAACCTAGCGCGGTCCGCCGTGTTGGACCGCTGGGGCACGGACGGTCCGATGCATTGGGCCACGCTACAGGTGCAGGTTATCGGATAGGTTCTTAGCCCCTTCGTACGCCCCTGAAAGCTAACGGTGTGGAAGTCGAGGAGGGACCGTCGATGGCGAAGTACATCTTTGTCACTGGAGGAGTGGTATCCTCAGTTGGGAAAGGGGTCACTGTCGCCTCTATCGGCACTCTTCTCAAGAGTCGTGGTATCTCTGTCGCCGCGATGAAGCTCGATCCCTACCTCAACGTCGATCCCGGCACAATGAATCCTTATCAGCACGGGGAGTGCTACGTCACCGAAGACGGCGCGGAAACCGATCTCGATCTGGGCCATTACGAACGCTTCATCGACGTCAACCTCACGAAAGCCTCGAATGTGACGACGGGGCAGGTTTACACCTCGGTCATCAGCAAAGAGAGAAGAGGGGATTTCCTGGGCGGCACGATTCAGGTCGTGCCACACGTTACCAACGAGATCAAGCAGCGCATCCAGCGGGTTGCCAAGCGAACTGGCGCTCAGGCAGTGATCGTCGAGGTCGGCGGGACGGTGGGCGATATCGAGAGCTTGCCGTTTCTGGAGGCGATTCGCCAGATGCATCGTGAGGTCGGATATAACAACGCGCTGTACATTCACGTGACGCTACTGCCGTACATCTCGGCAACCAAAGAGCTGAAGACGAAGCCGACGCAGCACAGCGCCAAAGAGCTGCGCAGCATCGGCATTCAGCCCGACGTCATCGTGTGTCGCTCCGATTACCCTATGAGTGACGATCTGAAGGAGAAAGTAGCGCTGTTCTGCGACGTGGAAAAGCAGGCGGTAATACCTTTGCCCACGGCAGAGACGATTTATGAGGTGCCTCTCGTGCTCGAAGCGGAGTCGCTGGGCAGCTTCATGGCGCAGAAACTAAATCTGCCGAACGAACCCAAATTGGACGAGTGGCGCGATCTCGTGGCGAAAATCAAGAAGCCCAAGAGCGAGGTGCGAATCGCGCTGGTCGGCAAGTATGTGGAGCTGGAGGACGCGTACCTCTCGGTGCGCGAGGCCCTGAGCCACGCTGCCGTGTACCACGAGCGAGACCTCGTCCTGAAGTGGGTGGACGCCGAGCAGCTCGATCAAGAAGGTGGAGAGGCGCTGCTTGGCGACGTCAGCGGCATACTCGTCCCCGGGGGGTTCGGATATCGAGGTATCGAGGGCAAGATCAAGGCCGCGCGCTACGCAAGGGAAAACAAGGTGCCGTACCTCGGCCTTTGTCTGGGTATGCACGTGATGGTCATCGAGCTGGCACGAAGCGTCGTCGGAACGGACGAACCCAATAGTACTGAGTTCGATCCTCGCACGCCGCATCCGGTTATCGATCTCCTATCAGAGCAGCGAGAGGTGTCGCAGAAGGGCGGGACGATGCGCCTGGGCGCCTATCCATGCCTGCTCGTTCCGGGAACAAAGGCTGCTGGCGCCTATGGCGAGCAGATGACCCACGAGCGGCATCGTCACCGGTTCGAGTTCAACAACGAGTACCGCAATCTACTCACTGGCGCCGGGCTGATCATCAGCGGCATCTCGCCCGATGGCAAGCTGGTCGAGATAGCCGAGATCGGGGATCACCCCTGGATGGTTGGCTGCCAGTTCCACCCCGAGTTTAAGTCGCGGCCCACGCGGCCTCATCCGCTTTTCCGCGACTTCGTCGACGCGGCCAAGCAGACGTTGCATGAGGGGGACCAGCGACCGCTGCCGCTGGAGCAGATGCTTGCCTGAGGTAGCGCAGGAACGTAATTCTTCGGAGTGAATGAATCGATGAAGATCTTTTTGGATACGGCGAACATCGAGGAGATCAAGCAGGCGGCCAGAATCGGCGTGATCAGCGGGGTCACCACGAACCCCTCGCTATTGGCAAAGGAAACCGGTATCGGGTTCGAGGAGGCGGTCAGGGAGATCTGCGCGATGGTCGATGGACCGGTTAGCGCCGAGGTGACGAGCCTGGACGCGGAGGGCATGGTCCGAGAGGCTATGGAAATCGCGACGTGGGCTCGTAACGTCGCCATAAAGATACCCATCACGGCAAGTGGCCTGGAGGCGACCAGGAAGCTATCGGTGGAAGGGGTGAGAACAAACCTGACGCTCTGTTTCTCGCCAAATCAGGCCCTTTTGGCGGCGTTGGCTGGCGCGACATTCGTTAGCCCATTTGTCGGGCGTCTCGACGATGTCGGGCACGACGGGATGCAGGTCGTCGCGGATACGGTGGAGATTTTCCGCAACTACGGCATCCAAACCGAGGTCATCGCCGCGAGCATTCGCCATCCCCTTCACGTCACGGCAGCCGCAAAAGCTAGAGCGCACATCGCGACGGTGCCTTTCAAAGTGCTGATGCAGATGATCCAGCATCCATTGACCGACGCGGGCATCAAGAAGTTCATGGAGGACTGGGGCAAGTTCGTCGGCATGAGCGCCTGATCGATTTGACTACTATTGACAGGGCATGATATAATGTTTCTGGAGGTCTGACGTATGGCGGCACCTCCCCAGAACCGTTACCGAAGTCTTATTTCCTCACAGCGTGACCCCAGCTTGGGGCCATAGTTTCCCACAAGATAGGTTTATGCTTTGGGGCGCTAGGTTCAGGAAGCCTTACATATCTCTCCGTCGAGGAAACATCGCTACTCACCAACATCTGACGGACCGATGTATTTTGATACATTTTGCGGAATGACACTTCCCAGAACCGTTTCTAACAACAGGAATCTGCCAAGTCCGCTTCATTTTCAATGCCAATTCACTACTTAGGGAGTTGTGTGTGAATATCGCTGAACTTGAAATGAAAACCCGCGACGAACTTCAGGACATAGCCAAGGAGCTTGGAATCACCGGGTACAGCGCCTTGAAGAAACAGGAGCTCGTGCTTCGTCTTTTGCAGGCTCAGACGGAGCAGCAGGGGTACCTGTTCGGCGAGGGGGTGCTGGAGATCGTAGAGGACGGGTTCGGTTTTCTGCGAAAAGAGCGTTTTCTTCCCGGCCCATCCGACGTCTACGTATCTCAGTCGCAAATCCGTCGCTTCGGCCTCCGCACCGGAGACATGGTCACCGGGCAGATTCGGCCGCCGAAGGAGAACGAGAAGTACTACGGCCTCCTACGGGTCGAGGCGGTGAACGGGCTGGATCCCGAAATCGCCAAGCGACGGCCACATTTCGACACATTGACGCCGATTTTCCCCCGCGAGATGCTCAACCTGGAGACCGCACCGACGAATCTGACCCAGCGCCTGATCAACCTGGTTTCGCCCATCGGCAGAGGTCAGCGTGGACTAATCGTCTCGCCGCCCAAGGCTGGCAAGACCACGGTGTTGAAGCACATCGCCAACGGCATCAGCTCCAACTACAGTGACGTCCACTTGATGGTGCTGCTCATTGGTGAGCGCCCAGAGGAAGTGACCGACGTGAAGAGGTCTGTCAAGGCCGAGGTCGTAAGCTCTACCTTCGACGAGCCTGTCGAAGATCACAGCCGGGTGGCAGAGATGGCACTGGAGCGAGCCAAGCGTCTGGTCGAATGCGGGCGGCACGTGGTGATTCTGATGGATAGCATCACCCGTCTCTCCCGCGCTTACAACCTGGTGGTACCTCCCAGCGGCCGCACGCTATCGGGTGGAATTGACCCGGTGGCCCTCTATCCGCCCAAGCGTTTCTTCGGCGCGGCCCGCAATATCGAGGAAGGTGGGAGCCTGACAATCATGGCAACCTGTCTGGTCGACACGGGCAGCAGGATGGATGACGTCATCTACGAGGAGTTCAAGGGCACGGGCAACATGGAGCTTGTGCTCGACAGGAAGATGTCCGAGAAGCGTATCTTTCCCGCCATCGACGTCGCCCGTTCTGGAACCCGACGTGAGGAGCTGTTGATGGACGACACCACGCTGCGTCAGGTCTGGACGCTGCGTAGAATGATCGGGGCCATCGGCGGCACCGAGGCGCTCGAGCTGGTGCTGACGAGGATGGTCAAGACCCCTAACAACCGCGAGTTCCTGGCCACGCTAACCAAGGATGTGATTTAACACGAACCTGGTGGCGCCCCAGAGGGTCATGGAAACTAATAACCCATCCGTCAGATGGTTTGTCAGCGCCGCGCCGTTCCCTGCCATCGGCCTGGAGGATTATCCTCCCCGATTCCGGGCACACTATACGATTATGGTATAGTATTTGCCTCTGATATGCGAGAGTCGCTATACTGTGTTCTGCGTCTGACAGGCGCGTGGGACGTTCGGACACAGGGCTGTGGTGAAACGTTGCCCCCGGAAGCATCCCTTATCTAGTTCTTGGTGCGAAATGTGCCCCGCCCAGGCGGCCGTCTCTGGCCGCCTGGGCGGGGTTGGGAGGCGACATCTATTTTTGCACCAGAAACTATCTAGCAGTCCTCAGCGATTGTTAATCTTTGCCGGACTTATGGGGTCCCTTTATGGAGATGGAAAAGACGACCTGGAATCTGCGAATTGTTACTACCGGAAGAGAGCCAGCCACTGCGTATATGCGCAAGCACCAGTTCACGGTGGGAGTTCCTCTGCAATTCGATCCGGAATACCCACACATAACCGCTTTAGAGTACGCCTTGGGCGCCTTGGCGGCCGACATCGTCGGCGGACTTCAAGTAATTTCTCACAGACGGAGGCTCAAATTAGATAACGTCGAGGCAGTGCTATCCGGCGAGCTTAACAACCCTTTGACCTATCTGGGTGTAGTGGGGGAGACCGGACATCCGGGCCTTGAGCGAGTGAACGTGACCGTCTACGTCAGTTCCACCGGCAGTGAGGAGGAGATAGGGCTGATATGGGAGGAAATGCTTCAGAAGTCTCCTCTTGTCAACACCCTGAAGCGAGCCGTGAAGCTCGACCTCGTAATGAAGGTGGTCATTTAGCTTGACTTGTATGTTGAAGGAGCAAAGATATGTACCGTTTGAGCGAGAAGCAACAAAAGATTATGGACAAAGCCAGGGAAATCTCAGACAAATTCATTGGACCTCGCGCAGCTCAGGTGGACAAAGATGGCACCTATCCCATGGAATCTATGAAAGCACTCGCGACTGAGGGTTTCTGGGGCTTGAATATCGCCCCGGAGTTCGGAGGCATGGGCCAGGGTTTGCGAGTCATGTGCGCCGTGCTGGATGAGATAGCACAAAGATGTGCCTCGACGGCAATGTGCTACAAGATGCATCTCAGCGGCCAGGCCGCCTACGGCGCCGCGGTGAACAAACCGCGAGATGTCCTGCGTGCTGCGGCTGAAGGTAAGCATCTAACCACGCTTGCCTGGAGCGAATTTGGGTCGCGTGGCCATTTCTGGGCGCCAGTCAGCCAGGAAAAGAGAAGGAATGGCAAAATCGTTCTCAACGCGTCCAAGTCGATGATCACCACTGCAAACGATGCCGATAGCTATGTGGTTACAACCCGATGGTCGGAGGCAGAGACACCTGTCGATAATATGCTCTACATGGTGTTGAAGCAAGACGAAGGGGTTAGTATATCTGGTAAGTGGGATGGGCTCGGAATGCGTGGCAACGATAGCGCTCCATTGACGCTGCGTGATGTGACTATCGGGGAGGACCGTGCGCTTTGTGGGCCGGGCAAAGGTCTGGACATGATGCTCAACGTAGTTCTCCCGGTCTTCGCCCTTGGCAACGCAGCCATTTCTATTGGTATCGCCGAGGCTGCCGTGAAGGCTACGCATCATCACATAACAACCGGTAGATTTCAATACCTCAACCAGTCACTTGCTGACGTTCCCCTCGAGCGGGCCCGCCTGGCCCAAATACGCCTGGAGACTGACAGAGCGCGAGCGCATCTGGCAGCAGCGCTGGATTCCGTGGAGAACCCCGGCCCAGCCACTATGTTGCTGGTGCTCGAATCCAAGGCCGCGGCGGCCGAGACCGCGGTCCGCGTTACCGATATCGCCCTCCTGGCCAGCGGCGGGCGCGGCTTTAGCCGAAACCTGAGTGGCAACCTGGGAATAGAAAGAAACTTTCGTGATGCACGCGCGGCGCAAGTTATGGGGCCAAGCTCCGACATGATTCACGAACTGATAGGCCGAGCCCTCTGCGGAATGGAGTTATTCTCGTGAAAAAGACGGTGATAATAGGATCTGTACTATACGACCCGAAGGTCGCGGTGATTTGGGAAATCATCTCCGATTTCTTCTCTGAAAACGGGCTCCCTGTCGACACAGTGTTTTACACCAACTACGAATTGCTGGTGGGGGCTCTCCTCGATGGACATGTCGATATCGCCTGGAACTCCCCCCTCGCCTGGCTCGGTTCGCAGAGGCGCTCTGGAGGCCACTGTCGCGCTATCGCCATGCGCGATACTGACCGTGATCGCGTTTCTTATTGGGTGGTAAAAGCTAACAGCGGCTTTCAAGACGTTTCCGATTTACGAGGCAAAACGGTGGCCGTAGGTGCTAAAGACTCTCCTCAGGCTACCCTGATACCTCTGGGCTATTTGGACCGTCAAGGGCTCCTCCCTGGCAAGGATGTCCAGGTGAAGCGCTTTGACCTCCTGGTCGGCAAACACGGGGACCACATCGGGGGAGAACTGGAGGCTTTTCGCAGCCTGCACGGTGGAGAAGTAGCTGCCTGCGCGATGATCGACTTGAACTGGCAAACATGGACTCAGGACGGAACCATCAATCCCAACGAGTATGTCGTGCTCGCCACTACGGAAAGGTTCGACCACTGCGTGTTCACCGTGCGCTCGGACTTTCCAGCCGATCTTGAAGAAAAGTGGCTCAGGGTGCTATTCTCGATGAGCTATGACAACCCCAAACATCAAGAGATGATGGACATGGAGGGGTTGAAGCAGTGGCTACCGGCGCGAACCAGCGGTTTCGGCCCGTTGGCGAGTGCGGTCAATACGTTCGGCTTTTTCGATGAGGTGGTCTCTTGAAAGCATTACCGTTATTTCCGATCACCACTGTGGGCAGTTGGCCAAGGTCGATTGAGCTTCTGCGGGCGCAGAAGCTCCGCCGGCAAGGCACGCTAAGCGAGGAGGAGTTCGAAAGGGTTGCCGATAAGGCTGTCTTGAACGTGCTACGCCTGCAGGAGGAGGCTGGAGTAGACCTGGTGACCGATGGGGAACAGCGGCGCGACAACTTCTATTCTTTCGTGGCAGCGAAACTCGAGGGCGTCAGGCTGATGACGCTGGCTGAGATGCTGAACCTTGTGGAAGACACAGTAAGTTTCGAGCGTATCCTCCGGACACTTGATGTGCCTTCTTACTCTATAAGTAATGCCACTTGTATGGGAAAAGTTAGGAGAGCCAGGCCACTGGCAGTCGAGGAGCTCAGGTTCGTGCAGAAACACACCGACAAACCTGTGAAAGTTACGCTGCCCGGTCCCTACCTGCTAACCCGCTCGATGTACCTGTCGTCGGTCTCTTCTAAGTTTTATCCGACAAAAGAGGACCTCGCGGAAGATGTGATCCAGGTGCTGAGCGATGAGACGCGCGAGCTAATCGAACAGGGAGCGGCTTTCGTCCAGTTTGACGAACCGGTGCTGACCGAGTTGGTCTTTACCCAGGGACAAACACGTACTTTCATGTGCGCTGCGCTGGCCGCGCGAAAGGACCCGGCAGAGGAATTGGAGTTCGCCGTGTCTCTCATAAACAGGGTTGTCGACGCATTCCGCGATTCTCGTGTTGGAATCCACATTTGCCGGGGCAATTGGAGTAAGAACGAGGCCACCCTTTTACGTGGCAGCTATCACCCCCTGGTCAACTACCTGAACAAGCTCGATGTGCGACAGCTCGTTCTAGAATATGCTACCGAACGGGCGGGCGATATCCTGTACTTTGAGGACAAGGAATTGGGGCTTGGCGTCGTGAACCCTCGCATAGAGAGAGTGGAATCAGTGGAAGAGATCAAATGCTCTATCGAGCGGGCTTTGCAGCTTTATCCACCCGAAAAATTATGGCTGAACCCTGATTGCGGCTTCAGCAGTTTCTCCAACCGCCCTGTGAACAGTTCCGATATCGCCTTGAGGAAGCTCAGAAACCTTGTCGTTGCAGCACAATCTCTGCGGCCGTGAAATCAGCGATCTCAGCCTTTGCGGTATTCCAGGATAACGACCTGCGACTCTGACGGCAGGGTGCTCTTGTTGACCGTGAGCTTTGGCTGAGGTTGTGGGGACTTAACCCCCATCTCGCGGCAGAACTTGTCCACGGGGTCCAACTCTAGCTTGACGACATCCGTCTTGTAGTGCATCGGAATCACGATTTTCGGCTCGATCAGGCTGATTACCTCGGGGGCCTGATCAGCGCTGATAGTGTAGTTGCCACCGACGGGGACCATCAAGATATCCACATTGCTCATCTCTTCGACCTGATCGGGGGTCGGAATATGTCCCAGGTCTCCCAGGTGGCAGACGACCATGTCCTCGGTCTCGATCAGGTACACGCTGTTCTTGCCTCGCTTCTTCCCCCCTTCGGCGTCGTGGGCTGTCTGGATGCCGGTGATCAGGACCCCTTTGATCTCGTACTCTCCAGGGGCGGCGACGATCTTCGGCTCGCCGCCGATGGCGGCTACGTAGTTATGATCCGAGTGGCCATGCGACACGGTGACGATATCCGCACTGACCTTGCCCATCTGGTAGCCCACGGACCTGTCATACGGATCGGTGACAATGGTCGCTTCTTTGCTCTTGATTCTGAAACACGAATGTCCCAGCCAGGTTATCTCCATCTTAACACCTCAGGTTAACCAGCTATCAGTCATTCTCGGTACCCAAACGGTTCCGCGCTGGCTGAAGCCATCGGCTACATCGCCCCCCTCCTGCGACGGGCGTAGGGGCGCTAGCCGGCAGGCGCGGGTTGGGGCGGCCCGGGCGTTGGCGTCGGCGCTGCCCGGGGCGGCTCCGTGGCTAGCTTGGTCACGTCGCTGATGATCGAAGTGGCGACCAGATAGATGGTGTCCACGTTCATTCGCTTGACGTAGTACGCCGAGCCGTCGGGCGTCTTATCCCCGGCGATAATGATTTCCCTCTTCCCGTCCTTCGTCCCAATCCGTGCCTCCATGATCGGGCGGTCGAGACCATACACGGCAAGGTCGCCGACGGTTCCCGTCAAGGTCCGATTGGCCGTCAAGCTTCCCAGACGAACCACCATGTTTTCAACGCCCCAGTAATCAGCCTCGGCAGATACCGGCTTCGTGATGCTCCACTTCGTTGCGTCATCCTTCTGCAGGTCGGTCGATTTGCCGTCGTAGGTCACCGACAGGGAGCTGACATCCTGCGGAGCAAAAGTGAAGACCTGAGTTGACTTCGGCTCTTCCTTCTTGCCGGACCCCGAGCGCACGTCTTGCCAATAGACGGCCGCACCGATAACCACCAGGGCGACCAGGAGGATCAGCGTGGTCTTATAGCTCATCAGCTACCTCCTCCTCCACCACACGTATCCGCCCGCCACGAGAACCGCAAATGGCAGGAAGATCGCGCTGCTGAAGAGCACGAACGATTCCTGGATTCCGGTGAGAAGTATTTCCCGCGACGTCGGCTCCTTCGCACGGATGCTGATCAGGCCTTCTTCTTCTGCCAGCCAGTTGGTCGCGTTCACAAACAGGTCGCGGTTGCCGAGCGCGGGATTCTGCATCAGATCGTTGGAGGCAAAAATGGAGTTGCCGACGACGACCATACGCATTTTCGATCTCTTTTGATCTTCCCCCGCCGCGGGTTGAACCTCGGGGTTCCCCGCGTTGTCAGAGCCCATATCTTGATCTTGCAGGGTCAACGCCATCGTCAGCGGCCCCCTGGCGTCCTTGCCATCGTCAAATTGGATCGTCTTCGTGTCTGTCTCCAGCCAGGAGTTTTCGGTGCTCTCGAAAAGAGGCAGCGCCGATACTCCCCTTGGCACGCTGCTCTTCGCCGTCACCGATGTGGCCAGCGGGAACAGCGTCATTTGGACCATATCTTTGGTGATCTGGCTGTAATCGTACTGCATCACCACCGGCACTTGAGGCTGATTGGCCAGCGAGCTCATCGGATCGATGACGACGCCGGTGCCGACTTCGACGCCCCAGTCCTTGAGAATGTCGCTCACACTGGACGATCCTTGGGGATCGACCATCACGAACGCCTTGCCACCACTTTGCAGGTACTCCTTGATGGCTCTGGTTTCATCGTCGAGAAGCTGGCTTTTTGCGCCTGCGATCACCAGAACAGCGGCATCTTGCGGCACGGAGCCCGCCGTCGCCAGGTTTAGCGTGGCCACCTCGTAATTCTCGGCTTTTAGCGCGGCCTTCGCCTGATCTCCGCCCGTGCCCTCGAAGCTCTCGATATTGATCTCACCGTGCCCCGCGAGAAAGTAAAGCTTCTTAGGGGTCCCCTGGATGGTTTTCAGAATCGCGCTGGTGAGGTCCTGCTCACCGAAGCCGAAGATATCCTGTCTCTTCCCCTGATATTCGATAACCGTAGTGCCGTAACGCTGCAGGTTATACTCACGGGCTATCCCAGGCATACGATCAGGATCGACGAGTTGATAGTCCACTTTGTCGGAGACCCGGCGATATTCTTTGAGGAGGTCTTCGAGCGCCGGTGCGCTGCCCGCGGGATAGAAGGCGGTGATCTTGACTGGCCCTTGCAGCTTGCCCAGGATCTCCGTCGTCTGTGAGGACAGGGTGAAGGCCTTGTTCTCCGTCAGGTCCCAACGGAGGCTGTGATTTGCCGAGTAGAAGTTGGCCAGCCCCACGATGGCCAGGAAGATGACGATCATGGCGAAAGTATTCGAGCCGTATCTGGCCGATCGCCCACGCAGGATTTCCGCGATCTCTTTAGGATGGTACGATGCTACCAGGAACAGGAGGGCCAATCCAACTCCAAGTGGAATGGCTACTTGCGTGTCGAACTGGCCCGTAACCAGGTACACACCCAGGGCGATGACCACGCAAGCGGCGCCGAGAACCCCGCCCATGGCAGGGAGCTTACCCAGCAATTTTTGCGACTTCATCTCCATCTCCTCGTTTCTAGCGACCGCACCGTCATAAACAGACACGCTACTATCAGGCTCAAGAAGTAGACGATGTCCTTCGTGTCGATGATCCCCCGTGGCAGATCAGACAGGTGCCTTGTCAGGGAGAGGTAGCCGGTAACGGCGGAAATGGATGGGCTAAAACTGGACGACAAGGCATCGAACCACAACAGGACGAGCAACGTGACAATCGTCAGGAAGGCGGCGATGACCTGGTTAGAGGTCAGCGACGAGTAGAGCAGGCCGATAGCCAGGAATGCCGCTCCGGCCAGGACCATACCCAGGTATCCCGCCAGGATCGGGCCGGCATCGGGATTGCCCAGCCGTGTCAGAAGAAACACATAATACAGTGTGAAGCCGAGCATCACGATGAATAGCGCCAGGCTGGCCAGGAACTTGCCCAACACGACCTCGAAGTCGCGTACTGGCGAGGTGAGCAAAAGTTCGATAGTACCCGTGCGCTGCTCCTCGGCCAGCAAGCGCATCGCCAGCACCGGGGATACCAGGAGCATGATTATCGCCATGCCCTGGAAGGAATCCTGCATGGTCGCCTGGCGGCTGTTGATGAGGACGAAGGCAAAGATCCAGCCCGCGACCACCAGGAAGGCGGCGGTCACGATATATGCCATCGGCGAAGCGAAATACGAGCGTAGCTCTTTCTCCGAAAGCGTGAGTATATTTCTCATTACGCAGCCACATCCTCCTTAGTGGTGAGCTTCAGGAATATCTCTTCCAGGCTCATGCCCACAGTGTTCAGTTGCAGGAGTTCAAAATTACCGCGAACGACGGCCGCGGCAAGCTGAGCCCGTATATCGACGCCAGACTTGCACTCTACGAGGTAGCGCTGGCGTCCGTTCTGCTCGTTGATCTCCACGCCGACCACCCCATCGACCGCACGCAGGCAGTTCGTGACCGAGCCTTTTTGCCCGCGAATCTCCATCTCGATCCGCTCCGAACCAGTGAGGCGACGGGTGAGGTTTTCAGGGGTATCGACGGCGGCAACCTTGCCTTCACTGATGATGACGACGCGGTTGCAGGTCATGCTGACCTCGGGCAGGATATGTGTGCTCAAGATCACCGTGTGGTCGCCGCCAAGGCGCTTAATAGTCTGTCGCGTCTCGTTGATCTGCTTGGGATCGAGGCCGGTGGTTGGCTCGTCCAGGATGAGGACCTTGGGGTCGTGGATTAAAGCCTGCGCCAGACCGACGCGCTGTTTGTAGCCTTTCGAGAGCTTGCCGATATGTTTGTCAGCGACGTCGCGGATATGGCAGACTTCCATCACCTCGGCAGTGCGGGCCGCCTTGCGCTTACCGGAGACGCCGCGGAGCCGCGCCATAAAATCCAGGTAATCGGCGACGGTGATGTCGGGATAGAGTGGCACCATCTCGGGCAGGTAACCGACGTTTCTTCTCGCTTCGAGCGACTGGGTCATAACGTCGAAGCCGGCTACCTTCGCCGTGCCTTTATCGGCCGGCATAAAACCGGCGAGGATGCGCATCGTCGTCGTCTTGCCCGCGCCGTTGGGCCCCAGGAAGCCGAGAATCTCGCCGGTGTGCACGTCGAAGCTGATGTCCGAAATCGCCGCGCGCTCACCATAGTACTTGGTCAGCTTTTGAACATTGATCATGGCAGAACCCTCCTCCAAATCCCCAGGATTGAGCCCATGAAAATAGGACCTATCGAAAGCGCGCACCGCTTCGATCCTAATAAGCATCCTCCCAATGAGCTTCCTCTGGATCCTCAAGTGAATCGAAGCGACGTCTCGGGGCAGCGCCCAACGAGATGCGTTCTCAGTCCATTCTCAGTAAATGATGCAATTCGCTCCTGTCGCCGGGAACTACGGCAGAATATAGCACAGCGTGCGAAAAAACGTCAAGGCGAGTTTCGATGCCAGGAGGAAGGATGGATACGACTTCATCGCCGTCCATTATAAGTAACTGGACATTGGCGAAAAGGCTGAACGCTTGAGTGATGAAGTGGCGCATGAGACAACTCCTGAGTAAGATGAATATGTCGAACACTCATCTTACCTGTTCCAACAGGAGGTTGTCTCATGCTTGCTTCCATTGTACATCCTTCGCCATCGCTATGCACATTCATCGAGAAACTGAACTTGTCGCTCTCGGCACCGCAAATGCGGCATCTGACCAACTCGGCCGACGCTCTTTTGATGTGCGAAACGGAAAAGACGCTCGCCGCCTTGCATCGGCAGTTCGTGCAGAGCGTCGACCCCTCGAATATCGCCGACTTCTACCGCATCAGCCCCTGGCAGGCGAACTCGGTACGTCGGCGGTTGCAGTCGTTCTTGGTGAACTGGGCTGTCGCTCAAGCTACGCCAAGTCAGCCTCTGGTGATCAGGATCAGCGTGGACGATTCCATCGCCGAGAAAGACAAAGCTACGCGTCACCTGGAGCCTGTCGATTGGCATTTCGACCACATCGAAAGTCGAAAAGGCCGGCCTCGCTACAAGAACGGCTTGAGCTATGTGGACTGCGCGGTGAAGATCGGCTCCGTCAGCTTCACCTACGACATCCAGCCCTATTTGAGGGAGCGCACGGTGCGGCGGCTCAACCGTCACCGTCCCAAGAGACAGAGGGTGCGCTTCGTCAGCAAGACACACCTGGCCCAACGCATCCTGCGCAGCCTGGCAGGACTGCTGCCCAAGGACTGGTCGATCTATGTGCATTTCGACGCCTGGTATACTTCGGCGTCGCTCATCAAGTTCTGCCGCCGTCAAAGCTGGCACGTCGTCAGCGCCATCAAGTCCAACCGGAAGCTGAATGGGAAACGCATGGATCAGCACGCTCTGACCTTTCGGCACAAGTGGTCCTCCAAGGTTACCGTGACCACTGCAGACGGCACGATGCGCACCGACCTGGTGCATACCGTGCGGGGACGACTGGAGGAGGTCCCCGGCGAGGTCTGCGACATTTTTTCGAGACGGCACAACCGGGACAAGCGCCCGGCGTACTTTATCAGTACGGATCTCGGCTTGAGCGCCAATGCGGCGTTGC
>JACPRP010000071.1 GCA_016189905.1 Chloroflexota bacterium | reverse complement strand
GTCTCATACTGTACCCCAGGCGCCTTCAAGATGTCGTTCGATAGCGTGGCGTTGGAGCTGTTGACGACGATGGTGAGCCCATCTCGCTTTGCCTGCGCATACACGTAATTCAGGCCTTCGTCGGGGCCCATATCTTCGACTTTCACGGTCGCACCGATTTCCTTAGCGAGATACGGGGCAAACGCCCTGGCCAGGAGGTCCGTGGAGCTGCCTGCGCCGCTCGAAACGATCAGATCGACCGTGCTTCCCCGATAGAATTCCTCAGGCGATGCCACCTTTGGCGCCTGGCTACACCCCAATGCGAGCCAGAGGCTCAGGCTCAAAGCAATCGCGGGCACCATGGCCCGTGAGATGCATCTTCGCATCATAACTCTCCTTCAGACGTTGAAGATCAGCGAAAAGTTTCCGATTGGAGAAAAGCTCTTCGCCTCACATACGTGGCGGCGAAAAACCCACCGCCGCTGCACTCCTCAGCGCACGGTACTGCTTCAGGATGCGGGAGAACCAGCCTACGTAGCACTGAAAATAGCCGTACGTCTCTGCCCTCAGGTCTCCCTCCCAGACGGCGTCGACCAATCTTCTCTTGCCCCCGACGATATCCAGCAGCACCTGGCTCGACCCTTCGAAGGGACGATATTCGTCGGCGATTTTCGTGGTCGTTCCCTTCACTATGTCCCATTCGCCGCCCTTGATCTCCACGTAAAAAGGCTCCCCGTCTGTCGGCGAAAACTGGAACGTGAAGCCATATTCCTTCATTAATTCTTTACCGTCTTCGTTTCCAGAGACCTCTCTCAGAACGTTTGCCAGACAATTCGTAAGCTCTTCAGACATTGTTTCCTCCCTATCCTAAACCTTCGCGATGTAATGATCGGGAATCGGAGATTCGGCCAGCACTACATCCGGATCGCCGTATTTGGCCGCGATCCTGCGAACCTCAGGATCGTCCAGAGCGAGGCAGTGCCCATCTTTGATGATAACTTCGCCATCGAGCGAAACGGTTGGCCTGAGAATGGCTCCGTGGGTGTGGATGTGCTTATGGGTGCTTGCCTCATCCTCGCGTCCCCCTGCCCTCGAGAGCGGCTGCCCAAGAGCCATGTGCAGCACCCCACCCTTGCGCGTCACCGACTCGTTATCGGGCCAGGCGACGTGTATGTCCATCTTCGGGTTGTATTGCCACATTATCTCGCTGAGCAACGCAGCCTTTCGGTCTTCCTTGATCATCTGCTCCCATGCGGGCGCGTTTTCCGCCTCGACGACATAGGTATCTTTCACAACCCACTTCGGTGCCCTGGCTGGCGGCTGATCCAGTACTTCTGCCAGGTCCAAATAAACGACACCGTTCACGTTTTTATAGAACCGCCCACCGATGCAAGCCCCAGGCGTAAAGAACGTGCCCTTGTGCATAAAATTGGGGATAGCAGTCATCCCGATGCCACCAGAAAGGAAGTCTTGCGTTCCCACGCTGATTTCACATTCGAGATCGGTCCCTTTTGGATCGGTGATACGTAGCTTCTTCGCCTTCTTGACCTTCGGGAAGTCTCTGTTTATCATCGCCAACAGTATCTCGCCGGGGAAGCGCGCATATTGCGATGCAAGATGGCCCGCCGGAGGCATCATCAATAGAAGCACCCTGAGGCCGTTTTCCATCATCGGCGTATTCAGCCAGCGATCATTCGGATGAGCGAGGTAGCTCGTCGCCTCGATCAGCAAGTCGGCTCCCCAGACGGCCTCCTTAACGACACGCGGAATGTCGTCCTCAAAGTACCGATCTATCTCAAGCTCCGGAGCCGGCATGCTGAGCACGGTAACCTTGGCGCCAACCTCCATCGCGGCTGCCGCCAGCGACTGGGGCACCAGAGGATCGACTTTGTTGTCGGTCAAAACGAGAACCTCCTCGCCTCTCTTCGCCTGACAGCCATTGACGACGTAATTCCTGGCGCCCTCCATCAAATCCATCAGTTGGTACATAGTCTTCCTCCATTCGATTATGCATGATCGTCGTGATGTCACTTACCAGTGGATAATGCTTCAGTAGCCATTTTGGTCATTCGACATCCAGTCATAACCGGATTTCATAAATCGTATTGTCCGTGGTGACGCCGTTCCTTCGCGAAGCAATTGTCTGCACTTCTCAATCAATCAAACCGGGCTTGCGAGACGGCGGAAGCGTTAGATGATAACTTGAGCGGGCAACGCGCCGGAGTGATCTAAAAATCTGATACAACACTACGATTCTGTGGAGGCAATCAAATGCATAGGCCTCGAAGGCCGCATCAGACATGCCCTCAGGCTTACCCTTCCATGCTGGCAACGCAGAAAGCATCTCGTACACACGCAACACCAGACCTGCATCGTCTAAACAGAAGCGGCTCAACGGACTCTAGCACGCAGCAGGCTGTTTGTCAACAAACGAAACTCCGAGGTCGCCAACAGCTTCTGTTGACGCAGTTAAGTCTGTATGGTATGGTTACATACAGGAATGATGATAGACTGGAACAGCTTAGAAAAATTTCAGTGGGATAAAGGCAATCTTGAGCACATCGGCAAGCACGAAGTAGATGCCGCGGAGTGTGAGCAGGTATTCTTTAACCGGCCGCTCGTCATCAACCAGGATGAAACTCACTCCCAAACCGAGGAAAGGTTCAGAGCCTTGGGCCAGACAAATGCCGGGCGATTGCTGGTTATGATATTTACGGTAAGAAACAGCCAGATAAGAGTGATAACAGCTAGAGATCAGAGTAAGAAAGAACGAGACGAGTTCCGAGGAATGTTAGGTGGGACTATATGAATAGGAAGGGATTGAAAGCAATACCCAAGTTCAAGGACGAAGATGAAGAGGCCGAGTTCTGGGCAACTCATGACAGCACCGACTACTTTGATACCAAGAGAACGATTGTCAATCCTACTTTTCCAAGTCTCAAGCCCTCGACGAGGAGCATCACTATGCGAGTGTCAGAGTCGATGCTTTACGACTTGAAGATGCTGGCAAATAGGATGGACGTGCCGTATCAGTCGCTGGCAAAGATGCTGTTGGATGAAAAGATTAGGGAAGAGATGAAAGCGTCGAAATAGCTGTCACCCTCGCCAGTGCCCTGTCAGGGCGGGCTTTCCCTCGGCTTACCCTTGTCGCTGCGCTGCTTGCGTGGCTTGTCGACGCCGCACTGATTCGCCGAAGCGGTGATCTCAAGCGCCAGGCGCGCAAGTTCGCCGAGGGGCCTGGATATCGTGGTGTTCTGCCAAGGTTCATTTCCAATATGAGCTGCGGAGAGTCCAGGTCAATATGGTCCAGAGGATTTGATGGGGATAGGTTTTCTGACCCGGCCGCGGCGAGCAGATCGTCATCGCTGGCGACAAACACCGGAGTCGGAAGGTTCTCAGTCTTCAGCGTTTCGACGGTCGCCAATACGGTTGCAAGTTTGACAGCATCGTAGGCGCGAAGGCGGTGTCGCTGCGTGAGTTCCACTGCGAGCCCGATGGCGGATCGGTCCACAGGGACCATTTGGACGATTCCATCAACGACATCGCCTGGGGCGCAAATCCTATCCGCTTATCCGTTGCCCATCCGTTGAACACCCCAAACAGACCCAACCCAGGAGTCCGCGCGATCTCGCGGGCACTATCCCACGGTCTATCGAGGGACGTCCCTGAGGACCGCTGGCAAACACACGCGATAGTTACCGTTGTGCAGATACAGGGCAACGTCGTCCACGTAGAAGGTAGCATTCGGCGATCGCGAATCCTGGGGAATGTCAAACGCCAGGGCGACGTCTCGTCCGATCCCATTTCCTCCATCATCCATACTACAGAGCGCACACTAGTCTGCTAGTTCCAAATAGATACGAGTAGAAGTCAAGATGGTCAAAGGCGGCTGTGAAAAGCAGCAGAACTCCTTGACTGCGGCCGACCGAATGCTATAATGACCGGGCCTACCGTTTCAGATCGAGAAGATCGATCTCGTCTTCCCCGGAATTTCGAGAGCTGTACGAAAAATAGCGAGGTGATTTTAGTGATCGAATTCGTAGCCAGATTTACCCTCCCTACCGAGATCGTTTACGGAACCGGGACCTCTGCCCGTCTCGGCGAGGAGGCCAGGAAACTCGGCGCCACCAAAGTGTTCCTTGTCACCGACGCGGGCGTCGCTAAATCGGGGATACTAGCCGACGCCCAGGCATCCCTGGACAAGGCGGACCTGCCGCATGTTTTGTACGACAAGGCTCCCACCGACCCCGATACCGATGTCCTCGACCAGGTCGCGGCGCTCATCCGTGCTAATGGCTGCGACCTGGTCGTCGCCGCCGGCGGCGGTAGCGTGCTTTGCACCGGCAAGGGCTCGGCCGCTGTAGCCAGCAACCCTGGCCCGGCCAGGGATTACCTCGGCAACAGCAAGTTTCCTAACGCCCCGCTCGTCTCCATCGGTATGCCGACCACTGCTGGCTCGGGCAGCGAGGTTTCACGCCACACTTCCCTGACCGACGCCGTGACCAAACGGAAAGAGGGCTTCAACGGCTATAAGACCGCGCCGCGAATCGCCATTCTCGACCCCTTGCTCCTGCGCTCCGTTCCACGAAGCCAGGCGATAGCATCAGGGGTAGACGCTTTCACCCACGCGCTTGAAGCCTACGTCTCGAGCATTGCCACCCCGTTGACGGACGTGATCGCCCTGGAGGCTATGAAAGCCATCGTCGCCAATCTGCCTCTATCCGTTCACAGTGAGAGCCTGGAAGCCCGCTGCCAGATGAGCCTCGCCAGCACTATGGCGAACATCGCCTGCGGCAACGCCGGCCTGGGCCTGGTCCACGCGATCAACGGCGCCATCACCTACTTCTACAAGAACAACCCTGATTTTCCGCCGATTTCCTACGGCCTGCTCCACGCGATTTTGCTGCCGCACGTGATGGAGTTCAACTCCGTCGTCGTGGAAGACAAGCTTGCGCGTCTTGCCGTTTACCTGGGAGCCAGCGACATCGGCAAGAGCAGACGCGAGCTTGCGCGAGAGTGCGTCGCTATGGTGAAAGTGATGCTTGCCCAGATCGGGGCACCGCGCAGACTTCCCTGGGAAAAGCTGTCTCCCGAACAGGTGGAGGCCATCGTTTCGGAACAGATGACACACCACCATCAGCCAAACCCACGCAAGTACGGCGCGGACGATATTCGAAGAATCGTCGAAAGCTCGATGTTGGGCTGGGAGCTCTAAAATTGTGTCATCGTCTCTTCGATCTGTCATTCTGACGTGCAGGTGGGGTGGCAGGGTAGGGGCGACGAAGAATCTCGTCGCTCAGATGCCGAGCCCCCGAGCCCTTCCGCGGAAGGGCTCGGGGGGACACTCATCATGCCAATGTTGGCAGATTACTGAGAGCGGTTTGCGTTAGCAGCCGATGCCGGCTCCAGGGCAACTACGTAGGGATTGCCCCTACGCCGCTCGTGTGATCGGTAGGACCTAACGCAAACCGCTCCAGGGCAGCCACTGCTACTTCATCGTTTGCAGAAAATCGACAACCGCGCCTCGGTCCTGATCACTAAGGGGCAACTTGGGCATCGCCGTGCCCGGCTTAACCGCCGATGGATCGCGAATGAACTTATCGAGGGAATCGCGGTCGAGCTTCGAGCCGATCTTGCGAAGGTCCGGGCCCATTCCCCCTTCGGCGTTCTGCCCGTGACAAACTGCGCAGTTTGCCGCGAAGACGGTCTTTCCTTTGGTCACGTCGCCAGACGAGGCGGCGCCACTCGAAGAAGCTGATTCTTTTCCCGAAGCGGCCGGTGCAGGGGTGGCCGCAGCGGGCTGACTCTTCGAAGCTGTTGGCGTGGGAGTCGGGCTTGTCGAAGAGCACCCCGCGACCCCTATTGCCACGACAAGGCCGATTGCCGAAATCATTTTCCACATTCTGTGGGACATTCATTTCCCTCCTTGCGTTTTCGCCCACATTGGCGAGCTATCATCCCAGAATTACCTGGGTGATTCTAGCCGAGGACATCGTCCATGTATGTGACAAAAGTCTCACGGTAATTCGAGGACGCTCTTCGGTACAGGAAACACGTGTTGGCCTGTTCGGCGGGATGGAGGCACGCCAGAATGTTGTCGATGACGTGCTAGACGGAAGATGCTTCCAATAACTCATCGCGAAATCGGGGATGCGCGATCGCGGCCAGGGCGCGCGCCCTTTCTTTGAGGCTCTTTCCCCGCAGGTCGGCCACGCCGTATTCCGTGACCACGTAGTGCACGTCGGTTCTGGGCGTCGTAACGACTGCGCCCGGGTCAAGCTTGGCGACCAGGCGCGACACCTTCCCCCCATTAGCGGTAGATGGCAGTGCGATTATCGACCTGCCTCCCGGCGCCAGCGCCGCTCCTCGAATGAAATCGGCCTGGCCCCCAACCCCACTCACCTGCACGCCACCCACGTACTCGGCGTTTACCTGCCCCGTCGGGTCGACCTGAAGCGCTGAGTTCACGGAGACGAAGTCCTCGATCTGCGAAATGACACGGCTGGCGTGCGTGAACGTGCACGGGTGCATCTCGATCGTCGGGTTTTCGTGCAGGTACGAGTAAAGTGTATGGCTCCCCATCGCCAGCATCGATACCACAGGACTCCGCCCGGTTCCCACTGAGGCGATGGCGCCGGCCTGTACGAGGTCGATGATACCATCGGAGATAATGCCTGTGTGGATGCGCAAGTCTCTCTTATCTCTCAGCGAGCGCAGCACCGCGTCGGGGAGTCCCCCAATCCCCACTTGCACCGTCGCGCCATCGGTCACCAGATCCGCCACATTCCTGCCGATCATCTGCTCTTCTTCGCTCAAAACAGCCGCTCTTTCCACCGTGAGCAGCGGCTGTGACGATTCGATGGCAAGATCTATCTCCGACATGTGAACATAGCAATCCCCGCGCGTCCGTGGCATCCTTTCGTTGATCTCGGCAACCACCACCTTCGCTTCCCTCACCGCCACCTTTAGGTAGTCCACCGAAATCCCCAGACTGCAATAACCGCCGGCGTCCGGTGGAGAAACTTGAATCAAAGCCGCGTCGACCCGCACGTAACCTTGCGTAAACAGACGCGGGATCTCGGATAGGTGGCAGGGAATGTAGTCCGCGCGCCCGGCTCTTATGGCATCGTAGAGGCCCGGACTTCCGAGAAAGGTCAAGACGCGAAAATGACGCTCCATCCCAGAGCCCGCGTACGCGCATTTCCCCGCTGGGGTCATCGTCAGCAATCTCACGTCGCTCAACCGCTCCCGCTGTCGCACAAGCTCGTCTACCAGCGACTGCGGCTCGGCGCAGCCAGTGCCCAGAACGACAGTCTCGCCGGATGTTACGATTCCGATAGCCTTTTCAGGAGATACTATTCTCACCTGTCACACAGCTTTCCATCAGAGAGAATTGGTGTCACCAGCCCGAACGGCCGGAACTTATACTAGCAAATAGGTACTCCGAAAGCAACCTACGGCGCTACGATCCTTTGAGCATAACAGCCAAAAATGTAGCCGCAGGCTTCAGCCTGCGCGTGCCTCGGCGTCAGAACTGGGACAGGCGCGCGTAAGTGGGCTTGTCATCTAACGAACAGGCCCGCGCACCCTAAAGGGGCCGGCTACATTTGGGCCGCTCCAAGCAGAATGCATAAGCCTTGGACTCCAGCGGCCCTTTAGTTGACGCCCTCACCATCACGGCTATATAATGCCCTTAGCTGACGGGAGATTGATGGCCTGCAGCACGCCAAGCCCGATTTCTTGAGGAGGGATCAGCGATGCTCATCACGCTCGAAGAGCAGGTAAACCCAAAGCACGCGGCCGTCCTGGTCATCGATATGCAGCGCGATTTCTGCTGCAGCGATGGACTGATGGGCAAGAACGGCGTAAACGTTTCGCTCATGCAAGAAATGGTGCCAACGCTAGCCAGATTCATCCAAGCGGCGCGTGTGGCGCGCGTCCCCATCATTTTCATCAGGATGCTCAGCAATGACTGGGTAAACTCTCTGCCGTCAGTGGCCCGATTGTATCGGCTGGGTCGTGAACAATCTGGGTTCCCTGTGTGCGAAAACACGCCTGGATTCGAGTTCTACGAGCTGTTTCCCGAGCCAGAAGACTGCGTCGTCACGAAGTATCGCTACAGCGCCTTCATCGGCACGAACCTGGATATGATCCTGCGGAACAAAGGGATAATAACGGTGATCACCACCGGCGTGCTCACCAACGTTTGTGTCGAATCGACCGCCCGAGAAGCTTTTATGAACGGCTACTACGTCGTTTTTCCGGATGATTGCTCGGCGACGACCAGCGAGGAGGAGCACAGGGCCACGCTTAGCAACATTAGAAAATACTTCGGTATCGTCGCTTCCTCGAAAGACCTGATCGATATCTGGGGTTGCCCGGCGGCCGAAGATGCAATGATAGCACGATAGGAGGATCCAAATGAGTGACGGAGAGAAGGCCAGGTTGGACGCCGAACGAAAATGGCGGTACATGATCCCAATCTCCCACGAATTCTACATTTACGGTCGAAAGGCCGCCGAGGAACTGCTGCCAGCCGGTCAGGTTGCAAGATTTGTTGAGGCCTTCTGGCGCATCTCAGGCGAGGAAACCGCCCGTATGTATCTGGAGCTCGCCAAGCTCGACCCGAGCGATTTGTTCGGCCTGGTGCGCGCCATCGGTCGAAGCAGTGAGATAATGGGAGAGGATGCTGAGGCCAAACAGGAGGGGGACCGTGCGTACTTAATTCACCACGGCTGTCCCTGGCCCAAGAGCTATCAACAGAACGGCTTGCCCGAGAGCTGCCAGGGCGGGTGCGATACCTGGTTCGAGACGATTGCCGCCGTGATCTCGCCGCAGATCAGGGTCAGAACAATCAGCGCCATCCCTTCTGGCTCGACGACTTGCACTCGTGAGTTCTGGATCGAGGCGTCACGCATCAAAGCGCCGCAAGCTTGACATCATTCTGCTGAATAGCTATACTCTCAGCACAGTTTGGCGAGGCGCAGATAAAGCTCGCTGCGCGGCGGCATCATAGCTTCTCGCTCCCAAGATTTGCCAATCACCGCTAGCATCGGCCAAATTCCGGCAAACTTCTGGCTGGTAATCCTGCGCATTGTCCAAAGAGTTGTGGCGTTTCTTTAGCTGGCACACGCTGGGCGGAGGAGGAACCGGTGTCAATTTCGCAAAAGCCCTCGATAGGCTTCTGGAACCCAAAGACCGAGACGATGCCCCGGGCGCAATTGCAGGCATTGCAACTGCGCAAGCTGCAGGCTATGGTCCATTGGGCCTACGACAAGTCGAAGCTTTGGCGTAGGAAGTTTGACCAGGTAGGCCTCGAGCCCAGGGACATCCGCACCCTCGACGATGTCCAGCTAATCCCATTCCTTACGAAAGAGGAGTTTCTGCGCGCCCAGACCAGCGCCCCCCCTTTCGGTGATACGCTAACGGTATCCCCAGAGCTTGCGCTTCGCTATCACCAGACTTCTGGCTCATCCGGCAGAATCCCTCTGCGTGCCCTCGATGGCCGCAAGGATTGGGAATGGCAGGCGGAGATGTGGGCTTACGGCCTTTACGCCTTCGGCGTCAGGCCGAAAGACGTCTTCTTCGTGGCCTTCGGCTACAACGTGTTCATCGGCGCGTGGGGCATCCACTACGGGGCAGAGAAGATCGGGGCGATGCTCGTGCCCAGCGGCACTCAGTCCAGCGAGACGCGTCTCAAGCTCATTAAGGAGCTGGGAGCCACCACCGTGGCCACGACCCCCACTTACGCCTTACGCCTTGCGCAGTACGCCGAGGGTATGGGCATCGATCTCGTCAACGAGTCAAAGGTCGAGCTGCTGATCTGCACCGCCGAGCCCGGCGCTAACATCCCCGCGACCAAGCGCACTCTGGAGAATCTATGGGGCGCACGCGTCGGCGACTTCGTCGGTATGACCGAGGCAGGAACGATTGTGGCTTTCGAGTGCAGCGAACAGTGCGGGGCAGTGCACATCATCGAAGATCATTTCTACGAGGAAGTCATCGATCCAATCACGCTCAAGCCAGTGGAATACGGGCAAATCGGCGAGCGCGTGATGACCTCTTTCGGCAGAGGCATGATGCCGGTGCTTCGCTTCCGCACCGGCGACCTGGTCGAGAAAGTCGAAAGCAGCTACTGCCCCTGTGGTCGAACGTTCGATCTGTATAAGGGCGGCGTCCTCGGCAGGACCGACGATATGAAGCTCATTCGTGGCACCAACGTGTATCCGGGCGCCGTCGAAAATATCGTCAGAGAATATAAAGAGATAAGCGAGTTTCAAATTGTCCTGACCCGCGAGGGATACTCCGACGAGATCACGGTGCAGATCGAGCCCCGCCCAGACGTGGGTGAGGAACGCCTGCATTATCTGTCTTACGAGCTGGCTTCCGACCTGGCGGAGGCGCACGAAGGCTTGCGCTTCAACGTCGTCATTACCGACCCAGGCACGCTTCCCAAGTTTGAGCACCGGTCGGCCAGACTTCAAGACTTGCGCATGTAATACTCCTTCCCTTCGCATCTTTCGCGCGTTTCACGGTTGCGACCCTCACGTAGTTTGCGCTAGGTTTAGAGTTCGCCCGGGCGGCGTAGGGGCAATCCCTCCATGGATGCCCTGGGTCTGAGGTGTCATATCCTAACGCAAAACGCTCTCTGCACCAAACGTGCAGCAAATATCGGGAAAGAGTGTAAGACAATTGACCTCCACATACTTGACCGCGGGGTGGTTAGCGGGCATCTTCCTCGGCTCGCTCTCCGAGTTTCCCCTGTTCGTGCTTGCCGCGTTCGCGGTCGCTACCCTGGCTGCGCTGTGGCACTGGCGCAAGTGCTCGATGCTCACAGCCATCCTCTGCCTGGCTCTCTTGCTCCTCGCCGTTATCCGTTACGATGCCGCCGTCTCGGCCCAGGATAAGAGCACGCTCTCCCCATACAGCGGCAAAGATCAGGTGGCTCTGCGAGGCTATATCGCCGCCGAGCCGGAGCTGCGGGACCGCTACACCGTTCTGGTCCTGGCCGTGACCGACGTCTCCCTCGGAAACGGCTGGAACGATGCCAGTGGCAAGATTCTCGTACAGATTCCCAGGTTTCCAGAGCGAGCCTACGGTGATCGACTGGAGCTGCGAGGGCGGCTGGAACAGCCGCAAAACTTCGGTGACTTCGACTACAAGAGCCATCTCGCGCGGAACGGCATCTATTTTCAGATGCGCTTTCCTCGCGTCGCCACCTACGGCCCATCGACGGCGAGCGATCCACTAGCAGCCATCCGCTCGCTCAAGCGCGATATCGCCCGTCGGCTTGACCAGTCTCTTCCTGAACCCCAGGCATCACTGTCCAAAGGCATCCTTCTCGGCATTCGCACGGCTATGCCCCAGGAACTGCTCGCGGCTTTCGCCCGCACCAACACGACGCACATCCTCGCCATTTCAGGCTGGAACATCACGCTCGTCGCCGGCTTCCTGCGTCTCCTCGGGCGCCGCGTGCTCGGTCGCGGCGCATTGACGATCTTTGTGCTCCTCGGCCTGCTTCTCTATACGATGCTCATCGGCCCGCAGCCTTCCGTCTTGAGAGCCGCGCTGATGGGATCGACCCTGTTGATCGGCGAGTACTTCGGCAGACCCGGCGACATCGTCGTCGGCCTGCTCCTCGCCGCTGCGGCGATGACCGCCGTCGATCCGCTATATCTTTGGGATATCAGCTTTCAGCTATCCTTTGCCTCGACCGCCGGCATCGCCCTGCTCGCCCCCCGGTTGCAGGGCCACCTTCGCTTCTTGCCCTCGTGGCTCTCGGATTCCATTGCGGTGACGCTAGCCGCTCAGTTGTCTACCCTACCCATTACCTCCATCACGTTTGGGCAGCTCTCCACAGTCACGATTGTCGCCAACCTCCTCGTTCTGCCGGCGCTGCTCCCGATTATGATAACGACAGCCCTCACGGCGCTTCTGACGTTCTTCTGGACACCACTGGCTCAAGTCATCGGGCTCTTCGCCTGGGTTTTCTTAACGTATATGATCCGCGCTGTCGAGTATCTCGCCTCCGTACCCTGGGCATCACTCTCGATAGTATCGTTCGCACCTGTCCTCGCGCTGCCGTACTACGCGCTCGTCGCCACACTCTTCGCTCGCAAGGACGTCCACGCCCCCGATGCCCACGTCACTCGGCTGCCGTCGTTGTCTTTGGCGACCACCGTGATGTTCGGGACGCTGGCCACGGGAGGTATTATCGCCTGGAGCGCTTTTTTCAGCATCCCGGATGATGATCTGCGCATCTCTTTTCTCGACGTCGGCCAGGGCGACGCCGTGCTCATAGAAACGTCGCAAGGTCAAAGGATTCTTATAGACGGCGGGCCAAGCCCCACCAAATTGATGGATGCCCTCGGCCGCAGAATGCCTTTCTGGGACAGAACCATCGATCTGGTCGTACTATCCCATCCCAACGACGATCACCTGGCCGGTCTGATCGACGTGCTCGAACGCCTGGAAGTGCGCCAGATCATGGAGCCATCGATAGCCTCATCTGTCCAGTCCGCAAACTATAGACGATGGCGCGAGATCATCGCGGCCAGGAGCGTGCCCCGTGTCGAGGCGATGGCAGGACAGGAGATCGATCTGAACGATGGGACGATAATCACCGTGCTCCATCCTTTTGCCAACGCCGAGCCAGCGCGTAGCGCCAATGAAAGCTCCATTGTCTTGAAGCTCGTTTCCGGCAACGTCAGTGCCCTGTTCACCGGGGACATCGATAGCAAATCGCAGCACCTCATCGCGGGCTCCAGAATCGACCTGACGACGACGCTGCTCAAAGTCCCTCACCACGGCGCGCGGGATTCCCTGGACGGCGCCTTCCTGGACGCCGTTAAGCCATCGCTGGCCGTGATCTCTGTTGGCAAAGACAACCAGTTCGGTCACCCCGCGCCGGACACGTTGGCCCAGTTGCGGAACGCTCAGGTGCTGCGCACCGACCTCGACGGGACTGTGGAGCTAACCATCGGACGCGGCGAATACGCCGTCAAACTGATGCCGTAGATGCCGTAGCGTCTCCTTGACAGCAACCGCGCGGGCGTGCTATCCTGATGCACGTGAAAAGTGTGATTCGCTATCTCATCCCGCTCATCATCATACTGCTGTTCATCGGCTGCAGTGATTCTCGTGGACTACCCTCATCGCCGGGCGACTACGACATCAAGGCCAACTCCCTGAACTGGGACGGACGAGAGTACGAGTTCTTCTGGAAAGATAAGAATGGCGAGTTCCACCGCGCCACCGGCGATGACTTCAAGATGGTCGAGGATTCGCGCACCTTCCTTGAGATGAATGATCGCGATGCGATAATCCATCTAGCCCAGCAGGAACCGGTTGCCATCCGCGGCGAAGACAGCAACGGATCGTTCACGAGTTCCTGGTTTCCGTTCCTCATCGGCACAGCCGTCGGCCGTGGCTTCGGCGGCCCTGTGGTGATCAATGAGCCATACCCAGGCACTCCACCCACCTCTCCCAAAACGCCAACCTACCATTACCCGCCCGCCGACACCTTCGGCCGTGGCGATTCGCTTCAGGGCAGCGTGACCAACGACAGGCCAACGACGCCGGACTACACCAAAGTCAAACCGGCGCCCTATGCCGTCAGCGGCCAGGGCGGCGGCACCGGCGGCGGTGTCGCGGCCACCAACAAGAGTGACGCAGTCGGTGGCCAGAGCGGTGGAGCTGGCGGCGGTTCAGCCGCCACTAATAAGGGTGGATTTGCCGCCGGCAATTCCAGCTATCGTTCCAAATCCGGTGGTGCTCTCTCTGGCAAGCCGCCGTCACAGCCGCGGACTGGATCTGGCGCTTCTTCAGGCTCGGCGCCATCACGTAGCCCGAGCGGTAATAGTTCTTCGGGGAGCGCCACAGGAGGCTCCAAAGGTGGGCTGTTCAGCGGTGCCAGAGGCGGCACGTCCAGCGGTGGATTCAAGGGTGGCAAATCCAGCGGCGGATTCAGAGGTGGTGCAGGAGGCAGGCGCAGGTAGATGATAACCACTGTGGTGCTACTCTTATTACTGTCGCTTGTGATCGCCGCTATCGGCGTGTGGTTTTCCCGACGTTCCCGGCTTCAGGATGACCGCCAGAAAAGCGAACATCAAGCGTCCAGCGCTCCGCCAGAGTTGACCTTCGAGACGATTGATCCTGGCGATGCCGTGGTCTTCTGGGACGAGACGTCTGTGCTCGCGGAGACGGTGCTGGAATGCCAGGAGAATTTGACCAATCGGACAACACATTGGCGCTGGATACTCCTCAGCGACGGCAAGCTCGTCGAAAGTGGTCCGATGGGCAGAACCCTCTATTCGTCGGCCACCGTGTTCTACCAGGGCACGGCGCCGTTCGCCGAGCTGACTGCCGATGCAGACCGCGGAGGCGTTCTCAAGACCTTTGAGGAGAGAGTCCGGGAAGGCAACGTTTCTCACCAGCCAGTCACCTTCATCTACGATGGAAACCGCCACCGAATGAAGAGCACCGGCACGTTTGCGGCGACGGTGAAGGGCAACTCTCTACCGCCCGGCCCTTGGTCCGATATCACCGCCAACGAGCAGGACAACGTATATTTCAAGATGGCGGGCGGAGATGGCGAAGAGGCCCTCGGCATCTGGACCACGCATATCGCCTTCCTCGTTGGACGGCGGCTGACTGATGCGGACCTCAAAGGCCTTTATGGTCAGTAACTGAGGAGAGGAAGAAAGACAGTGATAGATTTTGACCGTTTCATCACGGGCCTCGGCAACGTCGTGCTGTGGAGTATCGTCGCGTTTATCCTTGCCGTGGCGCTTTTTGAGGTGCTCAACAGAAGATATAAGCTGATTTCCGAGATATTTGAAGAGAACAGCGTCGCCGCCGGCATCTTCGCCGGCGCCTTCGTTCTCGGCATCTTCTACACTGTCACCCAGATCGTGATCAATTGATCGCACCGAGCGAGAAGGACTTCCCACCGGAAACATCCACACCGAGCAGGCGCGCGCTTGACTTTTGTCGCGGAAAGCTATACTATCGACATCGCAGGCGATCTAGCATCTGCTTGCCACACGTAAACTTCTCGCGACTGGTGAGGATGCCTTGCCCAAGTTAATGATTGCTTCTCTAAGCCCGGGTCAAGATATATCCGGACATTTTATGGTCAAAAGCCGGGTCCTGCGACCCTACCGTGGAAGGCCCGGCTTTTTCCTCGTCCTCGGCCTTGCCGACCGCACCGGCGAGATCGAAGCCAAGCTCTGGGAAAACGCCGAGGAATGGTATCGACGGATTAGAGACCTGGAGGTCCTCGAGGTCTACGCGAAAACCGAGGTCTTCAACGGCAACCTCGAGCTATCCGTCGACAGACTCAGAATCGCCAGGGAACAGGAGTATCGCCTCGAAGATTTCTTGCCCGCGTCCGAGCGCGATCCGGACGATATGATCGCGGCGCTCCGCCAGACCATTCAGCGTATCGAGAGCCCCCATCTCAGCGCGCTGCTAAAGCGCTTCTTTTCCGATGACGAGCTTCGCCAGTTTTTTCGCGCGCCCGCGGCAAAGCAGGTTCATCACGCCTATCTGGGTGGCCTGCTCGAGCACACACTCGAAGTTGTTAAGCTTTGTGATACTTACCTGGAGATGAATCCAGCGCTCGATAGGGATGTTCTTCTCACCGCGGCCATACTTCACGACGTGGGTAAGATCAGGGAGTATGTTTACGATCGTTGCATCGACTTCAGCGACGAGGGACGCCTTTTGGGCCATATCTCCCTGGGAGAGCAGATGCTGGTGCAGAGAGCCTCAGCCATCGAGGGCTTTCCCGAGGACCTTCTTCTCCGCCTTCGCCATATGATCCTCAGCCACCACGGCCAATACGAATGGCAATCCCCCAAGCGGCCAAAGACCATCGAAGCGTGCGTCTTGCACCAGGCCGATTACTTCAGTTGCCAGATGGCCATGGTTTCCAGCCTGATCAAGGCGAACGCCGACAACGCCTCAGCCTGGACGGCCTACAGCAAGTTCCTCGAACGCTCGATCTTCATCGGCCGTAGCCGGTCGCAGCTCCGCCCCGACGACCCAGCCAGAAACCCTCGCCAAATAATGGAGGACACAAACGATTATTACTACTAACAGGCCATCTCCGCGTCGTCTGCGGATAGCACCGCTTGGGCTAACCAGCGTAGTGACGGATTCATTCACCGATGAACGCACACTCTACTCCCCCTCCGTGCCTCCGTGTCTCCGTGGTGAAACCGGACCTGCTGGTAATACCCAGATCACCGCAGCACGACGGGCAGCCGCTCGACCTCCAACGATGCCGCCACCAGGCCAAAGCATCCCGTCAGCATCATATCGCCAAACGGCGCGGCCGCGTGATACCCGAGTTCCTTCGCCATCCCCCTGTTCGGTCCCGTGATGCTCACAAAAGTGAACGCGCGGCCCGGATCGAAGTCCGGATGAACGTAGGCGCCGTGTCCTCCGTCGGCCAGCACCTCTTCGTGCGGCAGGGCCGAGAGACGCAGCCGCCTTACGTAGTCGGCCAGCTTCGCCGGCGTCATATCCCCGGTGTGGTGCTCGAACAGCCCCCAGATTCTCTTACCCTGGACGAGCGCACCGAACGTGTGCGCGTTCCCAACGTTCACGATGATCGCGCCGTCGTCGCCGTGCGCAGCCACCTCGGCGTCGAACAACGCGCCCCAAATCGCCGCCGGCCCCGTGTCCATCACCACACAGCCAGGCAGAAAGCCCTGCACCGAGCGCATTCTCGTTAGATACGCAGGGGGATCGACGAATGCCAGGTCCCTGATGTTTCCACCCGCCTGCGCGAACTCACGGAGATGCTTGAAGCGAAACTCCCTGTTGCTCCCATCCACGCATTCCCCGTGATCTTGAACCGCAACCGCGAATCTCGGCGGCATCTCTACCTCGAAAAGCTCCAGCGCCTGACGCAGCGCCTCGGCGTCGATGTCCTTCATTTCTATCGTCACGGCGTCCTCGGGCGGCCTCGACGTGATCTCGACACCCATGTGCCGCACACGGTCCAGACTATCGTAGAAGGTCCTCGCCGCTCTCTCGGTAGCGTAGGTCTTTAGCCCGGCCTCGATGTGCCTCTTCGCCGCGCGGGCGCACGCGCCCCCGCCCATCACGTCGCCCGTGAGGAACACGTCCTTTCCCAGTTCCAGCGCTCGAAGGATTTTGCGGCCCACGACTACCGTCTGTGAGGGCAGCACCAGCTTCACACAGTTCTCCATCGGCTGGCCGCTGTCGTACAGCAATATATCCTGCGTGCCTGCTCCAACGTCGACAGCGAGAATGCGAATCGATTGGTCCATACCTTCCACCTGAAAGTAATCTAGCATCCTGCCAACCCTGATGCCACAGAGCGGCAGCAATCAGATTATAGCAAACGCCCCATATGTCAGCCACAAATACAATGGTACGCATATTGCCAGCGTAAGACGTAAGTGTTTGTTTTGGGGGTGTAGCGGGTGAAAAAGGAGAGCATTAAGGAGCACAGTTATGACACCGTGATCATTGGCGCCGGCGCGGCAGGCCTGGCGGCAGCCATCTACGCGGGACGATCGAAGCTTCGCACTTTGCTCCTCGAGAAACTGATCCCCGGCGGGCAGCTTCTCAATACCGAAGTAATCGAGAACTATCCAGGATTCATCTCCATTCCTGGTCCCGACCTGGCCGAGAAGATGAAAGAGCACGCGCGGGCGGCCGACGTCGATGTGCGCACCGGCACGGCCAGCAAGATCACTCAGGTGAATTCAGAATGGCTTGTCGAGACGCAAGAGGGAGACCGCTTCCGGGCGCCGACGATCATCTATTGCGGCGGCGGCACGCCCCGCAAGCTGAATGTCCCGGGCGAGGCCGAGTTCTCCGCGCGCGGCGTCTCCTATTGCGCCGTTTGCGACGGCCCGCTGTTTCGCGGGCAGGTGATCGCCGTCGCGGGTGGCGGCGATTCGGCGATCGGCGAAGCGATCTATCTATCACGCTTCGCCAGCAAGGTCCACGTTCTGAACAATGACGACGAGCTAGAGGCGAGCCCGACGCTTCAAGAACAGGCGCTCGCCAACCCGAAGATACAGATCCACCTGAACGCGGTCGTCACGGAGGTCGGCGGCGCCAATAGAGTGGAATGGGTGAAGCTCAGGGATCCGCGAACCGGTGCCATCGACCAGCTTCGCGTTGGGGGCATCTTCGTCTACATCGGCTTCAGGCCTAACAGCGATATCCTGGCCGCTATCGTCCGCCGCGACGAACGTGGCTACATCGTCGTCGACTGGCGCATGGCAACCTCGGCGCCCGGCATCTTCGCCGCCGGCGACGTGCGGTCCTACACGACGAGGCAGATCGTCAACGCCGCGGCCGATGGCGTGACCGCCGCGCTCAAGGCGTACGACTATGTCTCCAAGCTGCGCGCCCCGGCCGAAATCGCCGCCGGCCGCGCCCGCCAAGCGCGGCGAAAGAGGGCTGCCTGAAATCGGCTATCTTAAACGCTCTGCCTCTGGTTCAATCGCCGGCGCAGCCCGCTTATAAAGGCGACCGCCCGTGACCCGGCGGCGCTGCCCTGCACCACGCTTTCGGCGATGTCGCGCGGACCTGATGCCGCGCCGGCGACGTATATCCCCGGCACCGTCGTCTCCAGCGGCCGCAGGTTTGAGCCTGCCCTGTCCATAAAGTTATGTCTACCCCGCATCATACCCAGCGTCTCCGCCAGCTCCGTGGCTCCATCGCTCGCCTGCATTCCAACCGCCAGAACGACCAGATCCACGGCTATTTCGAACGTCTCGTCGCTGTCCCCCCGCTTTCCGCTCGCCACCAGATGGTCCCCGTCTTGCGTGATCCGCGCAACCTCGCCCCGCACATATTCGGCGCCGTACTCTTCCCTCACCACGGCGATAAGCTCCTCGCTCTCCGGGCCTAACGTCTGGATATCGGAATACACGACGTATATCTTCATATCATAATATAGCTTGCCGAGCACTATCGCCTGCTTGGCGATGTTGGTGCAGCACACCCTCGAACAGTAAGCCTTGCCCCGAAGCGTCCCTTGGCCTGCCACACCTCGGGGACTCTCCCAGCCACAATACCCTTCATCCGGCTCGCCATACGGACCCACGCACGATACAAAGAGAACCGATTTCGGCCTCTTCCCGTTCGATGGCCTCAGCGCTTCGCCCTTCGTCGGCCCTGCGCCACTTAGCAGCCGTTCGAGCTGCACGCTGGTTATCACGTCGGGATATCTGCCAAACCCCAGATATTCCAGCCCGGCCGGGTCGAACGGTTTGAACCCCGTCGCGACCACGACCGCGCCAAACCTCTCCATCGAGATCTCATCCTGCTGATCGAAATCTATGCACCCGAGAGGACAGCTCGTCTGACAGATGTCACACCCTTCACTCTCATGCAGGCAAGCGGCCCGGTCGATGATCGGAATCGACGGCACAGCCTGCGGAAACGTGAGGTAGATCGCCTTGCGCTTGCCGAGTCCCAGGTTGAACTCGGATGGAACCTCGACCGGGCAATTGCGCCAGCAGATGCCGCACCCGTTGCAGGTCTCGGCTACCCGCCGCGCCCCTTTTCTGATGGTCGCCTCGAAATCGCCGCCAATGCCGCTCAAGGCCTCTATCTCCGAATACGTGAATACCTTCACGCCCGGATAGCCACAGACCTCCAGCATCCTGGCTCTCAGATCACACACCGCGTGGTCGAGGCTTGGAAACGTACACTCCAGGCGAGCCATACCGCCGCCAAGGCTCGGCTCGCGCTCGACGAGCACGCTTTCGTAGCCCGCCTCGGCAACCTCCTGCGCCGCCTGAAGCCCCGCTACCCCACCGCCAACCACCAGCACCCGCTCCACCACCTCGTCGAGCGCCATCAACAGGTCTTCGCCAAAATCCCGAATTATCATCTCCACCTCCTGCCCCTTGCCGGCAAATCATTATATCACCGCCCCCGTAAAGGCAGCAAAGAATATCCGTGCCCAAAAAACTCTCCGTGCCTACTCTCAAAATAGATTTTCATCCCTGGTGGTCCTTCCTCGCGAAGGATGGCTAACTCCGTGTTGAACGTACCCCCCGGTCCCCATCCTCAGCGAAGCCCATCCTTCGGCGTGAATCGCATCAGCAGCAACAGCCCCACCACCGTCACCGCCGCGCCCGCCGTGAACAGTGACTGAATGCTGATGCTCGCGATCGCCGCCCCGGCCGTCGCCCCGAGAATCCACGCCAGATAATTCGGGAACAAGGAGAGGTTCAGAATCGAGGCCCGCCGGTCCTCTGGCGCGATCGTCGCGACCAGCGCCATCACCAGCGGTGTGATCGCCGCCTGGAAAGCCCCGTGAGCCACCCGCATCGCCAGAAGCTGCGGCACGTCAGCCGCGAACGCCTGGCCCACCAGCGCCGGAATCAGCAGCGTCACGGCCAGGAGCAGCGCCCAACGTTGACCCTTGCGGTCCCCGAGCCTGCCCCAGAGCGGCGTGCAGATCGCCGAAGCCACCGCAAATCCCGCGCTCACCATCCCAATCGCCGCCGGTAGGTCCACGCCCTGGTACACCATATCCACGAGAATCGGCACAAACGGCATGCTGATCTGCGTTCCGATCAAAACGACCGCGTAGGCGCCGAACAACGCCAGCACGACGGGCATGCCCGCCACGCTTCGCCCGAGCGAGACCAGCATCTTCAGCGTGGATGCCCCTGCTTGCGCCGGGACCCGTGGCTCCTTGAGCAAGCCCATCAGCAGCAGCCCCGAGGCGAACGATAGCCCCGCGTCCAGCGCGAACAGCGTCTTGATACCCAGTTGCGTCACGAGGTACCCACCCAGCAGCGGGCCCAGCGACATGCCGAGCGTGCCCCCGACGCTGATCATCGCGATCGCCAGGCTCCAGTTGCGCCTGGGAGCGACGTAAGAGATCACGGCGTACATCACGCCCGTATTCCCCAGGATGAATCCGGTCAGCATCCGCGCGGCGAGCAGGTGCCACACGTTCGTGCTGAGCGCGGCCACCACGAAGATAAGCGCCTCGCCGAAAGCGCTGCGGACGATGATCATCTTCCTCCCGTACTTATCGGCCCAGATGCCCCAGAACGGCGCGAGCGGCAACCCGATAATGAACGACGCCGCCGCCAGATACCCCGTCCAGCGAGGAATCTCCCATGCCCCAACCCCCAGGTCACGCAGGTAAAGCGGCGTGAACGCCGCGAGATGCCCAAACCCCAGCGTCTCGACGAAGCTCACGATCCCAAACAGCGCCGTTATGAATACCCATGAGCTACGCCAGCCCTCGGCTGGCGTAGCTCCATCCTCGTTTCTCAATCCCATTCCCTAAATCACTATCGAGACACGTTCAGCCGCATCCACCCGACCGACCATCCCCGATCCATACCCCTGCTAAAGTATACATCACAGAACTACCTGAAGCATATCCGCTCTCGGCCGCGCCCTTCCCATTCCTACAGATGAGCACTGCCATCCTGGAAGGGCTCCGTTTCGCATCCGTTTCGGGCCCCTGTTTGGGTCGAGTTGTCGACGATCTGTGCCAGACTCCCATCCGTTTATCCGTTTTCACATCCGTTGACGCCGTTAACCCACTCCCCCCCACTTCCGCAACCCTGCGAACCCCACTCGCCGCCTTACTTGCCGCCCAACCAGCCCTTGCAATCCCTTCCCCCACGTGCTAATATCTTCCCGCACCTTTTCAAGCAACATCCTATCCAGGGTGTCCTGATTGTGTACTAGTGCGCCGCCAGGACGGGGGATTGGGGGTGTCCCCCAAACACTCATTGTCCGAGGCGCCTGAGTGGCATCGAAATCCGAAAAGGTGTCCTGATTGTGTACTAGCAACCCGGGAGAAACCTTTAATGGCATACGATTTCCGCACTTTCTTGACCGATCTGAAAGAGGCCGGGGAACTGGTAGAGATCGACGACCAGGTCGACTGGAATCACGAGATCTCGGCCTACGAGCTGATCAGCGGCCGCTTCAATGGCCCCGCCCTGCTTTTCAATAATATCCGAGGCACCATGCCCGACAGCAGGGTCGCCGTCGGCATGTTCACGGGCAGTTTCGCGAACCCTCATCGCCGCTGCGCCTATGCCTTCGGCATCGACCCCGACCTGGACAGGACGCGCTGGTTCCTCGAGCTCGCGCCCCGGGTCACTAACATGCTCCGTCCCGTCGAGGTCGCCACCGGGCCCTGCAAAGAAGTGGTCAAGAAAGGCAAAGAGGTTAACCTCCTGGAGTTTCCGTTTACGTACCACGCCATCGGCGACGGCGGTAGATACATACTCTGCAGCGCGGCGACCATCCGCGACCCCGATTCCAACTGGATAAACACCGGCAACTACTCGATCGAGGTCTATTCACGAAATCGGCTGGTCATTACACCATATGCCCACACCAATTTTCTCGCCATCTACACCAACAAATATCAGGCGCGCGGCAAGAGCATGCCTGTCGCCATTTGCCTGGGCGGAGACCCCGCGGTCACTCTGTCCGCCGGTATGATCCTGCCTCCGGGCATCACCGAGTACGACCTGGCCGGCGGCCTGCGTGGCCAGCCGATGGAGCTTGTGCGCGCCGAAACCTCGGACCTCCTGGTTCCCGCGCACGCCGAGGTCATCATCGAAGGCGAGATCAGACCGTTCGAAAGGCTTCCCGAGGGACCCAAGATCGAAAGCTTCGGCTTCTCCGTCGGTCCCCGCCAGATGTTCTACGCCATCCGCGTTCATTGCGTCACCCATCGCCACAACCCGATCATCCCAGACCTGCACACCGCCGTCTGTGCCGGGGGTGACAGCCTGCAGGAAACCCTTCATTACCTCGGCCACCTCGTTCAGATCAGGATGTTGGACCTGCCGATGAAGTTCGGCGCGAGCGGCGCCCCCACCCGCAGCGGCGCGAGCGCGCGCAACACCGTCATCAAGACGAAATATCCCGAGGATTACCCCGGCGCCATGGAAGACCTGTTCAACAAGGTCCTGGGCCAGCCCGCCCTGGGCGGTCCGTTTTCCTGCCAGACATTCGTCGACGACGACGTCAACGTTCTCGACTATTCGCAATGGTACGAAGCGCTCTTCACCCAGACCAACCCTGCCCGCGATGTCATCAAGACGGCCTTTAAGTACCCCGGTCAGACGATCGAATCCTCCTGGATGGAGGAAGAAGATCGCGCGAAATACGTCGGTCCCGGCACGATACTCTCACCCAAGACCATCGTCGACGCTACCACCAAAGAAGAGCCCCCACTGGGCGTCAGGCGGCTGTCCTTCGAGACCCTGTTCCCCGACGACGTCCAGGACTGGGTATTGAATAACTGGCAACGGCTCGGCTTCTCCGAGAAGCCCAGAACCAACAAACCCTGGCTGCAAGCGAAATTCTAACAAAACAGCCTGTACCGCGAATCTGACAGGACAGCCTGTGACGCAAATTTAGTGCGTCGTTCCTTAAACAATTGGCGCCCTTCGGGCGTTCAGGATTCTGTGGGGCGGTGGAACGCATCGTAGCTCGGCGGCTTATCCCAATACGGTTTACTCAGGCCTGAAGGCCAGGCGCTAGTTAGCTTTCGTGTTGCCTTGCCACTATAGCAGTTTGCAAAGGATTTTGGCTAGCGGAGCAGCCACCGATATACCGAGCGTATGCAATGTAGCGCGGGGGCTCGTCCCCCGCTGGGCGGGGC
>JACPRP010000073.1 GCA_016189905.1 Chloroflexota bacterium | reverse complement strand
ATTTCCACGTCTGAAAGGACGTGGCCCCGTTGAAGCTTGCCGGCCTGCCTCGACATTGTCACAACAATCGTGCGAATTTCCACGTCTGAAAGGACGTGGCCCCGTTGAAGCATGAGTATGCTCTCGATCTGGGCGCAGTTGGAGGCCATTTCCACGTCTGAAAGGACGTGGCCCCGTTGAAGCGTGCGGGAGCAGTAAGGGGGCAGTTGCGTGAGAGGCACATTTCCACGTCTGAAAGGACGTGGCCCCGTTGAAGCACCAGTACGGCTCACTCGCGGTCTTGCGCAATGGCAGATTTCCACGTCTGAAAGGACGTGGCCCCGTTGAAGCCAGCCGATGATCTGGGAATAGGTCGTGCCGCTGAGCAATTTCCACGTCTGAAAGGACGTGGCCCCGTTGAAGCAATTACGCGCTGGACGCCAACGAGGGCGTGGCGGTGATTTCCACGTCTGAAAGGACGTGGCCCCGTTGAAGCTGACGCAATACATTGGGGTTGCAGATCAGCCGACGCCATTTCCACGTCTGAAAGGACGTGGCCCAGTTGAAGCCTGCTGCTCCTCGATGGGGGTATGCGCGTCTCCGAGATTTCCACGTCTGAAAGGACGTGGCCTCGTTGAAGCGGAGCAACGGATGTGACGACGCATCCCTTCCAGTATCGATGATATCCATTCGCTACAGCTCGCAATCCGTTTATCCGTTTTCACATCCGTTGACGCCCTGCCCCCCCCACGGGTGCGCGTCAAGATTTCGCGGCAGACGGCCGGAGGAGGGGCTACTATCAACGGATTTAAGGGGTTAGATTGTCCGCCTTGCGGATTCTCCCGTCCTTCTCAGGAAGGACGGGATCCTGTTCGGGACGTTTCGCAGAGCGGATCGTCGCCGTAAGAACCACGTTCGTGCCTCAATGGCGCTTCCTGCCTCACCCCGCCAACACCAATAGCCACTGGCTGCTCGCCCTGCGTTCCGTTCAATCAGTTCCCCGAATCCGCTGACAGCAGCTTCTCCCGAGGAACTGGCTGAATAGCGCGCAATCTTGACGCACGCCCCGACACCCACCTCTCGGTTGCAAAACCACCACATATATCATACAATCGAATTGGAGGGGCAAGGGGGGTTACGTCGGCACGACAGGAGTGATGCCTGATGCCTCACAAGCCACGGATACTGGTCGTTGACGATGATGCCGATCTGGTAGACTCGCTGCGCCTGGTCCTGGAAGCCAGCTCCTACGAGGTCTCTTCGGCAGGCTCCAGCGAGGACGCCATGCTGCGGGTCGAGCGGGCCAGGCCGGACCTCATTCTGCTGGATATCATGATGCCCGAGGGCACCGAGGGGTTCCACTTCGTCTGGAATCTGCGCAGCCACCGGAAAGCCGAGCTCCGCGAAATCCCCATCATTGTGCTCACGTCGATTCACCGCACGACAACGCTTCGCTTCAACCCTGTCCAGGGCGATGCCGACTATCGGCCCGGCGAGTTCCTTCCGGTGCAGGCTTTCCTCGACAAACCGGTAGCTCCCGGCAAACTGCTCGAGCACGTCTCCGACGTCCTCGCTCGCGGCCCGTCCAGAGGCTCTCCCGCGAAGCGCCAATCCACCACCCATAAGGCCGGTCACACGGCCGAGGCGCGAAGCCGTGGAGGGGAGGGGAATGTAGCCGCTCCGCCTGGCGGAGCGCGAGACCGGTCGGGCTCTGAGTTGCCGGCAATGGGCAGCGCCAGCCGGAAGGGGACATCCCCCAAACCTCCGGTTTCCCCACGGCGCCGGACGAAGCGGTTCTCGGAAGGCCATCCCGATGCCAGTTCAAAGGAGGAACGAAGACGCAGCTAGAGCTAGCCGAGTTAGCGCAGAGGCTGCGGTGGTTCATAACCCTTCGGTGGCTCGCGGTCGCGGGAATCGTCCTCGCGGCGCTCGTGCCGGGGCGTCTGCTTGGCGTTCACGTCGAAAGCGTGCCATTGCTGCTGATCGCCGCGCTCGTCGCCGGCTACAACACGATCTTTCTGATTTCCGCGCGCACGACGGGGACGGCGAAGCTGGCGGCCAACGCTCAGATCGCGCTCGACCTCGCCGCTTTGACGGCTGTTCTTCATTTCTCCGGCGGCATCACCAATCCATTTTACCTCTATTACGGCTTTCATATCGTCATCGCCAGCATCCTTCTATCCGCCAGAGAGACGTTCTTCCAGGCCGCGCTGGCCATCCTGCTGTTCGCGGCGATGGCTGCGGCCGAGATGGCGGGAATCGTCCCCCACGTGCCCGTCAGGGGCGTGTTCGACGCGGCCGCGTTCGCCGATTTCAGCTACCTTGTTTCTGTGGTGCTCGCGCTGGCGAGCGCGCTGATCATCGCCGCCGCCATCGCCACCTCTATCGTCGCCCATCTCCGCGCCAGAGAAGCCGAGATCTTGCGCCTCAAGGATTCGCTCCAGAAACGGACGTATGAGCTTGAGGCCGCGTACGAACAGCTTCGCCAGGTCGATGTGGCCAAATCGGAGTATATACTAAAGACGAGCCACGAGCTGCGTGCCCCGTTGGCCACCGTCGAGACGCTGTTGACCGTGGCTCGCGAAGGATTCCTGGGCGAGTTGCCGGAGAAATGCCGCGATCTGTTGGAGAGAGCCTGTTTCAGGATCAATGCGCTCCAGACAATGGTCAGCAGCCTCCTGATTCTCTCTCGGGCTAGGGAACGCATCTCCGCGAAAGAGCCGATTCTGGTGGACGTGCGCCGCGAGGTCGCAAACATGATCCCTGGCTTTTCGGCGCAGGCGGCGCGGAAGGGAATCCATCTGGCCTATAGCCTGCCCGAGGAGATGCCGGGTTTCTACGGCGACCCCGAGGCTTTGGCGCAGTTCCTGCATAACCTGGTCTCGAACGCCATCAGGTATACGGAGCCGAACGGCACGGTGCTGGCCTCGGTCGAGGTCCATGACGCGGCGCTGCACCTGGTTGTGTCTGACACGGGCATCGGGATAGAGCACCAGGACATGGACAGGATTTTCGAGGAGTTCTACCGGACCGAGCGGGCCCGGGAGATGGTAAAAGATGGAAGTGGACTCGGTCTGGCAATCGTCAAGGCCCTGGTCGATGCCCACGGAGGCTCGATTAGGGTCGACAGTGAGCCGGGCCGGGGGACGACGTTCTCGGTGACCCTGCCGTTTCGCACGGTCGAGAAACAGGGCCAGGACCGCGCGACGACCTCTCAGAGCGCCGAAGCGCCCGATCGTAGGAACTATGGCCTTGCGACAGAGCAAACCGGCGAATAACGGCAACGAAGGTTCGCGACGTGTGGCTGCATGATGCGAAAGCGTTAAGCTGCCAGCCAATAAGGTAGGGGTCCTTCAGCGGAAGGAGCGGTCGCCCTCGGCGGGGATGGGCCAATGTTATCGTCATACGCTCCAGGGAGTGAGCACTGTGAGGAAGAGAAGTATTATGGTCAGGCCAGCGAGAGCCGCCTTCAAGAATGGCATTGTCAGCCTTCGGAAGCCCGACTTGCCAATTCTCGTGGGTGTCTTATCCGAGGAGTACGACGTCATCGCGCCGGTCGTCAGGGATTTCTCGATCGCCCTGGAAAAGGTCAACTCTTTTGATGAGGTCGCCAGAGGGTACCGTGACGTCCAGTATCCCGCGCGGTATCATCTGGAGAAAACCGATGAGCCGATGTTCTTCACCTACGCCAACGGCCAGGAGTCGCCGAAGAAGTTCCTTCATCCGGCGCGGCTCTCGATGTTCAAAGGGAAGCTCAACGACGGTGCATTCGATATCGTCGAGGAGCCTGGTCCCGAGCGCAAGCTGGCTTTCTTCGGCATCCGCCCCTGCGATAGACAGTCGATTCTGGTGCTGGACAGAACGTTTATCGCCGACCACCCGGATTCCTTCTATCTAAGGCGCAGAAAAGACTCGTTTGTCGCGGTCGTCAACTGCACGCGCCCGGGCAACCTGTGCTTCTGCGCTTCGATGGGCTCGGGTCCCAAGGCGGATCATGGCTTCGACCTGGCGCTCACCGAGCTCGAGGATGCCTTCCTGGTGGAGCCGGGGAGCGAGAAGGGCGCGGCGATTCTGGGCCGGCTGCCGACGCGGCCTGTTGGCGAGAAGGAAATGGATCGCGCCGCGTTCTTGTTGGAGGATGCGACGCGGCATATGGGACGCTATTTGCAGGCCGTCGGCCTGCCGCAGATGCTGCGCAGCAATCTGGAGCATCGCCATTGGGACACCCTGAAGGACTGGTGCGTTGGCTGTACGAATTGCACGATGGTCTGTCCCACGTGCTTTTGCTACACGATCTCGGATAAGGTGGATCTCGGCTTGCACGGGTTCGACCGCGAGCGCCACTGGGACTCGTGTTTCTCCTGGCAATTCACCGAGGTCCACGGCTGCAACTTCCGCGAAAGCCTCAGGCAACGATATCGTCACTGGGCCTGCCACAAGCTGGGGTACTGGGTCGAGCAGTACGGGGTGTTCGGCTGCGTCGGCTGCGGCCGCTGCATCTCGTGGTGCCCCGTGGGCATCGACATCGTCGACGTCGCCAACACGATTCGGGGAGGTGGCCTGTGACGAGCCCGCTCATGCCTCGCCCCACGAGGATAGTCGCCATCGAAGAGGAGGCGCGCGATACTCTGACGTACACGCTGCGGTTTGCCGACCGTGAGGCCCAGAACAGCTACCGGTATGAACCGGGGCAATTCAATATGATCGGCCTCTTCGGCGTCGGGGAGGCGCCGGTGTCGTTGAGTTCGGACCCGGCGGAAAGAGAGACCTTTCAGCACACGCTCAAACTGCTCGGGAACGTGACGCAGCGGCTTGGTCGTCTCGGTATCGGGGACAGGATCGACGTGCGTGGCCCTTACGGCACCTCCTGGCCGATGAAGGAGGCGGGAGGCAAGGATATCGTCATCGTCGCCGGCGGAATCGGCTTCGCGCCGATGCGCCCGGCCATCGAGCACATCATCGGTAATCGATCTGTCTACGGCGATGTGACAGTCCTATACGGCGCGAAAACGCCGAGGGACGTCGTGTTCGCGCGCGATTTCGACCGGTGGACCTTGCAACGAAACGTCCGTCTCCTGTTGACGGTGGATCGGGTCGACGGCGAGCCCTGGACGCACTATGTCGGCGTCGTTCCGGCTCTGTTCGAGAAGGTGAAGATGAACCCGAAGGCCACGGTCGCGATGATCTGCGGCCCAGAGATCATGCTGCGCTTTTGCCTGATCGATCTCATCAAGCGTGGATTTCTGATGGAAAATGTGTTTGTCTCGATGGAGCGGCGGATGAGCTGCGGCACTGCCCAGTGTGGACACTGCTTCTTCGGACCGAAGTTCGTCTGTCGCGACGGGCCGGTGTTCCGTCTGACGGACATCTACGACCTGATGGGCAAGGGGGTTTGAGCGAATGTCACCTAAGCCTAGATTAGCCGTCTGGAAGTTCACCTCATGTGACGGCTGCCAGCTTACGGTTTTGGACTGCGAAGAGGAGTTCCTCGATTTGCTGGGCTCGTTCGAGATCGCGCTCTTCCACGAGGCGCGGCGTGAGTTTGAACCGGGCCCTTACGACGTGTCTCTGGTGGAGGGCTCGATCGGCACGCCAGCCGAGGCCGAGCGCATTAAGATGGTTCGCGAGCAGACGAAGTTCCTCATCCCTTTCGGCGTGTGCGCGACGTGGGGTGGTATCCAGGCGCTCAGAAATTGGTCGGATGCCGAGCGCATGAAATCCCAGGTCTACCCTCATCCCCAGTACGTCTCGATGCTGCCGACCTCCACGCCCGTCTGGGCCCACGTGAAGATCGACTATCAGTTACAGGGCTGTCCACCGAATCGTGGCCAGCTCATCGATATCCTGGGCCAGATCCTGCAGGGCAAGCAGCCGAGACTCGCCACCAACAGCGTCTGCCTTGAGTGCAAGCGCAAGGGCAACATCTGCGTCCTGGTGGCGCAGAATATGACCTGCCTCGGCCCGGTTACGCACGATGGCTGCGGTGCGCTGTGTCCAACCTACAACAAGGGATGCTATGGCTGCTTCGGCCCGATGGACGATCCGAAACCCGAACGATTTGCCCGAGAACTGGAGGTCAGGGGGCTTAAAGGCGCGCAGATCGTCAGGGAGTTTATGCGGATCACGAGTTACGCCGAGGGCTACCGGAAGGGGGCTGAGCTTTATGAGCCAGAGATACGTCAAGGTTGACGACCTGGGCAGGGTCGAAGGCGAGGGTGCACTTGACATAAAGATCGCCGCTGGCAAGGTTACCGACATTAAGTTCAGGATCTTCGAGCCGCCACGCCTGTTCGAAGCGTTTCTGATCGGCAGGTCGTACGACGAGTTGCCTGATATGACGGCGCGTATCTGCGGCATCTGCCCCGTGGCCTACCAGATGAGCTCCGTGCACGCAACCGAAAGGGCCTTCGGCATCGTGGTCGATGGGACGTTGCGCCAGTTGCGTCGACTTTTTTACTGTGGCGAGTGGATCGAAAGCAACACCCTGCACGTGTACATGCTCGCGGCGCCCGATTTCCTCGGCTACGAAAGCATCATCCCGATGGCGAGCGACCACCCCGACGCGGTCAAACGCGGCCTCAGACTCAAGCGAGCGGGCAATGATATCGTCGCGCTGCTGGGCGGTCGTGAAATTCATCCCGTGTCGGCGTGCGTCGGCGGGTTTACCCGGGCCCCGGCGCTCCGGGCGCTGGCGCCGCTGGTCGAGAAGCTCGAGCAGGCCAGAGATGACGCGTGGGAGACGGTCAAATGGGTCGCCTCGTTCCCGAGACCGGATTTCACGCACGAGATCGAGTTCGTTTCTCTGTCCCATCCCGCGGAGTACCCCATGAACGAGGGACGTCTGGTTTCCTCCCACGGGCTCGACATTCCCCAGGAGGATTTCGAGCAGTTCTTCGAGCAGTATCAGGTGCCGTACTCCAACGCCTTGCGGTCGCGCATCAAAGGCCGTGGCATTTACTTCGTGGGGCCACTGGCGAGGATCAATCTGAACCACGAGAAGCTGTCGCCGCTCGCTCACCAGGCGCTGGAGCGTTCTGGTGTAAAATTCCCGAGCGATAACCCCTTCGATAGCATCGTCGCGCGAGCGCTCGAAGTCCTGCACTGCGTCGACGAAGCGCTGGCGATAATCAGCTCCTACGAGCCACCCGAGGGTTCGGTCGTCGATTTCAAGCCCCGGGCCGGTAGTGGCGCCGCCATCACCGAGGCGCCGCGGGGCATCCTGTACCACCGCTACCGCTTCGACGACGAAGGCCTGATCCAAGAGGCCAAAATCGTGCCGCCGACGGCGCAAAACCAGGGACAGATCGAGGCCGACCTCTGGGCCTACGTCCCCCAGTTGCTGAGCCTGCCAACCGAAGAGATCACCCTGAAGTCTGAGATGGCCATCCGCAATTACGACCCCTGCATCTCCTGCTCGACCCACGCGATCAAGGCGAAGGTGCACCTTATGAGGCTCTGATTCCAAGACCTCTCCCAGCAGTCACAGGGCGAGGCGTTTCACATCCAGCCGGAGTTGTGCCAAGCTCTCGACGTTCACACGGCTAACGCCCGCGACGCAGTCGAAATGCCTGTCCACGGAGAGGATGCGGGTTAGCCCGTTGTGCTGCATCACGGCCGCGTGCAAGGTATCTCGGGCCGTGATGCCTTGCGAACCATATTCCTCGAATAACTCGATGGTTTTGCGCACGTCCTTGACCGTCACCGGATACACCGTTGTCACCAGGTCCAGGAGGTTCGCGGCCATTTTGACCCCTAACTCCCAACGGCCGATTGCGCCATACCGGTGCAGGATCTCCTGAACGATTTCGGTGTCGATCGCCGCCTCAAGCCGACCCTCGGCAATTTCCTCCATAACCCATACGCAGGCGGCCTTACAGGGATGGTCGACGCCGGAGGCGTACATCGGCACGTTGACGTCCAAAAAAAGGACAGGGAAAGTCATCTCTCAATGGCGCCGCGAGCGATCTCCTGCTCCATCTCGGGCCAATCCGACACGGGGGATCGAAGATCAAGCAGCCTGCGCAAAGCGGCCTTACGTCGCTCGCGCACCGCGTGCTGAAAGTAGACCTCCTCGATGGCTTCGCGGATCAAAACGCTCACAGGCTTTTGCCTCTCCTCTGCCAGACGCGTCAGGTCGTGGTATTCTTCCTCGGTCAGGACCGTTTGCACGCGCTTCACGTAGGTTCCCATTTGATAGTATTCCTCCTATACTACCGTTATCATACTATGATGCCGTGTATCCGTCAATGCCCCATGCCTTCTTGACTCTCCCGCTACAGGAGGGTATATCCTATCCTCGAAGGGCCTTCCTGGAAAAGACACGACGCCGCGGTATTTTGCGCCAACATCTAGCTTGAAAATGTCACATTAAGGTGGATTGTTTGCTTTATGTTGGGACCTGAGCGAACTCTTGCGAGACCGAGTGCGATTGACCAGATGTTGCACAACCAGGGAGACGGATTCCTCTGGCGTCAGTTGGCGCAGAGGCAT
>JACPRP010000069.1 GCA_016189905.1 Chloroflexota bacterium | reverse complement strand
CCGGCGAGCGGGCCTTGCCCGACGTTCACCGATCTCGCGAGCACCGATCCGACGACCAAAGATTTCATCGCTAAGTTCGAGAAGAAGATAACACAGGATTCGAACATCTCCAAGGATTCCCAGGTTACGCTGGAGGCCACAACTTACGACGCGATGATGGCGATGGCCCAGATAATGCGCCAGAAGAGCATAACCCCGAGCACGCCGCTCCAGCAAGCGAGGAACACTATCAAAGACGGCCTCGCGAGCCTGAAGGATTATAAAGGCGTTAACGGAAACATCTCGATGGGCGCGAACGGCGAAGCAACCTGGGCGCCATTCTACCTGGTCGCCAAAGGTGGCAAGTGGGTCGGCATAAAGCCCTGATATTCCCGGCATAGGCGAGCATATGCTATCGATCTCGCGGATTTCAAGAAGCTTCGGGGGCGTCGAGGCTCTCCACGACGTGAGCCTCGACGTCGACCATGGAATGATCTTCGGCATTATCGGGCCGAACGGAGCCGGAAAGACGACGCTTTTCAACGTTATCACCGGCGTCGTCCCGCCAACCCAGGGTAAGATCAGGTTCGGCCCCGCCGACATTACGCGTCTCAAGGCATATCAAAGAAATCGCCTCGGCATCGCGCGCACGTTCCAGAACATTCGATTGTTCGGCAGCATGAGCGTCCTGAGCAATGTCCTGGTCGGGCAAGCCCGCCTCACGGAAACCGGAGCGAAGAGCCTGCTGCCACGATTGGGCTCAAAACGCGAAAAACAGCTCCGAGAAGAAGCGGAAGATATCCTGGCCCTCTTTGGCCTGTACGAAATGAGGGAGCGGAACGCGCGGGAGCTTCCGTACGCGGATCAGCGTAGAGTGGAATTCGCGCGGGCGCTGGCCTCCCGGCCTCGCCTTCTCCTTCTCGACGAGCCAACAGCCGGCATGAACGAAGAGGAAAGCGCGGAGCTAGCGGAAGATATCCTGAAGGTCAAACAGGCTGACCGCGTCATCCTCCTGATCGAACACGACATGTCAGTCGTCATGAGTTTGTGCCAGCGGGTCGCCGTCCTGAACTTCGGGGAGCTGATTGCGGAGGGCACGCCCTCCGAGATCAGCGCCGACCCGCGGGTGATCGAAGCCTATCTCGGAAAAGAGGAATAAATGGCGCCGCTGTTGAGTGTTCGTGACCTGTGCGCGGGATACGGGGCCATCGAGGCCCTGCACGGGGTCAACATCGAAATAGACGAAGGGCAACTGGTGGCCATCATCGGAGCAAACGGCGCCGGCAAGAGCACATTGCTGAGAACCATCTCAGGCCTGATCCGTCCCACCCGAGGCACGATCGAGTTCGAAGGAGCGCCGCTTTCCCAAAAAGAGCCGCACGATATCGTGGCGATGGGCATCTTACACGTGGCCGAGGGACGGGGCATCCTCACCCGAATGACGGTCCTGGAGAACCTCAAGATGGGGGCCTTTCTGCGCCGAGACACCGGCGAAATCAACCGCGACGTCGAGTCGATGTTCGAAACTTTCCCGTGGCTCGAGGAGCGCAGGAAACAACTGGGAGGCACGTTATCAGGGGGCCAACAACAGATGCTGGCCATCGCCAGGGCGCTGATGGCGCGGCCCAGGCTGCTGATGCTGGACGAGCCATCGCTTGGCCTGGCGCCGATGGTGGTTCAGAGCATCTTCAAGCTTGTCGGCGACTTGAAAAAACGGAATACCACAATCCTGCTGGTCGAGCAGAACACGCGCGGCGCTTTGCGGGTTTCCGACTACGGGTATGTAATGGCGATGGGAAAGATCGTTATGAAGGATTCGGCCGAAGTGCTGCTGGCCAGCGATAAGCTGGTCAAGGCCTACTTGGGCGGCAGGAGTGCGGCATAATGTTTCTCCAACAAGTGGTCAACGGAATAATGCTCGGCAGCATGTATTCGCTAGTTGCCATCGGGTATACCCTGGTTTTTGGCCTCTTGAGCCTGTTGAATCTCGCCCACGGCGACGTCTTTATGATCGGGGCATTCTTCGGCCTCTTCTTACTGATGGCGTTAGGGCTACCCCTCTGGGCCGCCTTTGTCGGAAGTCTGGTGCTGGCCGGCGTTCTCGGATTAGTGGTCGAGCTGCTCTGCTTCCGTCGCGTCAAGCCTGAATACCACTTTGCCCCTGCCCTCAGCACGGTGGCGCTGGGAATGGTGATCGTGGAAATGACCCGTCGTGTGTGGGGCACGCAGCCACTCTCGATACCGAAAACGGTCGAGGCGGTCAATTTCTCCATCGGCGGGCTGCTTATCTCCTCGATACAGCTTCTGATCTTCGGCATAGCGATCGTGCTGATGATCTGTCTGGAGCTCCTCCTACAACGAACCAGGATCGGCTCAGCCCTGCGAGCTGTGGCCGAGCACGTCACGACGGCTAAGCTGCTCGGAGTCAACGTATCACGCACCATAATCTTCGCCTTCTTCGTTTCATCCGCGCTGGCGGGCATCGCGGGCCTCCTGCTGGCCTTGCGATTAGGGGTTGCCGATCAGAACGTTGGCCTGTCGTATGGGCTGAAGGCGCTGGCTGTTATGGTGATCGGCGGGCTTGGCAACGTGAGAGGGGCGATGGTTTGCGGCATTATCGCGGGAGTGGCCGAGGTGCTCGCGCAGGCCTACACATCGGCGGCGATAGCGAATCTGGCGGTCTGGGCGATACTCATCGTGGTGCTCATCTTCCGACCCCAGGGACTGTTTGGCACCCGATTGCAGACGGAGAGAGCTTAATGGATGGGCTGGGCTTCCTGATACCTAAAGAGAGCACCCAGATGATGATCGGGGTGAACATCATCCTGGCCTGGAGCTTTTACATTATGATCTCCACTGGCCAGCTCTCCCTTGGGAACTCGGCTTTTATGGCGCTGGGCGCCTACGGCGCCGGGGTTGCGACGGTCAACTTCAAGCTGCCGCTGTTAGTCGCGCTGATCATCGCGATAGCCATCGGCGGGCTTTTCGGAACGCTGGTGAGCTTCCCGGCACTGCGGGTGCGCGGCATGTACCTGGCAATGATGACCATCGGAGTAGAAGAGGTTGTCCAATCGTTCTTCCGGAATTTCGATTATGTCGGCGGCGCGACGGGCTTTAGAGGAATGAAAGGCGTGACCGTTTGGATGGTGGCGCTGGCCGTGGTGCTTATGGCATTCTTCATATGGAGATTGGAATCCTCGCGCCTTGGACGCTCCTTCGAGGCGGTTCGCGACGACGAGATGGTTGCCAACACGATGGGACTTAACACGACGTATATTAAAGTGCTCGCCTTTGCCATCGGCGCGGCGATGGCTTCACTGGCGGGAGCCCTATACGCGCACTTCATCCTGTTCATCGCCCCCGAGCATTTCGACTTCTGGCAGTCCATTCTGCCCACGTTCTATGTTATTCTCGGGGGCGTGCAAACGCTCTGGGGAGCGGCTCTCGGAGCGGTCATCTTGACGCTTCTCCCAGAATACTTCCGCCCTCTGAAGGAGTGGTGGATCATCGTTTACGGCCTGGCGATCGTGGCGATGATGGCCTACCGGCCGCAAGGGCTGATATCCAAATCGGTTACCCTGCACATCGCCAAAGCGGCCAAGTCGCTCATTCGGGCGCGCGCCCCAGGAGCCACGGAGGCTCGCGAAGCGGCGCAAGGCAGCGAGGTATCTTGATCCTATCGATCAGGAAAATGCTTTCCAACGACTCTTGTGCTACAAAGGTTCGCGAAGGATGTTATGACAGATGAGTGTATCGAGCTTGTTTGACCTCAGCGGCAAGGTGGCAATCGTCACCGGCGCAGGCAGCGGCCTCGGCAGGGCCTTTGCCGAGGCTATGGCCGAGGCCGGAGCTGATGTCGTTTGCGCCGACGTCAACGAACAGACGGCCAAGTTAACGGCCGGGCGTGTGAGAGAGCTAGGCCGCCGGGCGATGGCGATCCAGGTAGACGTGTCCAACGCCGATCGAGTGAAGGCGATGGTCGATGAGGCTATCGCCCTTTTCGACGGGGTCGACATCCTCTTCAACAACGCCGGCATCAGCGGAGGGAACGTCCCTGCCCACGAGGTACCACTTGAAACGTGGCATCGCATAATCGACGTCAACCTTAACGGCGTTTTCTATTGCGCGCGCGAAGCTGCGAGAGCTATGCTCGCACGCGGTGGCGGCAAAATCATCAACACCGCGTCGGTTCACGGCCTCGTGGGAAGCCGCCTCTTTCCTACCCCGTCGTACGCGGCGACGAAGGGCGCCGTCGTAAGCCTCACGCGAGAGCTGGCGCTGGAATACGCGGCACACAACATAAACGTCAACGCGATCGCCCCTGGTTACTTCAGGACCAACCTCAGCCCCAAGATAGCGCTGCCAGAGTTCCGCCAGGCGATTTCCGAGCACGTGCCGCTCAAGCGCATGGGCGAGCCTGATGAGATCAAGGGAATCGCCGTGTTCCTGGCGTCGACCGCCTCGAATTATGTCACCGGCCAGATTGTGGCAGTGGATGGGGGGTGGTCTGCGTGGTAATACCAAATGCCACGCTTCCCAACAGCATAACTTAGGGCGTCTCTATACACAAGCGGTATCAGGAAGCATTACCTTCCTGTCGTAGAAACGGGGCACAACAATTCGGCGGCGGCCAACCCAGCCTGCTTTGCAGCAGAGCCAGATGGGCCATCCACCGATTTCGCATTAGTCCGAGAAACAGTATTATACTCCTTCCCTGTACCCTCTACATTCTTCAAATGCTTCGTGTATTTCGTGGTTACGTGCCCTCGTGCCGAGCGTGAAACAACCATCGGGAAAGAGTATTGAACCTGGCTAGCGGGTCTTTTTCGCCGCTCGCCCGCCTTTCTTGCCGATGGTGCTGTAATACTCCGGGCCATGTTTGCGCTTTACCGCCTCGCCACCCTTGCGACCGATTTCAGCATAGAAATCAGCCCCATGCCTCTCTTTGACGGTGTCGCCGCCCTTCTTGCCGATCTTCGAGTAGAACTCAGTTCCTCTTTCCTCAGAAACAGCCTCGCCGCCCTTCTTGCCGATCTTCGAGTAGAACTCGGCTCCGTACTTCTTCTTGACGGCGTTGCCACCCATTCTCCCAGCCTCTTTTACCGTCATCTCACCACCCGTTTTGCCCATTGCCGCACACCTCCTTCTAGCACAAACTTTAATATTCCGGTTCGGAACTCCATGATGCCTCGAGCCACAGGGAAGCATCTAATGTGAAGATATTGCTATCTATTCTTCAGAACTTAGCAAATTTTCACCGTTCCCATTGGAATGACAGCTATGATAGACAATAGTTCGACAAATGTCAAGCCCCCAATCTTGTGCCAGGTTGACTGTTGGCATCACCCAGGCGTCAGCCTTTTCAATAACTTGTACATTCAACACGATGGCCGGGCATATTGGCACGGAACTTGCGAATCTCAGGAAGGACATCTCATTCCACCGAGACGCAGAGATGAAACGCTTAAGTTAACACCAGTCCAGCTATCCGGTCGACGGATAGCACCATTCACAATGGAGGTAAAAAGAAATGGCAGAGTATCAGAAAGGTATTTCGCCTGAGAATCTCACGCAGTTTCTCGGCGGAATCAAGTTCCCATGCTCCAAACAGGATCTCATTTCTCACGCGCGCCGCAATAACGCCCCGAGAAACGTCCTCGATACGTTGGAGCGGATACCGGACCGGACATACAACAGTATGGCCGACGTGATGAGTGGGGTTGGCAAGGTCGAATAACCAAGGACCTCTAGCCAGGACACAAAGCAGAGGGAGCCAGCGCGATTGCTGGCTCTCTCTGCTTTGTGTCATTGCGTCCGTGACCTGAAGGTCCGGAATTACACCCGTCTGGTATCTCCCCTATCCAGCTTCGGATAAGGATACTCCGGCATCCAGGGACGCCATTCCCTCCTCGGGTTTACTTTCGTACGCTCATTTTCGCTCGCCTTCTTCGCACAAGAAGAGCACAGAAAATCTACGGACGCAGAACCCTCCGCTAACGGGGTCCCGCACCATGAGCAAACACCTGCCATCTGCCCCATCTCCTTTTCAGATTTAGAATGAACTTGAACTTCTCGCTGCTCGTCAATGTCCAACTTAGTCAAACAAATAATAACGCTTTTTATCAGTATGTCAAGGGATTCCCTGTTCACAAATTGTCCCCGTCGTGATATCCCCTCAACCCTATCCTCGATATCAAGATCAAGAGATTCGCTTATTCATAATTTGCCCCCGTCGTGATATACTGCATAGCGTAGGAAAGGGTAACCGGCAATTCAGCCGCATTTGTAGCAAGCATCGGCGGCTGCGAACTTGCCATCGCTGCGGAGTGTTGCGCAATAGGGTTCACCGTCCTTCCGCAGAACGACAGGGATTCCCAACAATTCTTTGTGCTCTTTGTCCTTCCGCAGAAGGACGATGAGATCACCTGCCACACTTGTTGCAGTGTACTTAGCACCAATCGAGGTCGCGGCCTGGCCAAGGCATTAACCGCCAAGCCGGGATCGATCGACCAGTCCGAGCACAATTCAAGGAGGAAGCTTTGTAATGGAAATCAGGAGGGTAGCCGTGGTTGCTGGGGGCGCCTCCAAGTTTGGCGCGCGCCAGGCGACCTACCGTGATCTAATCTCCGAGGCGGGCAAAGCCTGCTACGACAGCGCCCCTGGACTATCCCCCAATGACATCGAAGGGTTTTTGTTGTCGACGGTGATGCCGGAGAGGTTCGTCTTCCAGACCCACGTGGCGCCGCTCGCCGCGGAGACGCTGGGAGTCACGCCAAGCAAGCTTGTTGCGCGCGTCGAGTTGCTTTGCGCCAGCGGTAGCTCGGCGATAAGGCTGGCTTATGGCTTCATCGCTTCCGGTCTTGCCGACGTCATAATGGTGGCCGGCGCGGAGAAGATGTACACACCGAACCCGGCCGAAACCGTGCATCACACTCTGGCCGCGGGCGACCGAGAATGGGACGCTATCCACGGGCTCACTGCGCCACCGTCTTTCGCTATGGTTGCGCAGCGGCATATGAAGGAGTACGGCACGACCAAGGAACAGCTCGCTCTCGTTTCCGTGAAAAACCGAAGGAACGGCGCCAGAAACCCAATCGCCCAGTTCCGCAAGCCGATCACGGTCGAAGAGGTCTACGCGTCGAAGCTAGTGGCTAAACCGCTGAACCTCTTTGATTGCTGTCCGATAACCGATGGCGCGGCCGTCATCGTTCTCGCCGCCGAGCACCGAGTGAAGGATTTCACGAACGAACCCATTTGGATATGGGGCACGGGTCAGGCGGGTGGGGGCAACAATGCCGCCAACGTCCCCGGTTGGGCGGAATGGCCGAGGCTGCGCGTCGCCGCCAAAAACGCTTACCAGATGGCAGGGGTTGCACCCGAGGACATCGACGTCGCCGAGGTACACGACTGCTTCACCATATCGGAGATCATCGAGTACGAAGAACTTGGCTTCTGCGCAAAGGGGGAAGGCGGCAAGTTCATCGAGGAAGGGCGTTCAGACTACGGGGGCCAGGTCGTAGTCAACCCAGGTGGCGGACTTATCAGCAGAGGCCACCCGTTCGGAGCCACCGGTATCGCGCAGGCCATCGAGATGAAGCAGCAGCTTCACGGGCACGCCGGCGACCGGCAGGTGCCGAACGCCGAGATCGCCTTGACACATAATCTCAGCGGATTCGCCACCGAGCACACAATCATGATCTATGGGAGAGAGCCCAAATGAGCGAACGGATGAGCGAACAGCCATACATCAACACCATGGATGTCTATCCATTGGAAGCAGCCGAACAGAACAAGCTGTACAAATTCTATGACTCCCTACGCGAGGGCCGGCTGACGACGACGAAATGCACTAGCTGCGGGCACATTCCCTGGCCACCCCGCACGCTTTGCCCCAATTGCACTTCTGATGAGTTCGAGTGGATCGATCTGCCCAGGAAAGCCAGAATCTACTCCTGCACCGTCCAAACGGCGGGCGTTCCCCCTGTGTTCGAGATACCGCTCTATATGGCTATGGTCGAATTCGACAACGGGTTGAGGATGCTCACCCGATTGGTCGAGACCACCGAAGACGACCTCGAAATTGGCAGAGAAGTCGAGCTTGCCGTGCTCGAAGTGCCTGGTCCAATGAGCCGCGTCGTTCACGCGTTCAAGCCGGTCAGAGGCAACTGATAGCATTTTCAGTCCGAGCATTCAATCGTGGGGGCGTTCATCTGAACGCCCCCACCTTCAGGATCAAAGGTGCCTGGACAGCACGTCGCAGCTTCGGTATAATGTTAGCCGGCGTCGGCGGTCTGAACCGCGCACTTGCCCTGGAGATGAAGATCAAATGAGCAATCTCAAAGATGTAGACCCCGAAATCGCTGCGCTCATCGAGGCAGAGAAGCAACGTGAGGAGCGTAACCTTGAGCTTATAGCCTCCGAGAATTTCGTAGACCCCGCTATCCTGCAAGCGACAGGATCAATTCTCACCAATAAGTATGCGGAAGGATATCCTGGGCACCGCTATTATGGCGGCTGCGAGTACATCGATAAGATCGAGCAACTGGCCATCGAGCGGGCGAAGATCCTGTTTGGGGCCGAACACGCTAACGTTCAGCCTCATTCCGGCTCGCAGGCGAACATGGCGGCCTACATGTCAGTGGTCAATCTCGGTGACACCGTTCTAGGGATGAACCTCGCACACGGCGGACACCTTACACACGGCAGCCCGGTGAACTTCTCAGGCAAGCTCTATCGTATCGTTCCCTACGGCGTAAGCAGAGATACCGAAACGATAGACTACGACGAAGTACGGCGGCTCGCCCAGCAGGAACGCCCCAAACTGATCGTCGCCGGTGCCAGCGCCTACCCACGGGTGATCGACTTCCAGGCTTTCCGAAGCATCGCCGACGAAGTTGGCGCCCGCCTTTTCGTCGATATGGCCCATTTCGCTGGGCTGGTTGCCGCTGGGCTGCATCCCAACCCTGTCACCTGCGCCGACATCGTGACCAGCACGACCCACAAGACGCTCCGCGGCCCGCGCGGTGGGTTTATTCTCTGCAAAAAAGAGCTGGCGAGAGCAGTCGACTCTGCTGTCTTCCCAGGTATGCAAGGCGGACCGCTGGAACACGTGGTGGCGGCAAAAGCGGTGTGCTTCAAGGAGGCGCAGAGCGGGCGGTTTCGCGATTATCAGCGCCAGGTGGTCAAGAACTCAGGGGTGCTCGCCGACGAGCTGATGGGACGCAACTTCCGTCTCGTCTCAAATGGGACGGAGAACCATCTGCTGCTAGTCAATCTTACCGACAGAGATATTACAGGGAAACAGGCCGAGGATGTCCTCGACAGCGTCGGAATCAGCGTTAACAAGAACGCCGTGCCCTTCGATACACGCAGCCCAGTGGTGACTAGTGGAATTAGAATAGGCACGCCAGCCGTCACCACCCGAGGGATGAAAGAGCCTGAAATGGTCCAGATAGCTGAGATCATCGACGCTGTCCTATCTCAGCCTCAGGATCAGAAGACGCTCGCATGGGCAGCGGAATCCGTCAGATCCATTTCCCAGCGATTCCCACTTCCCACTTGATAGTCTTCCTCATCGAGGATCACGCCGGTCGGCTTTCTCCAGCAGGAACGATCACTGATTTGCGCCGACAAGCGTGGATCTACCCGCATCGATGGTGAGATTCTCGGCCACAGGCCTGCTCCGTTCGGCCACCGCTAGATAAACAACTCTGTAACGCTCGGCTACCTGATCGAGGCGGAAACGTGAAGCCGCCTCTAATCGAGCCATTTTGCCCATCCCTGCTCGCAGATCTGGACGGCGAAGAAGCTCCACCATTCGATCAGCCAGACTCTCGACATCGTCCACATCGATGACGAAGCCGGTCTTTCCGTCACGCACGAGGTCTCCAATCCCGCCTACTCTCGTAGCAATCACCGGCTTGCCGGCCGCCATCGCTTCTCGAATGACCATAGGTGAATTCTCCTGCCGTGAGGGAAGCACTAGCATCTCGCATTCCGCGTACTCACGCAGCACAGCGGCCTTGTCCAGCAAACCCAGAAAACGGACCTTTTCCTCCAATCCGTTAGCATGAACGTAATCCACGAGGACCCGGTAGTATTTTTCGTCGCGTATCTGGCCGGCGATGTGCAGGTGCGCCGAAGGGATAGACTGAACCGCGACCTTCAAGGCTTTGAGCAGAGTGAGTACGCCCTTCTCTTCGGATACTACGCCCAGGTAAATCAGACGCCCCGGCTTCTCACCGCTGGTTACGGCAAAGAAATCCTCAGAAACAGGGTTTTCTATGCGGTGGAAAACGGCGTCGCTGAAACGCCTGTATTCGGTGATCACGGAGGAGCTGACGGCTATGATATCCTGAACTCCGCGTACCGCACACCGTTCTAATCTGGCATCCAGCAGCAACCCGAGACGATCGAAAGCACTCCTGACAATCGCCATTTGCTTATGGTGCTTATAGGCCAGGCTGTGTACGGTGTAGATCGTCGGGAAGCCCGCCCGAAGCCCCGCCACTGCGTATGCACCAGTATGGGCGTTTACGACATCCGGCTTCAGTTGCCTGAGGATGCGCACCACTCTATTCAACCCAGCGACCTCACTCGGCACCACCCGGCGTCGTGGTTCCGAAAGATAGCACACTGTGAGATTACCGTCGACCAACGTTCTGCTGTGAGGAATCTCGGAATGACAGTGAATCACGTGAATATCCAGATCATCGTATTGCCTCAGTCCCGCGACGAGGTGGTAAGCCACAGTAGCGATCCCGCTAGATATCCTGGTGGCATCCAGAGGATAGTTTGTAAGAATAGCTACTTTCTTTGGCGTGCCCAAGATACACTCACCTCAGTTCAAAAGTTGGTTAACGCAGCCGGGCCTCCAGGCCAATCGAGTGGTCTGTTGACGTGTCGAGATTACCTTCGGGATGCGCTATGCTGCCAGCAGCACCCGGTCCGAACTCTCCAAAAGATGCCCCGCTTGTGCGGTAAGCAATCACGTGCTGGCGCCCGATTGATAACCAATCGAACCTTCTTGCCAGCGTGAGCGCTGCGGCCTCCGCGCGCCGTAAGTCCATCCTGCTACCTGCTCTGAGCGACTGAAGCAGCCCAGTTACTTCAGTTCCGTCGTACAGGATACCTCTATCCCCGAGCACGAGATCTCGCAGATTGTCAACATTTGGCGCAATAACGGGCTTCCCGAATGAGAACGCCAGGAGCACTGCGCCCATAGTAGTACCGCCTGGATACGGCAGAACGCAGATATCGCAGGCCTTCATGTAGTACTGGATGTCAGCCGCATCCACCAGGCCGTGACGCATAATAACGCGGTGATCGCCACCTGCCACATCGTGCAAGCTCGCCCCGTAAGCTTCATCCGGGGACCAGCCGGCGATCAACAGCAGGGCATCGGGGTCTCGTAATCCCGTGAAGGCCAGAATCAGATCCTCGACGCCCGTGTTCGGGTGGATCTGCCCGAGAAAGAGATACACAAAAGCCCTTTCAGGCAAGCCCAGCCTCAGCCTCGACATGATGCGCGTGCTGCTGTTGGGATAGACGCCGACGTAGTTGCCGTGCGGGATAACATATATCGGCACGGCGCGCCCGAATCGCTCGACAACCCTCTGGCGGCTGGTGACATCGTGCACGTGGATTCGATTGGCAACGCGGAACACGACCTGATTCGCCAACCAGCTCAAATAAGGATACTTCGACGTGCGAGGAACGACGTCGTGCACGGTATAGACTACTTTCGCTCCGATCATCTTGGCGATCAGCAACGCCAGTATCAGGGAAATCAACTTCCGGATCGTGCCCGTTGTGGACTGGGCAGCGTACACAAATTCGAGCCAGTGCAGGTGCAAAACGTCCAGGTCACGCGCGCAGCGCAAGTACCAGCGCAGCGAGAACGCTCGCTGGACCACACATCTGCAGCCTGCTCGCCGGATTCCGTCGGCCAGTAGCTCAGCGTACGGGTCCAGCCTGGGCTCGATGGGCGCCAGTAATGCCACCCTCAGACGCCGATTCTTACGCATACATCGCCACCAGTGGTTACCCGGTGTAACCGATAGCTTCGTTTACGATAAAAGCTCCCCACATCCTCCTTCATCAACCCTTAACCCTTAGTCCTGCACGTCACTCATAACTTCGTTTGCGACAAAGGCACCTTCCGAGTAGTCAGGCGAGACGCCAGAAGATTGCGCACCAGCGCCCTCTTGTCTTTCACTATTTGGTGATACCACGGATGCTCAACCCCCAGCTCTAGCATCCATTTGAAGTAGTTGAGATCGTGATCTCTCAATACCAGCAAACGGTTTATTGCATACACGTCATTCGTACAATCGGCCGGGCCCCAGCGCGCGCCGAACGCCGCCAGATACCCTGCCTGCGCCACTAACTGATGAACGGCCTCGTTCGAACGGGCGTGCGGATAGGCAAAGAATCTAACCTTGACACCTAGCTCTTCCTCGATGACACGGCGAGGCCGCTCGATTTCCAGCCATGCATCCGGGGCGCTGAGCGCCGTCAGATCTGGATGGGTGCACGAGTGAGCTTCGAAGCAGATGCCTTTCGCAGCCATCTCTCGAATCTGCGCCCAGGTCATCAACGGCGCAGGCGTCTCTTCACAGCTAGCGTCCCATTCGGCTTTTCCTCCCACCCTATCGGCCACAATGAACACTGTCGCAGTGAAGTTGTGATGAGCGAGCACAGGAAACGCCGCCGAGTATGTGTCCAGATAGCCATCATCGAAAGTGATCGCCACAGATCGGGGCAGGACGGGCTTCCCCTGGATGAGATGCTCCAGGACTTGCGATAATGATATCGTCGCGTAACCTCTCGCGGCCAGACAGGCCATTTGCTCGGCAAACATCTGCGGCGAAACAGAGTACTCCGCCAGGGATGAAGACGCCTCGTCCGTTACGCGATGAAACAATAATATGGGGATCCTAGCTCTTCGCAAGGCTCAACCCTCTCAAGCGCAGCCTGCGCAACCACCACAAGGCACAAGCTTTTCCGTTCGAATCCTGGACAAACACCCGACGACAGAATGCACGTTAATCAAGACGCCTTCTCACCTCAAAGTTCTTGGCCGCTTCTAACCGGCCTGCGCCAACCCCCATAAACACAACAAGGGGGCGAGGCAACAAACATCGTCCGACAGCGGCCCAAAGCCGCCGGCGCACGGATAATCTGCCTCTCCCCCAATATTAGTCCTCAGGCTTGCGTCAGTCTGACCATCACCACGTCTCGCAGGCCGAGGACCCCGATATTCTTTAGAGCCCCAAGGAAACCGCCGAACCCAGCCACAGGATCGGCTTCATAGCTGTCTTCCTGCTTCCTCTAAATTATTATAGGCATAATACTTCAATTTGTCAATTAGACGCCCGACGGTTTGTATCTTTTGTCTTCTTGTCGGCGGTGCTAGTGGGTTGCCGTCCTTGCTCGATGCGCAAGGTCGATGTATAATGCCTCAGATTCGCTGGACACGGCTGTAGGAGTGCGATAGGCAGATGAAGCTGACAGTGTCCGTGGTGATCCCGAACTACAACGGCGCGCGGTTGTTACCTACGTGCTTGGAAGCGTTGCGGGAACAGACATTTCGAGATTTTGAGACGATCGTCGTCGATAACGCATCGACCGACGATTCTGTTTCTCTCCTACGGACACGGTATCCCGAGGTTCTGGTGATCGAGATGTCTGAGAATCGCGTCTTTGCCGGCGCGGTCAACGCCGGTATTCGTCGGGCCGGTGGCGACGTCATTGCCACGCTGAACAACGATACGGAGGCCGACCCTCGCTGGATCGAGGAGCTTTGCCTCGCCCTGGAAAGGCATCCTGAGGCCAGCTTTGCCGCCTCTAAGATCGTCCTTTTCGACCGGCGAGATGTATTGAACTCCGCGGGCGACCTGTACGGAATCGATGGCGTGCCGGGCAACCGTGGCGTGTGGGAGGAGGATTCGGGACAATACGATAGGGAAGAGCTCGTGTTCGGCGCCTGCGCCGGCGCCGCGGCCTACAGACGCATCATGCTTGACGACGTGGGCCTTTTCGACGAAGACCTTGTTGCCTATTGCGAGGATGTCGATCTAAACCTCCGCGCCCAGCTCCGCGGACACAAGTGTGTTTACGTCCCAACGGCAAACGTCAGTCATCGCCTCAGCGCAACCGGAGGCGGTCCCCTCGCCAGCTTCTACTGCGGCCGTAATTTCATTAACGTGATGATCAAGAATATGCCGGGGCCGCTCATTCGCAAGCACTGGCGGGCTGTACTGGCGGCGCAACTGGGCTTTGTCTGGCAATCTGTCACGCATTTCCGCGAACCCGCGGCTCGGGCTCGTCTCAAGGGACAGCTTGCAGCGATCCTTCAGCTCAGAATGATGCTACGGAAGCGCTCTGTTATCCAGGGGACACGCCGTGCGACGGACGAATACCTGGAGTCGATACTGACGATCCCATGCTCGCGAAGGCCGCTCCACCGCGAGCATCTCGATCGAAACGCTAGGGTGCGAGCATCATCGAGACGATCGCGCCTCCGGAGGAAGCCGTGACGGATACTCCAGCAAGCAACGCTCAGAGAATAGGCCTCGCCATCATCCTCATCGCCTACTTCGGCCTTGCGCTGCTATACGCTACGTCCGTACCCAAATGGAATGCGCCGGATGAGCCCAGCCACTTCAACTATGTGAAGAACATCATCGAAACCTGGACGTTCCCAATCCTCACGCCCGGGGCTTATGACTTCGAGTATCTTGAAAAGGCCAAGGCGGCACGGTTCCCCGACTCGATGCCCGTGGACAGCATCCGCTACGAATCGCATCAACCCCCGCTATACTATATGATCGCTTCCCCGCTGCTCCTGCTCACATCGGAAACCTCTCTCAACACCCAGGTGCTCATTCTGAGGCTGTTAACTGCCCTCTTCGCGGCGGGAACCATCGCGCTCACCTTCCATATCGGGCGCGCCCTTTTCCCCGCCGACTCCGTCCTGCCACTTGCTTCCGCTGCGCTGGTGGCCTTTGTGCCAATGCACCTGTTTATGAACGCGGCCATCGATAACGATTCTCTGGCCAGCCTGCTGCTTTCGGCATTGATCTTCTCTCTCGTGAGGAGCCTGCGACGTGGAAACGGCAAGCGATATCTCCAACCGGGGTTGGCACCATCGCTCGATCGAGAATGCATCCTCTGGGGTACGCTGATCGGCCTCGGCCTCTTGACTAAGGTGACTACCGCCGTGGCGGTGCCGCTCGTCGCCATCGTGATTCTCTGGCAGGAGCTTGTCCCGCTCGGCTCAGAACGCACGCCCGCTCGTATTCTACAAACGATTCGCGGCATCGTGTGGCGTTTTGCCCAGGCCTACGGCATCGCCATCCTGCTCTCGGGCTGGTGGCTCGTGCGCAACGCGATTGTCTATGGCAATCTGGATATCTTCGGCCTCAAGAGGCACGATCTTGTGGTCGTCGGCCAGCCGCTGACGGGGCCGATCACCCTCGACGTCATAAGGCATTTCTTCTCAATGACTTTTAAGAGCTTCTGGGGCGTGTTCGGCTGGATGGGCATTTTTATGGATCAGCGCATCTATGGCCTCCTTGCCGTCCTCACCGGCACCGCCTTGTTGGGGCTGTTGCTCTTCTTCTGGCAGGTCTCACGGCGTCAAGCCCACGTGGAGACTCACCAGAAAGCAGCGCTGGCGCTGCTGTTTCTCGCTTTCGCCTTCACTTTCGCCGGCATGGTCCAATACAACTTCACCTACGTTCAGGCGCAGGGGCGCTATCTGTTTCCGGCCATCGCGCCGCTTGCCATCCTGTTTAACCTCGGCCTGCGAGAGATCATCTCCCCCAAACACGCCGCCATCGTGTTCACCTTGCTCTCACTTGGCTTATTTTTCCTCGACATCATGTCACTCTATCGCTTCATCGTTCCCTCTCTAAGTTGACTTCGAGGCCAATATTTGCTAAACTGGAAATAACAGGGATGGGCTTGTAAAGCGCTTGATCCCCCGTGGCTGGTGGGGCGATGGCAAGTCGGAGACCGGCACGGAGAGAACGATAGGTGCTTTTTTTTGATGGGCTTAGCTGGCTGACCATCTGGGTCGTGCTGAGCGTCTTTGGGTTGATGGCGCTCTCCGCCATCAGCGCGCATCGGTCCATCACGTTCGTGATACTGGGAGTAGCGTTTCTCGGCTCCACGATCTTGCTAACCTTTGTCGGCAACATCCTGCTCTTTCTCATTCTTTGGGAACTCAGTGCCACGATCGGTTGGGCCATTGGCCGGAACTGCCTGCGCTCGTTCAATTCCGCGCTGGGCCCGCTGGCGACGAATTGGACGGGAAGCTTTGGCACGATCGCAATGGTTGTGCTGGTGGTCTTGCTTTTCGTCCAGTCCGGTACGACCACTATAGAAGACATACGCACGACCACCCCTGCTTTAGCCGCCGCGCTCCTGCTGACGGCGATTCTCTTCAAGTCCTTGGGCTTCATCACCATCGCCTGGTTTCCCGGCCATCACAGGGTTTTCACCGTCTCAAACGCGCTGTTGGCCACAGCGGGGGTAGCCGTCGTCGGGCTCTATCCCTATTTACGTCTTACGCGGTCGATGCTCGCGCCCCATTCGGGCTGGCAAGATATCGTGGTTTGGACAACGCTCTCGGTGGCCTTCCTGTTCGCCCTGGCCGCCTTGAAAGAGCGGGACCTGTTTAGAATCTGCTCCTTTATCGCCTTTGGGCAGTTCTGTGTGCTGATCGCGGGCTTCACCCTCAGCAACCAGTATGCTCGGCAAGCGACTTCAGTCGGGCTGTTCACCTACGTCGCCAGCGTTATTGGCTTGTTCCTGGTGGCCGGCCTGGTGAATCAGGTTACGGCGAATCGGGTCATCGGGCAAGAGCCTCGGCTTATCGCTAAGCACCCGGTCCTGGGCATCCTCTTTCTGATCTTAGCGATGTCGGTCTCAGGGCTGCCGCCTATGGCCAGCTTCTCCACAAAGATGCTGATCACCGTGGGCCTTTTTGAGCCGCGCCAGCCCTATTCAGTCTTATGGATAGGCTTCTGGCTAATCACGGCCATCGCCTGCCTGCGAGCCTTCCAACTCGCCTTTGTTCACGTGGATGACGCAACACCATCCAGGGCAACTTCGTTCCACGGTGCGGGCTGGTTGGCCCTGGCGCCACCGATGCTGATCGCCGCGTTGCTGATATCGGAAATCCTGTGGCAACAAGACATTCTCGTATGGCTTAAGCCTTTTATGCTTACCTTGTTAGGTTAGACGTCAATGAACGAGCTACAAAGCCTTGCCGACAACCAGATACTACTAATCATCTCTATTCCCGCCATCGCGGCATGGATTGCCCTCTCGCTGCCCAAACCTTTCCGGATGGCACCGGGTGCGATCACCATCCTCGCGACCGCAGGCGGACTGGTCGAAGCGATCGTCCTGGCCACGCAGGCGTTCACGAACCCTATCACCGCCAGGCTCGCGGTCTCCGTCTGGCTTAACCCTCTCGTCGCGTCAGGTCCTGAGCCGGCGCAGCAGGTCACGCTGACATTCCGCGCCGATGCGTTAACAACGACAGCGCTGGTGACCTTTAGCCTCATCTTCTTCATTGCCGCTCTACAATCCTATCGGTTGGCAGCGAGCCAGAACTTGCGATCGTATTATTACTTCCTACTCCTCCTCGCTAGCGCGGGGGCGAGCGGAGCAGCCCTAGCCGGCGACCTGTTGACGCTTTATCTCTTCTGCGAGCTGGCGACGTTCGCACTCGCACCGATGCTGCTCGGGCATTTGAAATCGGCAGACGTGGCGGCCGCCAGGAAGTTTCTGGCCTCATCGATTGCCATCAGCATCCCAATGTTTTTCGGCATCGTGTGGCTGATAACCAACTCGAGAGTGGTCGGGCTGAAAGATCTGTGGGCAAAGCAGGTGGCCGCTGACTTCGATACGACCAGCATAGTAATCGCAGGATTACTTCTGGCATTCGCCCTGAAAGCGGGGCTCATTCCGCTTCACGCCTGGCTTGTCGAGGCCACCGATTCGGCCATCACTCCTCTTGGCGTGCTGCTAACATCAGCCATAACGCAGATCGGCGCGTACGCGATGGTACGCGTGGGTTTCGGTGCGTTCGAGTTAGGAGCCAGTTGGAGCCTGGCGCTCGCGGCTGCTGGCGGAGCCTCCGCCGTGCTGGGCGCCATAGGAGCGATGGACAGTCGTGGACATCAGAAGGCGCTAGGATATCTCGCCCTTGGACAGATGGGCTTCGTTTTGATCGCGCTGGGTGCGGCCACACCGCTGGGGGACGCTGCCGCGCTGTTCCGACTCGTCAGTTTCAGCGCGTGCTATCCGCTGTTGTTCATCGCCGCCGCGGAGATACGGCGCACCGCGACTGAGCACCATAGCTGGCAACAACGGATGCGCTCGGCGCCGATCGCCTTTGCGGCGCTCGTCGTGGGGAGCCTTGGAATCGCGGGAATCCCGCCGTTCGGCGGATTCGCGCCGAACGTGCTCGTCTTTCAGGCGCTTCTCGATCTGCGAGCGCCCGCGTGGTGGGCGCTTACGGCCATCCTGTTCATCGCCACAGCGCTTACGGTGGCCGCGTCCATTAACGCGGCAATTCGCGCTTTTCGCCCCACCGACCAGGACGACGTATCTCTCGAGCCAACCGACTTGGGCGCTAAGATAGCGATGGTCGTCCTGATCGTTTCCAGCGTTGGGCTAGGCCTAACGTCCAACCTCGTCCTCGTCGACGTAATCCGTCCGTTGGTCGCCACTACCAGGACGATGCCTACGGCGAGCGTCGCAACCCGGGGTGACTTCTGGGTTGCTACCGCGGCTACCGCACTTTTCGTTGCTGCTGTTTTCCTCGGTTCGGCGACGTATATGCGCCGAACTGGGCTGCTTCACGCTCAGGATATTCCGTACGCGCGCTCGATCAGCTTCGTCGTGTCGCCAGTTCTGCTCCTGACCCCCGTCTACCGAGCTCTGGCCTATCTGCTGAAACACGATCTCCTGGATGCCTACGCCGCGGGCCGAGCCATCCTGAACCTTCTCGCCTACGTCGCCTATGCGATCGTCGACATCGCGGCGCGCCACGCGCCAGATTCAGAAGCGACCTGGGACTACCAGGACGAAGCCAACCTGCCAGAGGCCGGCGTTACTCCCCCATAGGTTTCACACTCCCCAGTTTGCTCCCCACCGAATCCTATAGTATAATCGTCGTGCCTGAGCAAAGGGAAAGGAGAAAGGTGCAAAGTTGAAGTTAATGGTCGTGCTGCCGACCTACAACGAGGCCGAAAACCTCCCTGCCCTCGTCTCGGCAATTTTTGACCTGGGCATCGACAGAACAGAGATTCTGGTGATCGACGACAACTCGCCGGATGGCACAGGCCAGATCGCCGAAGAGCTGGCGATTAAGCACGACCGCAAACTGCGCGTCATTCATCGCCCGGGCAAACGTGGGCTCGGCACAGCCTACGTCGTGGGCTTTCGCTATGCCTTGGAACACGGTGCGGATTATGTAGTACAAATGGACTCCGATTTCTCGCACTCACCAAAGTATATCCCTGTTCTGTTGGAAGCAGCGAAGGACCACGACATCGCGGTCGGCTCCCGCTACGTTACAGGGGGAGGGGTCGACGCAAAATGGAGCATAGTGCGACGCATGCTCAGCCTGTGGGGTAACTCCGCTTACGCTCGCCTGATACTGGGGCTCCAGGTGCACGACGCCACGGGCGGATTCAAGTGCTTTCGCAAGAATGCTCTGGCCGGACTCGATCTCGATAGAATAGAGTCCCAGGGATACGCTTTTCAGATCGAGATGGCCTACGCCTGTCAGAAGAAAGGCTACCGCGTCAAAGAGGTTCCCATCGTCTTCCCTGACAGGGCGAGAGGCAAGTCGAAGATGTCCCTGGCCATCGCGCTAGAAGCGGTCATTCGGGTTTGGCAGATCAAGTGGCGCTACTAGGAGGCCCCGCCGCGTGAGAAGGCTTCCTAGATCTGATATCCTCGCAGCAATCGGCTTTCTCTTCGTGGCGCTGGCATTCCTTGGGGACGTGACATTCGGCGGCAAACTGCTATTGCCAGCGGATAATCTGAACGCTTTCCTTCCTTTCAAAGCCCTGATTGATGCGCCTTTCGTCCCTCATAACCTGCTGATCAGCGATATGGTGCTCCAGAATATCTCGTGGAAAGCCCTTGCCCGCGACGCCATCCTCGGCGGCGCGCTGCCGTTGTGGAACCCGTATATATTCTCTGGAGTTCCATTTTTGGCCGCCGGGCAGGCCGGAGTCCTGTATCCTCTTGGCGTTCTCTTCTATATCATCAGGCCCGAGTACGCCTATGGCTGGTTCACCGGCCTACACCTTTTCCTTGCCGGGTTCCTGATGTACTGCTATCTGCGAGTGATCGGCGTCGTACGCTTCGGCGCCGTCGTGGGCGGCATCGCCTTTATGTTCAGTGGCTTTCTGGTCGTCAGTTTCCTCTGGCCGATGGTGGTTAGCACGGCGATCTGGATACCATTACTGCTGCTGGCTGTGGAATCGACGATATCCAGCCACGAAAAAGGACGGCGATTGGAGATCGCCTGGCCGATGATCGGGGCCATCGCGCTGGGACTTCAGTTCCTGGCCGGGCACATGGAGATCAGCTTCTACGTGCTGTTCACGCTTCTCTACTATGCGGTGTGCCGGCTCGCGATAATGCTGCTAAGAACGAGAGATGTGTTCCACACCTTACGCGCCGGCGTGGCGCTGCTCGCAATGGTGGGCCTGGGTGCCGGCCTCGCCTCAATTCAGATCCTGCCCTTTGCCGAGGTAATCAAACAGAACTTCAGGGCTGGCTTTGTGACCTACAACGATGTGATCAACTGGTCGCTGCCGAAGATTCAAGCGCTAAGTTTCCTGATGCCAGACTTCTTCGGCAATCCGACGCACCACACCTACTTCGATTTCTTCAGCTTGCAGACCAAGTCCGTCGCAGACAATATGCTGGGAAGACCGACAAACCCTCCCGGCACCATTTTCTGGGGCACTAAGAATTATGTCGAGGCCGCCAGCTACGTCGGCGTTCTCCCACTGGTTCTGGCAATCGCCGCCGTTATCTTTCGCAGCGCGCGCCATACGGTTATCTTCCTCAGCTACGCGGTATTCTCGCTTCTGCTCGCCTTCGGCTCGCCGCTTTACGCCATTTTCTTCTACGGCATTCCAGGCTTCGACCAGTTGCACACGCCGTTTCGCTGGATATACCCCTACACGATCAGCGTCACCATCCTGGCCGGCATCGGGGCCGGACACTTCTCATCCCTGACACAAGGCTCGGTCGCAGGCGTTGCGAGGTGGCTGAGGCAATCGTACGCGCTGGCGGTATTCCTCGCCGGACTGGCCGTCGTCGCCGTGCTGGTCGCCTCTTTCGTCTTCCGAGGAAGAACTCTGACACTCGCCTCATCGCTCCTGGCTAGATCGGAGAAGCTACAGCAAGTATTCGACGGTCCGCAGATGCTCGTCTCCTACGAGTATCGCAACGCGCTGGTTTTCGGCGCGTTTCTCGCCGGCTCGGGCTTGATTCTGTGGCTGGGATTTCGCTTAAAGGGAAGACCTTGGCTCTGGCAATCGGCAGCCATCGCCTTGCTGCTCGCCGACCTGTTTTACTTCGGCACCGGGTTCAATTCAAAGAGCGATGCCAGCGCGCTGGAGAGAACGCCGCCGTCGATCGAGTTTCTGAGGCAGGACAAGAGCCTTTATCGCATCGCCACCTTTGGCACCGATGATATCTTGAAGCCGAACCTGGGAATGAGATATGGGCTACAGGATATTCGGGGATACGATACCGTCATTCTGAAGCAATACGTGGATTTCTGGCGTCTGATGGAGGAGCCACACGGATTGCTTTACAGTATGATTAAGACCCTGTCGACGCCGCCATCACTCAGCTCCAAATGGCTGGATCTGTTGAACGTGAAATACGTCCTGTCATCTGAGCCATTGAATAACGACAGTCTCGAGCTCGTCTATCAAGACGAGATATCCATTTACCGCAACCGAGATTATCTGCCACGGGCCTTCCTGGTTCATCGCATACGACCCGTGGCGAGTGCAGAGCAGGCGCTGGCTGTGCTCCGCGATGCGGACTTCGACCCGCGACGCGAGGTGGTGATCCAGGACTGGCCCGCAAATAATGCGGGCATTGGTCTGGCCGATACCGGTGGGAAAGACACCGCGACAGTTATCAGCTATAGCCCGAACCAGGTGATCGTCGACGCCCAAAACGACAGTGGCGGCGTGCTGGTGCTGTCAGACACGTACTTTGATGGCTGGGACGTGACCATTGACGAGCAAGAGGCGCAGATCTACCGCGCCAACTACAACTTCCGCGCCGTGCCGCTTCCCGCCGGGTCCCACACGGTGAAGTTCGTTTATAGTCCACTTTCCTTGAAGGTCGGTCTCCTTGGTAGCTTCATCAGCCTGCTGCTAGTGGGCCTGGGGCTCGCGGCTATGCTGGTCTCGCGCGGCTACACGAAAGGCGGCAACCTAGCCATTCAGCGGGTCGCCAAGAATAGCTTTGCGCCGATGGCGACGTCGCTGGTGAACAAAGTGATCGACGTAGCCTTCGCTATGCTGATGCTCAGAATACTTCTGCCCGACAACGTGGGCAAGTATATGTTTGCCTCCATAGTATACGCCTATTTCGAGATCTTCACGAACTTCGGCCTGGCCACTCTGGTGCAGCGCGAGGTTGCCAGGGACCGTGCGCAGAGCAACCGGTATCTTACGAACACGATGATCTTCAGGCTGCTACTCGTACTGGCGGCCGCGCCGACCATCGCGGTCTTCCTTTATCTGTGGCGCGCGTTCTTCGGGCTCGACAGCGAGACAACGCTGGCGATAATTCTACTGGCCACATCACTACTGCCAGCCAATATCGCCGCCGCTTTCAGTTCGCTTTTTCTCGCGCACGAGAAGATGGAGTATCCCGCCCTGGTGACCGTTGGAACGACACTGCTCAAAGTCGTGCTGGGCGGCGTGGCGCTGCTGCTCGGCTGGGGCATCGTAGGATTGGCCGGCGTTTCTGTGGTGGTGAACAGCGTTACGGCGGTGGTTTTCGTCCTTCTGGTCGTGAAGGTATTGCTGCGGCCAAGAATCGAGATCGATGGCAGGCTTATCAGAGGAATGCTAGGCACGTCGTGGCCGCTGATGATCAACCAGTTGCTCGCCACGATGTTCTTTCGCATCGATATTCCCATCATGCAATCCGTGCGAGGCAATCGAGAGGTCGGCTTCTACAGCACCGCCTACAAGTTCATCGACGGGTTGAACATCATCCCATCGACGTTTACGATTGCCCTGTTCCCAGTATTGTCGCGCTATGCCGATTCGGCAAAAGACTCGTTCGTCAGGGCCTACGTCCTGGCCCTGCGCTTCCTGCTTCTGCTGAGCATACCGATCGCCGTCGGCACGGCGTTTCTGGCCGAGCCGATCATCCTCCTGTTCGGCGGCAGGGAGTACCTACCTCATTCGGCCATTGCGCTGCAGATACTGATCTGGTTTCTGCCGTTTAGTTATGTCAATAGCCTGACGCAGTACGTTTTGATCGCCATCAACCAGCAGCGCTTCATCACCACGAGCTTCCTCATTGCCGCTAGCTTCAACATAGCGGCCAACCTCGTGCTTATCCCACGGTACGGCTACGTCGGCGCCAGCGTAGTCACTATACTTTCAGAAATTGTCCTGCTGCTGCCCTTCTTCTACGTAGTCCGCCAACACCTTGGCCGCATCCCACTGCTTAGCCTGGCGATCCGGCCAGCTACCGCGGCAGCCGTCATGGCCGCTGTCCTCTGGCAGATGCGCGATGCCTATCCCCTGTTGACGGCATTGGGAGGCACCGCCGCATACGGCGTGGCATTGATCGCGCTCGGCACGTTTAGCTCCGACGACGTCGACATCGCGCGAAAACTGTTCGGTCGTGAGGCCCGAAGTCAGACCAGCGCCGATGCCGACCTGCGGCGGAGCTAAGCCTTTTTGCGGTCTTTTGCCGCAACAATCGCCATAATCCCCATATTGCGCGGCACATTTCTTGCTCTACAAACAATGCTTTAAGGCAATCTAGAATTGACCTGTACGCTGCTCCGCTACGTTCGCGAAGGCGGCTAGCACAGATCCTTCGACAAGCGCTTTCAATCTGGATCATGCTGCCGATGAGGGTGCTATTCGCTCGCGTAACAGCATCGTCTGCTTGCGCAGCCGATCGTTTTCACACACTGCTATCGCCTGGCGATCCCTGCTGATGGGTCAGTTGATATCAAAGCGCCCTGATCCCTATCAGCGACATTGTGGTCGAAAAGAGGACAGAGCTGTACGGTCAGTCACTTGCCTATTCGGGAAAGGGGGGCTAATAGAATGAAATCGTCGGCAAGGATAAATAGAGACAACACAACCTTCGTGGTTATGTCCTTCGAAGGGCCAGATCGGTATTCGTTGGCTGGGGGACTGGGCGTACGTGTCACTCACCTTTCCGAAAGTTTGGCCTCGATGGGCTACGATACCCACCTGCTGTTCGTCGGCAATCCTTTTCGCGAGGGACGGGAAAGCCGGCTTGATGGAAAGCTGACGCTGCATCGATGGTGTCAATGGATTAGCCGATACCATCCCGGCGGCGTTTACGAGGCCGAGGAAGAGAAGCTTTGGGACTTCAAGGAGTCTGCGCCAACCTTCCTCGCGCGCGAAGTGATCGGCCCGGCGGTGCGAGACGGTAGGTTCGTCGTGGTCGCGGCCGAGGAATGGCAAACGGCCGAGGCTGTTTGTAGGTTAGCTGACGAGCTGAAGAGAGAAGGTTTAAGGGACCATACCCTGATGCTCTGGAACGCCAACAACACCTTTTCGTTCGACCGCATCGACTGGCCCCGTCTGAAACAGAACGTCACCCTCACTACGGTAAGCCGCTATATGAAGCACATTATGTGGCAGATGGGGTTGAACCCCCTGGTGATCCCGAACGGCATTCCGCGACGCCTGCTCAAGAAGGTGGAGAGCAAAAAGGCTGGAGAGCTGCGCCGTGCCCTGAACAACAAACTGGTCCTTTCGAAGATAGCGAGATGGGACCCGGACAAGCGCTGGAACATGGCCATCGAATCGGTCGCCAGGCTCAAAGCAAAGGGGGCGCCGGTCGTCCTTATGGCGCGCGGTGGTGTCGAGGCCCACGAAGGAGAGGTCATTGACAACGCCCGAGGCGCCGGCCTGGTCGTCAAAGACGTCAGATGCCAGGGCGACACGGTAGACGAGCGCATACGAGCGATCGAGGAAGCGGGCGATGCCGATATCCTCAATCTGAAATTCTACCTCAACGAAGAGCTGTCGCGGCTGATCTATTATGGCGCCGACGGCGTCCTCGCCAATAGTGGGCACGAGCCATTCGGGCTCGTGGGTCTGGAAACGATGGCCGCCGGGGGCATCGCCTTCACCGGCTGTACTGGAGAAGATTACGCCATTCCGCTGGAGAACGCCATCGTACTCGAGACCGACGACCCGGCCGAGATCGTCGAATACGTCACCTACCTCGAAGAACACGAGGAGGAGAAAGAGAGCATCCGGAAGTCAGGCAAGCTAACGGCACGCCACTACACCTGGGAAGAGGTCATTACGAACCTGGTGAGCAAGATGGAATACCTGGCTCGCAGCCAGGGCATCCAGGGTCCTATGTCGAAGGCAAGCTTTGCCCAGAGCATCCCAACCTTCTGGGGCACAAATGGCGCAGCGGCACTGAAGCCAGCCGCTCTCTAGAAAAATCCTAAAATCTTGCCATCACCAGCTTGGCAAAGTCCGCCCACATGAGCTATAATATTGCTTGCGGGGCGTAGCGCAGTTTGGCTAGCGCGCAGCGTTCGGGACGCTGAGGTCGGAGGTTCAAATCCTCTCGCCCCGACCATCAAGGAAAGGGCCGTCTTTCGACGGCTCTTTTTTGGTTATTATGACACAAGAGAGATGACCGCATGAACAGCCGCGCTCAAGCGATTTCGGAACCAGTCCAATACTACCTGGCCGTACCAGGCATACCTGGGGCTGATCTGGCGCTCCTGGCGGCTCGCGCCGCCATTGTTGCGCACCACCGGTTCCGTTCGCATCCAGGCTACACTCGATGGTACGACAACGCTATGGCGAAAATTGTCTTGCGGGCCGAAGCAGACGAGATGACTAGTCTGGCTCGCACACGAGAAGGCATTGCCACACCGCCATCTCCGGATGTGCCGCGACTGGTAGTTTTTCGCCCTCGCCCCAGAAGCCGTGCCAGTTTTTTGGCACACTTGAAGCTGTTTACCGGCAGACTAGCACGGACCTCGATGCAAGAGTGGACGGAAGACGCGGCATGCGTCGCAATCTTCGCTAACACTGACCTGGAAATGTCGGCGGGGAAATTCGCGGCGCAGGCCGCACACGCTATCTTGGCTCTGCAAAAGGATTGCTCCAGCCTACCGGATTGGTCGATGTGGCTGGCTAAAGGCGGGCCCTTGGCCCTAATACGTGCTCCGCAATCTCGATTGCGCCAGTTGCTTGCGGAGGGGAGAGTATATGGGGTCCAAGATGAGGGAAGGACCGAGATTCCTGAAGGTTCGCTCACAGCGGCATGTGCCCCAGTCGGTGATTTGGCCCAATGGGCCCGTGAGCCAGACCTGACACTGCTGGCTTACGATTGCGGACGATCAATGGCTTAGTCGCTAACGGCCCCTATTGCGAATAATGAAAACGAGTGGCCGCTTCTGTTACCAGCATTGGTCACCGATATCCTCGTGGCAATCCTACTCTTGCGGCTCTGTTACCCCGGACATCTCGGCACGAAGAATGCAGACTCGACCCGGAGAGCAACTGCCACGGGCAGAAATCTCCATAATTGGAGGGGGGCTATGACCAGCTTTCGCGAGTTGGGGCTGAGTAAACCGGTGCTGAAGAGCATGGACGATATGGGTTTTGAAGAGCCAACCCCGGTCCAGGTGCGGGCCATCCCGGCGCTCTTGCAGGGACGCGATATCGTTGCTCAAGCCCTTACCGGCACGGGCAAGACCGCTGCTTTCGGCATTCCGCTCGTCGAGCGCATCGACATCGAGCATCTGGTACCCCAGGCTATCGTTCTCGCCCCTACCCGAGAGCTAGCGGTGCAAGTGGCCGAGCAACTCAACGGCATTGGCCGTCACCGAGGGTTACTCCTGGTACCGATCTACGGAGGCCAACCTATCGAGCGCCAGCTAAGAGCATTGCGCCACGGTGTTCACGCAATTGTGGCCACGCCCGGCCGGCTGATGGATCACATGCGACGCGGTACGATTGACCTGTCCAAAGTGGGCATGCTGATGTTAGACGAGGCCGATGTCATGCTCGACATGGGGTTCCTAGACGACGTGGAGTACATTATGGGCCATCTTCCCACCGACCGGTTGACGGCGCTCTTTTCGGCAACGATGCCTGACCCTATCTTGAAGTTGGCACGCCACTATATGCGTGAACCTGAGATCATTCGCCTGAGCCAACCGCGAGCGCTGACCGTCCCCGAGACCGCCCAGGTCTACTATGAGGTACCGTTTCGCCGCAAGTTCGACGCACTCTGCCGCGTCCTTGACGCCAGGCGGTCAGAGCGAGCGCTGGTCTTCTGTGCTACTAAACGGACGGTGGATGAGCTAGTCGAGCGGCTCCAGGCGCGAGGCTATCTAGCCGAAGGGCTGCACGGCGATTTTGGCCAGCAAGTGCGGGAGCGGGTGCTACGGGCCTTTCGCGCAGGTCAGTCCGAAGTCCTGGTGGCAACTGACGTAGCGGCGCGAGGGCTCGACATCCCTGACGTGAGCCCGGTCGTGAACTTTGACATGCCTCCCGACCCCGAGTATTACGTCCACCGCATTGGGCGCACGGGCCGACTCGGAAGACGTGGTGAAGCGATCACCTTCGTGAACCCGTGGGAGATGCGTGAGCTTAGGGTCATCGAGCGTGTCACCGGCACGCGCATCCGACGCGAGCAAGTACCGACTGGAGCCGAGGTAGAGGAGCGTGAAGCGCAGATCCTGGAAGAACGCCTGGCAGAGACCCTTGCCCGGGGGCAATGGGGTCAGTATCGGGCAATCATAGAGGATCTGCTCGAGGATCACGATCCAGTGGACGTGGCCGCCGCAGCGCTGGCCCTGGCAGCCGCGCGCCCGCCCCGGGCAACTCCGCGGGTTACACGGCGTCGTCGTGCAGCTTAAGTCAGGGCTGACCAACTCCGCCTCACCGCCTATCTTGCTATTGCACGGCAACAATTATGCCTGTATGATCATCGGCAGCCAACTCATAATTTGCTCTTAGGCCGTATTCCTGGTCTCGAACCTGATCTTGCTCTCGACCTCCACACCTTCTGAAGGTTCGCTATGGGTCAACCAGGCGTAGCAGTCGCACCTGAGGCCTGGGTCCTGGACAGCAGGCTACAGCGTTTTGTGAAAACATTGAACAGCGGACCAAGCGTGTAGGGGTCCTTCAGCAGAAGGAGCAGTCGCCCTCAGGGTCGGGGCTGGGTCAACCTTAACGCAAATTGCTGTAGAGTTGTGACTTTCAAGTTGACATGTAAGACGCCAGCCTGTAAATTTGGATTTAGCTGCTCTGATCCTTCACCAGGAGGTTGACTGTGAGCCGAGGCGTGACTGATGATTTGCTGGACAAAGCCGCCGGCTTGATAGCCGTGGCGAAGCGGATCGTGGTTTTTTCGGGAGCTGGGATAAGCACCGAATCGGGCATCCCCGATTTCCGAAGTCCAGGCGGCGTATGGGAGAAATACACTCCCGTGCAACACCAGGACTTCATCGCCAGCGAGGAGGCTCGCCGGGAGTACTGGCGGATGCACTCAGAAATCTACGCCGTGGTGGTGGAGGCCAAGCCAAACGCGGCGCACCTGGCTATCGTAGAGCTCGATGCTGGGACGAAAGCGGAACAGGTCCAAGGGGTCGCGATTCTCGTCCTGATCTTCGGGTTGCGTTTCCCCCGTTTCGCGTTGGCATCGCGCGCCATCTGGATATCATGCCAGTGTCTGGTCCGAAATCAGTGGAACTGATTGCGTTGCGGGAGAGTGGGGAAAGGATCGGGGTTGTCAAAGGTGGGGATGAAAGCACAGCGTGGTAGGTTTCAACTTCTGCTAGTTGCCCTCTTGGCTAGCTTTTCGACGATGCCTTTGTTTCAGCCGTACTTCTTCGCCTCGAGCGATGGGCTCTTTCATCTCTATCGATTGATGGAGTACGACGCCGTGATTCGCGATGGCGTCCTCTATTCTCGATGGGCCCCGGACTTCTTCTTCGGATACGGGTTGCCGCTCTTCAATTATTATGCTCCATTGACCTATTACCTGGGCGAGATCTTCCGCCTGTTCGGCGCGGGCTTCATTGATTCGTTCAAGCTTCTGGTCTGGGTTGCCATGGTCTTGTCGGGCGTCGGAGCCTATCTATACGCGAGAGGATACCTATCTCCAACCGTCTCACTGCTCGCCGCCGTCGTCTACATGTACGTTCCATATCACATCGTGAACCTTTATTACCGGGGAGACATAGCCGAGTACGTGGCTTATACCTGGTTCCCGTTCATCCTGTGGTCGTTGAGGAAAGCGGCGCAGACCCACCAACCTGCCGATATTGCCCTCGCCGGGTTCTTCTACGCGTTGCTGATCCTTACCCACAACCTCTCGGCATTCATCTTCTCGGGCTTCTTGATCGTGTACTGTGGCGCGCTGCTCTTTCAGCGTTTCTCCTATCAGCGTTCCTTGGGGGAACAGGGCGCTCGAAGGGGTATCCTGGTGGCTCTGCTCTCGATGGCAGCAAGCGCCATTCTAGGCGCAATGCTCAGCGCATTCTTCTGGCTTCCTGCGCTGTCAGAGAAATCCCTGGTGGATTTCGATGTCCTCCTATTCCATTACGATTTCCACGAGCATTTCCCAAACCTGGACCAGTTGCTATCCACCTCATTGCTCCATAGATACGGGGTCGTCTTCCAGAGCGCCGAGGTCTTTGGATACAAGCTGGGAGCCTTGCAGGCATTGTTTCTACTGCTGGGGGCAATCGCGTTGATCTGGCGCTGGAGACACTTGAGACCGGCCCTGCGCGTCGAAGGAATGACTTCTCTGGCCGTCGCCGCGATTTCGTTCCTTTTCATTTTCCCCATTTCTCTCTGGGTGTGGGACGCCATTCCGATGCTGGGCCTGACGCAGTTCCCCTGGCGATTTCTCGCCTTCGTGGCCCTGCCAAGTGCCCTGCTGTCGGGGTTGATCGTCGAGGCCCTACCGGTAAGACCTCGCCGTGTCGCAGCCGGCGCGCTCATCGTCCTGGCGATAGTCTCCAGCACGGCGAATCTGTCACCGATCATGTCCAACGTGAGCGAGGAGGATATCTCTCCGACGGGCAGCATACAGTTTGAATTGACCTATGGTGCTATTGGCACGTCCGCTGCCGCTGAATACATCCCAAAATGGGTCAAACACCGTCCCTCCACGTCTCCGGTCGCCATGGCGACGATACTGAACGAAAAGAACAATCCGCCGCTTGCGCATGAGACCCCGGGTTTAGAGGCCACGGTCGTCGAGCGGAAGGCCAATCATGCGCTCTACAGATTATCGAGCGTGGCCGGTAGCACGATTGTCTTGAACACGCTGTACTTCCCAGGCTGGCAGGCGTTGCTCGACGGCGTCAGGGTCGATCTTGGCATAGACGAGCCATCAGGGCTGATCAAACTATCGATTCCGGCCGGAGAGCACACCTTGAGAATCGAATTCGTCGAGACGCGTCTCCGTCTGCTCGCCGATGGAATCTCGGCCCTCGGCCTCGCCGCAGCCTTGCTGCTATTACTGCGGGGCGTTCGGAACACCTATCAAAACCTCTCCCGTGTGCAGGGCGCGGCCCCATACACTGCTCCTCCGGTGGTCCGACGGGTTGGACCGCGCTACAGTCTCGTTCACGGCACCAAGTTGTCCTGGAGAAGGCTGTTGCCGAGGGTGCGCAGACCTTCCTGGAGCAGAGAGACGATGCTCAAGGTTGTACTCGTGGTGTCACTCGTCCCCGCGTGGCTTGGGGCCAGGGTGGCCTATGATTCGGTGAACGCTGCTCCACAGAACCACAGGTTTCCACTAATGGTCAATCTGGACCGCAGGGTGATGATCGAGGGATACGATGTCTCGGGTGTTGAGATGTCTCGGGGACTGACGATGCGGGCGTCGCCGGGGTCAACAGTGCAGATTAGCCTATTCTGGCGTTTTCTGGAGCGAGACTTGAAGCCGGCCGAGTACAGGCCGTTTGCTCGATTGACCAATAGCTTCGACCAAACCTGGGCTTACGTCGAATCGGATTCGGCCTACCCCGAGGCCAGCTCGAGGTCGGGGAGCATGGTCGACACCAAATTGCCGCTCGCCATCCCCCCGGCGATGCCCCCGGGGGTCTACCAGATTGAGGTAGGTCTCCAATCGGTTTCTGCCTCCTTGCCTCTGGAAGTGGCGCGCGCTCACGTGGTCCCAATGCTGCCGGGCGAGAGAGGCGGGCGTATCGGGCCGCTAATCGTCGACAAGGGCGCCGCCGGCAACGGAAAACCGGCTCGCCTGGGAGAAGCTGGTCATTTGGCCGATCCGGTCGACTTTCAGCGCCGGCTGGGCCTGCTGGACTACAAAGTCGTCGACGGAGAGGCTCTGCGCAGCGGAAGGCCCGGCAACCCGCTGGCGCCATCGGCACAGCCACAATCCTGGACGACGAGAGCCGGCGAAACCGTGCACATCGATCTTCTATGGCGGGCCCGGGAAAAGATGGGGGATGACCTTGTCGTGACCGCTCGCCTATCCGGAGTTGGGCGGACGCTCTGGGCAGTACGGGACAGCCAGCCTGCGGATGGCACCTATCCCACAACGTTTTGGGCCAGCGGCGAAGTGGTGCGAGACCAGCTCAGCCTGCGCGTTCCGGCTGAGACTCCTCCCGGGCGGTACACGCTGGAGCTAGAGGTGGTCGCGCCGTCGGGACCGTTGAGCATCATCGACAGGCACGGCGCCCCCATTGGACCTACACTGAAGCTAGGGACACTCATGGTGACCCCTCCATCGAGCCCGGCTTCAGTCAAAGAGCTGAAGGCGCAGAATCCTCGCGCGCTTCCTGTGGGCGATGTCTTGACCCTGGTTGGCTACACCCTCGGGCGTCCCGAGGCTCAGCCTGGCGAGCGCGTTCATTTGGATCTGTACTGGCTGGCCAATGCACCTTCGAATTCCGATCTGAGACTGATCCTGGAGCTGCTGGATCAGGGGGGTAAGGCCTGGCCGCTGGTATCTTCTCGGCCAGTAGGGGATGACTATCCAACCTCTCAGTGGAGAAGCGGTGACTTGTGGCGAGGACAATACGACATCGTGCTTCCACCGGCTATGCCGGAAGGCCGTTCGCGTATCGTCGCACGGCTGGAGGAAGACGGCTCCGGGCAGGTGATAGGGAGTGTCGACGTCGACCATTTGCAGGTTCTCCCTCGTTCCAGGGTGTTCACGGCCTCTCCCGGCAATCCTCTGGTCAGGGAGTTCGAAAACAAGATCCGACTATTGGGTTACGATGCGGTCGCCGGCTCGAAAAGTCTCGCCGGGCAAACGCCGGTCGTCGTGCCGCCGCAGAAGGTGGAGATAAAGGTTTACTGGCAGGCCATGGCCGAGATGGCGACCAGTTACACGGTTTTCGTGCAGGTCCTCAACTCGGCGGGCAAGCTGGTTGCGCAGCACGATGCCATTCCCGGGCAGGGCGAATCCCCGACGACGGGCTGGATAGAGGGCGAAGTGGTAGCCGATGCGCACCCGATAGACATTCCCGCCGACCTGCCGGATGGCGATTACACGGTAATTGCCGGCCTCTACGATGCGCTCTCGGAAAACCGGCTAGGGGTGGCGCCTGGCGAAGACTTCATGCGACTGACACAGATCAAAATACTGCGCTAGCCCCCGGACGGACTGCTGGTTGGGGTGCGCTGGTTCTTCTCGCCGGAGGCGAAGTAGGGGATGAATCGTTCCAGGGTTATGTCACATTGTCACCTGGGAACGCATCGGGTCGACACCATGAAAAAACGTCTTGTGAGACTCTGCGTCGTGGTGCTAACCCTGGTGGGGTTTGCGCTACGTATCTACCGGGTAGAGCATCAAAGTCTGTGGTACGACGAGGCATTTAGCGTCGATCTGGCGGGCAGGGGGATTGAAGCCATCACCCTGATGCTGTCCACGGTCGAGAACCATCCTCCCCTTTACTTCTACATACTTCACTATTGGATGGCCCTGGCCGGCGAGAGCGAGTTTGCCGTGAGGTTCCTCTCTCTGATCTTTGGATCTCTGGCTGTGCCATCGGTTTTCGTGCTCGGCCGTCGCCTTCTTGGTAATTGGGGGGGGCTTATCGCTGCCCTGCTTGCCGCCTTTTCCCCGGTCCACGTCCAATACTCCCAGGAAGCGCGAATGTATGCGCTGGTTACGATCCTGAGCATCGCATCCATGTATGCCGTCCTGCGCGCTTTGGAGGACGACAATGCGCGATCCTGGGTCGGCCTTGTGGCGGCGAACCTTCTCGCCATCTACAGTCACTACTACGCGGCGCTCGTGATCGTCGCCGAGTGGTTAATGGCCGCGATCTGGTTAACTTTTCTCTGGCACAAGGCCAGGGGAAGCGTGGGCATTGGCAGCGGTGCCGGGGAGGCGCCGTCGGAAACCATCGACCGCGTGAGTCGAAGGGTCTTTCCTCGGTTCGTACGCCTGTTCCTGGCGGGCGGGGCCCTGGCTGTTGGCTATCTCCCGTGGCTCGGCGTGCCGCTGGCGCAGATGGGCGGCATTGCGAATTACTACCAGGGGAATATGGACCTCTCGCGAGTCGGTAGAGAGATAGCTGAGATGCTCGCTACCGGAGGTCTGGGCCCCCCGGAGCGGCTCGCGGTAGCGACATGGGGCATATCATTCCTGGCCGTTCTGGGCTGGATCGCGGTTGGCTCCAATACTCCTGCCGGCAACGCCACGTCCACTGGATCCGTGGACGAAATGGACGGTGTTCACCGGCGACGCGGGGGTGGCCCAGCGCTCGCGGTGTTGGAGCGGGATGGTGGAAACCTCAAGGCCAACCGCTCAGAGTCGGGGCTGGTAACTTCGAGGCACCAGGCCAGACTCTTCCTGGGACTCTATCTGCTGCTGCCGGTCGCCCTCGCATTCGTTCTGCTCACTCAGCGGCCGAAGTTTGGCCCGCAGTACTTGCTGATAGTCTGGCCGGCCTTCGTCATTCTACTGGCGAGTGGGCTCCAGGCGCCATTCGGTCTTGGGCGCAAGGTCGGCTTTGCGCTCACCGGGCTGCTGCTGGCCTGCGTGATGGGCGGCTCGCTGGTCTTCCTGAACATCTACTACTACGATCCGGGCTACGCCCGCCACGACTGGCGGAGCGCGGCCGGCTACGTTGATGCCCAACGCCAGGAAAATGACGCCGTGCTGCTGATCTCCGGATACGCCGCTCCCGCGTTTCGCTATTACTATCCTGGAGACGACTGGCTGGCGGTTCCGGACCGGCCGGTGATGACGGTGTACGATGTTGTCGACTACGATGAAGTGGGTCATCTGCTTCAGAAGCTGGCCGGAAAGACGCGAGTGTGGCTCGTGCTCTGGCAGGATGAAGTGGCGGACCCGAACAGGCTGATCCCCGAGACGCTAGCCCAGTTCGGCCGCGCGTCACCGGTCAAAAGGTTTGGGGAAATCGCCGTGAGCCGCTACGATCTGCCAGAGGACGTCGTTCTGGAGTTCAATGCGAAGCCACAGACGTCGCTCGACGTAAATTTCGGCGATCGGGTTCAGCTCTTAGGGTATAATCTGGCAACGCCTTCGGTGCAGCCGGCGGCGTCGGTCACGCTAACGCTCTTCTGGAAAGCGCTCGCACCGCTCGACGACGATTACAACGTGGCCGTACGTGTTACTGATGGGGGCGGACGCGAATGGGGCAGAACCAGCAAGCGGCCTGCCAGCTACTTACATTACACTCAACGGTGGAGGGTTGATAGCCTGGTCAGTGGCGCTGTGCCACTGTCGGTGTTGTATGGCACCCCTCCCGGCGAGTACGATCTGCAGGTAGGCCTGTTCTCCGCCGCGAAAATGAAGAGTCTCGACGTCATCGATCGCGGCATTCCGGTAGGCACTGATGTGTTGATAGGCCACCTGACGGTTGAGCGGGCCGCGAAACCTCCATCGTTCGGGGACCTCGAACTGTCGTCGCCGCGGATCGAAGACGCCGGTCAGGGTATGCTGTGGCTGGGTGCAACGCTTCCTGTTCCCGAAGTATCGGCCGGTGGGCGATTCGATTTGACTACCTTCTGGGAGGCGACAGGCGCTCAGCGCGGCGACCTGCTTCTTGAGCTGCGATTGCTAGACTCCGAAGGGCGTGAGCTGGGGCGCCGGATAGAGCGGCCGGCCGGCCAATCGTATTCAACCGAAAAATGGCAGGATGGCGATAGGCTGCGAGGACAGCATGCGCTGGTTGCTCCCCCCCAGATTCACGGTCCGGTGCGTATTGTCGGCCGCCTGTTGGAGGCGTCAACAGGCGCACCGGTCGGCAACGAGATTGTTCTTGCCGAAGGGCGCGTGCTCGACCGCCCGTACAACACAACCAGGGCTCCGGTTCCAAAAGCGATCCAGCAGGCGAGATTGGGCGACGTAATAAGGCTGCTCGGTTACGATCTTGATGCCGGCACAGCCGTTCGGGCAGGCCACACCATTGGCTTGCGATTGTACTGGCAGTCTGCCGGTGGGATACAGAAGAGCTACAAAGTGTTCACTCATCTTTTGGACAAGGAACAGCGGATTTGGGCCCAATCGGACGGGATACCCGGCCGCGGTATGCTGCCTACCACTAGCTGGATTTCGGGAGAGTTCGTGGACGACGACTACTCATTGGAGATTAAGCGGGAGGCGCCGCCCGGAGAGTATGTACTGGAAATCGGCATGTACCTGGAAGCGACCGGTGAGCGTTTGCCTGTTTTCGATGACCTTGGTGCTCCTTTGGGAGATCGGATCATTCTGAACCAGCGAGTGCAGATCGGTGTGCCCTGAGCTTCTGTTGAAACGGTCTGCGCCGCCTCCTACTGCTGCCCGGCGACAACACGCACGGTCTGCACGATCACGGCATCGCCGATCGGCTTCGAATCAATTCCGTAAACAGGTAGACGCTTCATCGTCGCCAGATCGTACAGCCCAACGATGAGACGGTACTCGCCGGGGGTAACTCGCGGGCAACGGGAACGATCGACTGCCCGCGCAGGAGGCGCCCGGGCTCCCAGGCAGAGGTCGGCGGGAACTTGCCCACGGGATTGCCGTCCGATTGTCCCCATCGCTTGCCCCCGGCACCCACCAGGTGGACGAAGAGGGTGTAGTCGGTATCCGGCTTGCGCCTGGGTTGCCAGTACAGGATCAGTTCGAGGTTGCCTCCGGCCATCACCTGTTGGGCTGTGACGTGGTGGCTCACAAGCGTGATTTGATCGTCAAACGTCGCGTTCACCACCTGCATCAGGTCGGGAATCTCTCGACGAATCAGCAGATATCCCTCTCGCTCGTCATCCAGAATGTACTCGGCGTCGACCTTCACGCGGGCAACCGCCTCGACGTATGGCCTGTCGTAATCGGGTGGGAACGGCCAGCGCGAGGCTCGGCTGTCGGTATCCAGGAAGTAGTAGTCTGGGCGTAGACTGGGATCCGAGTACCCGAACAACTGGATCGTGTGGCGATGGCTGATCTGGGGGACCAGATTGGATTGAGCGATCAAGCCAGCCTGGGGCGGGATTCGATCCATTAGCTGTCGACCTACCTCCAGACGAGGCTCGGGTCGGTACGTCTGTATTGTGAAGTTACGGGCCAGGGGAAGCGGGCCGTAGAGGTAAGCCCCAACCACGGCGGCAGTCAGCACGAAGGCTGCCGTGAAGGGGCCAGCGTTTCCCAGCGATGTCTAGATATTCTTCGCAGCCAGCCGAGACCGTGAATGCAGGCAACCAGCAGGGGGGGGCAAGAGCGCTATGCTGTACTGGTAGCGTATCAGATCGGGAGGGAGGACCCCCGTTATTGAGACAGATAGCTCCGTGGGCAGGGCGACCACCAGAACGGGCCAACCGAGTAAAGGCAGGGCTCCCAGGGGCGGGAACAGTTGCTGGTAGTAGGTGAGCTTGTTGGGACTCACGATTTCGCCCAAAGGGGAGCCGGGATCTTGTATGGTGTTGAGAATTGCCTCCACGGGCGTTTGTCCGATCTCATAGAAAATCGCTGGAACCGGAGCGCGATCGGCAGGCTGGTAGCGCCGTCGGCGAGCGCCGCGCCAAGAATTAGGCCTGACTCGGTGACGTTCACCCGTCCTCCTGATCACCCACCTCTCGCCTGATTGTTCTGGGCTCTATGCGAGTCGACGTAGCCCGGGTCTTCAGCCCGAATGGCGCCGTAGGTCAGGGCGAGCGTCACCACCAGATTCAGGGCAAAGAATATCGTCGAGGCCTCGACCCAGAAGGCCGCCCACAGCGGCCATACGAGGTAGTTCAGGAAAGTTAGAAACAGAATGGCTAGAATGGCGGCCAAGGCCACGCGGCGAGAGAGACGCAGAGCAATTCCTCCCACAATGTACGCAACTGCCAGCAACAGCACGTACTGCGGGCTGAAAACGCGGTTGAGAATAATGAACAGGGCAACTCCCACGCAAGCCAGGGCGACGGCGGCCGCACGCCGCGGGCGGACGGCAACTGCCAGGACGAGCGCCAGTCCAACACCGGCGAGCTGTAGTCGTGTTGCCAGGTCGCCGTCTATCAGATTGCTTTCCACGCCGGTCCAGGGAGCAGTACCGGGAGCTATCCGGGCGGTGGGTTCCAGGAAATGCACCGGAATGTACAGGCCGCTCTCGCCCATCATTCCGCGCTCACTGTGGAAACGGTAGGGATCGAGCAGCTTGTCCGGCGCCACCATCCAGGTCGCCAGCAGTGGCAGCGAAATAGCGATGCCGGCGACTGCCGCGAACCCCAAAGCCTGCCGCCGCTGGCCCGATCGCACGAGGTGGACGACCAGGAATGCGAGGGCGATCCCGGGGATCCACTTGGCGAGAAAGCCAATCGCAAGTGCCAGCGACGAAAAGTAATAGCGACGGGCCAGGAAAAGCGAGAGGCCCAGCGCCAGAAGCGCCGCCGGGACGACGTCGTACTTGCCGTACCAGAGCACGAGCGTGAAAGGCGACACGGCGTAGAGCAGTGCGAGTAGAGAGGCATTGTCCCGGCTCCCCCAGACCTTGCCAATCCATACGAACGAAGCTATCGCGACGAGATCGAATCCTAGATTGAAGAGCGGCAACGCCAGCGCGAAACGCGCGGCGTCGCCGGATGAAAGCACATAAGCGATGCTGTAGAGCAGCAGGGCTCCCTGCGGATACTCCATAGTGGGATAGCGGCCGCCGGCGAACTCCTGGGCATACCGGAAGAACAGGTGCACGTCGGGATCGACCACGTTGGCACTCTGGGATACTCGGACTGCCAGGTAAGCCAGGCGGGTGAAGGTTGCCAGCAAGAGCAATACGACGAGCGGGACGCCGCGCTCGCGCGGCATCGACCGCAAAAGCCATAACAGAGCCACGGCGTTGACGAGAGCGAGCGCGAGGTGCCAGAGAATAATGTCGGCGCTGGCTTTGGGGGCTGCTCCACCGGCGAAACCCGTCCAGAGCGGAAAGAGGATGGCATTGGCGACTGCCAGTAGGCCCACGGCAAGAGCGTACAGCGGGGTGAAATCCATGCCTGCCGTCTCCGATGGAATCGGCCGCGCTCCCGAATTCGGAGTGCTGTGTCCAAGCATCAAATTGGCCCCCCGAGGTCTTGTGGTGAGTGGAGTAATTCTAGCAGAAGACTGTACCGCAGACAATAGTCCGAGGCTCGGAAAATGCACCATAAGAGCGAGTAGGCCTGCATTGGCTTGCAGAAGTGATTGTCGTGCGAGGAAGCCCTCCCGGTTAGGATAGGAATGCCGCTAAACACCCCCAAAGTCCCCGCCGGGAGGTGTTAGCCTGATAACCTTTGGCAACAATGTTCGCAACTTGTTGCTGCTGCTCGGACGGCTTAAAGCCGTTTGGGCAGGCTGGAAGCTAAGCTGTTATGGCGGAACACCCCAGGCTTCTGCGGAAAGGGCGCCAGCGCTTTCTGGCTAATCGGGCGGCTAAGCGAGAAACAAAACGGCGCAGGCGCAAAAACGCGATGCACAAGCCTTGGCGTTACCTGACCAGGGATCAGAAGGAGGTGGTCCTTCTGCGGAAGGACGGCTTTCCAGGGGACGAATAACTATGGTCGGGGTCTGCGGCTGGGGCTTTGTAGCAAACTTCCTCGCTTTCCTGGATGAAATCAGCTTCTATGCCCTATTGGACATTGAGGGCAAAGGCTTCAAGCGGGGGATGATCCCTGTGGCCAGGTTGATCATGACCTACCAACTGACGATTCTGATGGGTATCCCCTCGATGAACTTGGTGCCCACGACGCTTTTTAGGCAGACGGCACTGCTAAAGCTTATCGGCTACACCACCATCCAGATGCAAACTGGTCTTTGTCAGCGGGGGAACTTGGCGGCTGGACCGACGAGCGGAGGAACTGCAAAACGCCGTCATAGTAATCTCTGATGAATATTACCCCATCTTCGCTATCGAGGAAATATTCATCCTACTGGGCGCAGTGCCTAGCGAACTCTTGCGGACTGATCCAAAGAAAGTGAGACGCAAATATGGTCTTCCCCCGGCTGCCTGATTCTCATGGTGCAATTTCAGAACGAAGGGGCATTCGAAGTGAATAGAGGTCCGGCGAGTAGTAGGTGTTAATCTAGGCTGCGAGATTTATGGGGTTGGGGCTCGACTGTCTGTAAGATGAGGTTATGTCTGATTCGTAGTAGTTCGCGCAACCGAGATAGTGGGCAGGCTGAAGGCGTGGAACGCCTGCCTGTCGATTTATGAATCTGCTCTCAATAGTCTCGTCGGGAGAGGTTTTGGAGGCATACGACACAGGGTCGCGCCCTTTTTGGGCATAGTGAACCAGCCCTGGCCGAACGACTAGGGTTAGGATACCTCGCCCGCCACCTTGTGGTGTTAGGCCACGGCCTCCGGCCGACTAATCTGCGCCAGGGTCGCTTCTTTCACTAGCCGTGCCATCGTCGTCAGGTTCAGCCATACATCGGCCAGCAATACCGTCGCCTGTCCACGTGGTGTGCCGAACACCGGCATGCGCTTCAGCACCACTTGCTCCTTTGACGCACGGCATCGTAGCCGTTCGGATGCAGCCGGTAGCCAAACGTACAGACCGGCCAGCCCTTGTCGTCTTAGCCGCGGATTGTCCAGCCATCTTTATCCCCGTCGCTACGCGGGTCGGCTCGTAGGTCGACCACTCGCCGTACCCCCAGATCGTAGGCTACCGCTAGGAACGGCTCATAGCCCAGCCCGGCATCCCCAATAGCGGCATAAGGGTCTAGCCACGGGTATTGCCTATCGATCTCTTGCAAGACCTGCGCTGCCGACCTATCTTCGTGGCCGTTGGCCGCAGCGAGGCCAGCCTCGGCTAGGATCCAGGTCGTGCGCTGTACGTGGTCAATTAGCTCCGCTGGTAGGCTGCGGTAGCCGTAGCGTCCCTCCCCCTGCGGATTCTTGGGCGGGAAGGGGGTGTTTGGGGTGGCGTAGGCCAGCGTAGGGGAAGACGGTCGGCAAGTGTCATAATGGCACAGCGGCTGACGAAGTCTGGGCAGCGTCGGCGCTGTTCGGGGGCGGAGAGGGCGAGATCGGGCTTAGTGAGCACGGCGGCCACCTCGCTTTCGGAGCCAGACCTGGGCGAGGTCATCAGCGCGTTGATACTCCGTGGCGCTGTTGAGATCGAGCAGTTGGCGCAGGCGCAGGGAGTGGGCAGGATGGCGCAGCCAGACGAGAGCGGCCCAGAGGCGTAGGCGGACCGCCTCGTGGGATAGACCGATCCGACGGCCGATCTGACGTAAGGAGTAACGGGACGAGTCCCCCAAGCCGTAGTAGGCGATCACGACCTGACGTAACTGGGCGGGGAGGCGACCGACAAGGGTATGTAGGGCTTGCAGAACTTCTTCGTGCAGGAGGACTTCGTCGGGGTCTTGTGACGGGCTGGCTAAGGATGGGGGCGCGGCCAATCGGGGCGCGCCAAGGTGCACGGCGCGCCAGACCTGGCGGGCGATAGCGGGCCAGGCATAGGTGGAGAAGGCAGTGCCGCGGGTGGGGTCGTAGCCTTGCAGAGCCTGCCACAGACCGATGCGTCCGGCGTGCAGGCGTCGCTCATAGGAGAGAGTGCCACCCCGTTGTCGGCGGAGCACGGCGTGGACAAGACCATCGTGCTGGGCCATCAGGGTATCTAGGCAAGGGGTGGTGGGTGCATGAACGGCTGGGGCAGATTTGGGCATTAGGTTCCTCCTGAAGATGATTTGGCCCAAGGTGCCCACCCCTCCAGGAGTAGCTCAAGCGTGCCGGCCGCGACACCTCTTAGGTGGCTGAAGGCAGCCTGCTGCGGCCCGTAGCCAGGGCGGAGTGTGTTGACGGCCCAGACGAAGCCGTGCTACTATTACGGCGCGGGACTACGGAGGGAGATGGGCGCCTTGGACAGCAACCACCTTACCACAAGTAGCCCGCTTTTCTAACAAACGAACACTCCACCATCCTCCTGCGCTCTTGCGCAAGCCTCATGCCAGCAATGTTCCTCCCCGGCTAAAACAAGGATACCTGCAAGACCCTGATCTGCCGCTGAGGTTGATTTTCAACCCCTTGATCTACTTCGAAAGCCCCGAAGCAACAGCACTTGACAGTAACCTGGATCATAAACTAGACTGTTAACGACAATGAGAGCCTTGCATAACTCAGTTCGTAACAAACGCCAAGACTTGCGCTCGACTGGTCATCAGATCGGGACGACCCGCGCGGTAGGCGATCAGGGCCACCGCCAACAACGCTGCATACACGAGCAGCGCGTGGCGCCAGACCGCCGGCAAGCCCTCGACTTGAAAATACTTCAGTCCGTAGTATCGCTTGAGAAACGCGAAACAGCGCTCGACGACCGTGCGGGGAGCCCGCAGTCGGCGCCATTGGTCCAAGAAGAACAACGTTGCCAGAAACCGTTTCCCTTGGCGGCGGAGGTTATAGTCGATGATTGGGATGGCCCCCAGTCGCCGCATCAACCACATGAAGGGTGCACTGAAGTACGCCGAATCTGAGTAGACTATGCTGACTCGCAGCCCGTAGAGCAGGATCGCTGTCACGAGCAACGGGGCCACCACTATCATTTCGTGGACGCTGGCCGGCGTGATGACGAACAGTAGTGGCAGATAGCTCCAGCGGTCGACCACTGCATGGATCTTGTAGCCATACGTGGGCGGGCGACGATGCCGTCCGGCCAGCGTGGCATCCGGATCTTGCCGATACCACGCTTTTAGCAGTGAGCCGTCCAGGATGAGCTGGCGCCCAGAAATAGCGCCGACGCGCACGAGCTGCCAGACCAGGGCAATGAAGAAGAAAAAGTAGGGCCAGAGGCCCAATTGCCGGCTCCGGCGAGAGAGTTGCGCGGCACTGATCGTCGGCCCGTCGGCAGACATGCCCAAGGCCACGGCCAAGGCCCGGTAGCGGGGCAACCAGTCGGCGATCTTCTCCAAAGAGAGCCGCCAGGTGTGCAGCACCAGCATGGTCAAGAGCACCGTCTCGTCGCGATAGACTTGGGGCGCACCTCCCGGATGACGGGCAGGCGGTAGGACGGGATGGAGACGCTGGGTCCAGAGCAAGGCCATCGTGCAGGCCCAGTGCGCCAACGCCAGGCCATTGATCAACGTCAAGAACTGGACCGGGTCGATCCATAGACCCTTCGAGTTGGCCACGGGATTGACCCGCTCGGGCAGTTGCGTTGATTGATCGTCGAACAAACATGGAGTGTGCTGCTCCAATTCGGAAAGTGGTACAATATCCATCGGGCACCTCCCGAGAGTGAGTAGAAAGGGATCGTCATATTTCTATTCTACTCCCATCGTGGATGCCCCGTTAGTTATGCAAGGCTCTCACAATTGCATACCAGCCGAATCCTCGTGAGAGGAGCGGGGGAACCATCTTGTTGGGGTGAAGTTCCGGCCTCGGCCGGAACAGGGTAGACTCTTTCAGCCCGAACCCGTCAGCTAACTCCGTAGGCATTTGAAAGAAAGGCTGTCTCGAAAATGGGTGATCGAAGGGCGAGAGTCTCACCGGCCTCTCGCCCTTTCTTATCTATCTCAACCCCTATTAGAGGAAATGAAAACAGGGAGGTGACAGTTGGATTACGGTCATGACAGGGATCAGCGACCAGGGAAGCCCGACGACGAGCTTGAGGCAGCCATCGCAGCGGCACTGAGAAAGGCGGGAGGCGGCAAGGTAGTGCGTTACGCCATCTTGGGCGTGGCCTTGTTACTGTGGCTCTCCTCGGGCATCTACGTGGTTCAGCCCAGTGAGCAGGGCGTGGTACGGACCTTTGGAGCGCATACCGCCACTACCGATCCAGGCATCAATTACCGGCTGCCGTGGCCTTTCCAGCAAGTGGACGTGGTCGACGTGCAGCAAATCAGGCGTGTGGAGATCGGCTTCCGGTCCAGCGGCGCCGCCTCGACGAAGGAAGGCGGCCCACGCGTCCTCGAGGAAGCACTGATGCTCACCAAGGATGAGAACATTGTGGAGATGGGGCTCCTTGTCCAGTACCGGGTTAGCGACGCAGCAGCTTACGTCTTCAGAGTCCAGGATCCGGACAGGGTGCTGGCAACCACTGCCGAAGTGGCGCTGCGCAGCACGGTTGGTCAGATGCCAATAGATGATGCGATCACCGAGCGTCGGGCAGACGTTCAAGAGAACACCCGAATATTTATGGAACAGCTTCTGAACTACTACGGCTCGGGCATCCAGATCACGACCGTCAGGCTCCAGACGGCCGATGCACCCGACCAGGTGCGTGATGCCTTCCACGAGGTGGTCCGGGCCCGAGAGGACCGCGAGCGCCTGGTGAACGAATCCCAGGCTTACCGCGAGGATATCTTGCCGCGAGCTCGGGGTGAGGCTCGGAAGATAATCGAGGCCGCCACAGCTTTCCGCGAGGAGCGAATTCGCCTGGCACGGGGAGACAGCGAACGATTCCTGAGCATCCTTAAGGAGTATCAGCTCGCTCCCGGAGTGACACGGGAGCGCATACACATCGAGGCCTTGGAGAACGTCCTGTCCAAGGTCGACAAGGTCATCATCAATGAGGGTATGCAGAACAGTATCCTACCGCTATTGCCCCTTCGAGGCGGCGAAAGGGTAGATCAGTCGGGAACGACCGTCCCGCCGCAGGCGCCCGTTCAACAGCAGGCGCCCAGTAAGCCAGAGGGGACAGCTCAGCCTCAGCCCACGAGCCAGCCCAGACCAGGAGGAAGATGATGCAAAAGATAACGAATGTGTTGCTGATTGGGCTTATTGCCATTGGGGTGCTGGCGACGCAGAGTCTGTTTATCGTCAGCGAGACTAATCAGGCCATAGTCACCCAGATGGGTGAATACCTCTACACTGCCAACACGCCGGGCATCTACGCCAAGATGCCATTAGTTCAGGATGTCAGCTATATGGACCGCCGTCTCCTTTCCACCGACGCCAACGCGCAGGAGTATCTAACCCTGGACAAGAAGCGGCTACGGGTGGATCACGTGACTCGCTGGCGGATCGTGGATCCTCTTCAGTTCTACGTTACTGTTCGGACAGAAGCCGGCGCTCGGGCGCGCCTAGACGACATCGTGTTTTCGGAGATGCGGCGGGAGTTAGCTACACTTCCGTTTGATGTCGTTATTGCGGACCGTCGAGAGGAGATCATGGAAACCGTGGCCGAGAGCGCCGCGCGGCAGGCAATATCCTTTGGCATCCGGATCGAAGACGTGCGGATCAAGCGAGCCGACCTGCCCAAAGAGGTTCAGCAGAGCGTGTTCGAGAGTATGAAAGCAGAGCGGTCGCGAGAAGCCAACCGCTACCGTGCCGAGGGCGAAGAGCAGTCTGCGCAGATTCGCGCCACAGCCGACCGCGAGAGGACGGTGATCCTCGCGGAGGCCTACGAGGAGTCCCAGAAACTGCGAGGAACTGGTGAGGCTCAGGCCATCGCCATCTACGCCGAGGCGCTGCAGAAGGACCCAGAGTTCTACGCCTTTTCGCGTCGCATCGAGTCCTACGGCAAGATTCTCCGCGAAGGTGACACCCTGGTGCTTCCATCCGACTCAGACCTGTTTGCATACCTTACACGCAGCGCTTCTACGGGTAGGTAGTGACCGAGAAACAGAAGGAGACGGCCCATTGATTGTGGGCCATCTCCTTCTGGAAAGAGTGTTATTATCATGGTGGTGGCCCAGACTTAACTTTACCATAAAAACCCAAAAACCCAAACCAGCATCTTGCGCACCCCCTGCTCCCATGATAATATTGTTTGACACGGCATCCTTCGAGGTCCCTATCGCATAGATACCAGGAAGAGGCACCACGCAAGGCGACCTAACACGGCCAAAGTGCGGAATATGGCTGCGCATTTCCTTCACGCTGCAAAACACTCGGTGTTGCGCAAGATGTCCTTACCCTCGCTCGACAATCTCCCATACCGGAGGAGATCGCAGGCTGGGCTACGTCCTTCGACTTCGTGCTAACGGAGAGGCGTGATGGTAACGACAATGGCGATTCCTAATTATGAGATCATAGAAAAGCTGTCTGAGGGCCCGCAAGCCGCCATCTACAAAGCGTATCATAAGCGGACCCCGGATCGCCTCCTCGTTCTTAAGCTACTGAAAGCGACGTTCCTATCTGATCAGAAGAAATCCCAGTTCCGGCAGAAAGTCGAACACCTCCGGGTGCTGAACGACCCTCGGGTCATAACCCCCATTTCGTTTGAAGCCAAAGACGGTGTCTCATTCATCACCCAGGATTACTTCGACGGGGTAACGCTCGATCAGCTTATAAAGACGTTTCACGGGATTTCGCTGAGCGATTTCTTCACGATCGCTTGCAGTCTGGCCCGTATCCTGGATAGCGTCCACGAGGCCGGGATCATCCATGGCGGCGTTAAGCCGCACAACATACTCATCGACCGGTCTACGCTGGAGATCCGGCTGATAGATTTTATCAGCGCCGTGGACGTCAGAGATGTCAGCCACTTTATCTATGACCCTTCCTTTGTCAGAGACACGTTGTCCTATACGTCACCGGAGCAAACCGGCCGCATCAGCCATCGGGTTGACTTCTGCTCAGACATGTATTCGCTGGGCATCGTGTTCTACGAGCTACTGACCGGCCGTCTCCCATTCTCGTCCGACGATCCCCTGGAATTGATCCATTCCCATTTAGCCGAGGAAGCGCCTGGCGTCCACGAGGTCAATTCTGACATACCCATCGCTCTCAGCCGTATCGTCGCCAAGCTGATGCTGAAAGAGCCAGAGAAGCGATATCAGAGCGCGGATGGCCTCCTGGCCGATCTGGTGAGATGCCGGGATGACTATCTGGCAACCGGAGCGATATCGGACTTCCCGTTGGAGAGCGGTGTTTACACGCGACGAGTGACGTTCATCTCCAAAATGGTCGGCCGCGACCGCGAGGCCGAAACGATCCTTCAGGAATACGAGCAAGTAACGCTGGGCTCGTTTCGCTCGCTGTTCATCTCAGGCCTATCAGGCATCGGGAAGACCCGTCTGATCCAGGATTTGCAGAAGCCTATCGTGAAACACCGGGGCTACTTCACCTCGGGGAAGTTCGACGTTTACCAGAAAAATATACCTTACAGCTCGCTGATCCAGGCGCTCAGGAACCTAATGCGCACCTTCCTGACTGAGAGCGATCACCGGGTCGCCCAATGGAAGGGCCGCATCTTAGAGGCGGTCGGCCGAAATGGAAAGGTCCTGACCGACGTCATCCCGGAACTGGAGATACTGATCGGGCCACAACCCGCAGTGCAGCCATTGCCCCCCGTCGAGTCCCTCAATCGGTTTCACGACGTGTTTGGCAGGTTCCTGACATGTCTGGCGAGCGAGGAGAATCCTCTTACACTGTTCATCGACGACCTGCAATGGTGCGACGTGGCGTCCTTCGACTTTCTGGCTAACATATTTGCTAATTATAAAGACCATCCCTATTTATTCTTCCTGGGAGCGTACCGGCATAACGAGGTGGACTCGAGCCATCCGCTCTCCAAGCTTATCCGTGACGCCAAAGAAAGCGGACGACCACTGAAGGAGATCCAGTTGGGTCCTTTGCGGCCCGAGCATTGCCACGAGATGGTATCTTACATTCTCGACTCGCCCCTGGCGCAGACCAAAGCGCTGTCGGACTTCCTCAGCACGCTCAGCGAAGGGAATCCGCTGTTCGTTAGCGAGAGTCTCTCATATTTGCACCAGGAAGATCTACTCTTCTTCGACGAAGACCGCCAATGGCGCTGGGACCTCGACAGAATTCGCCAGTCGCGCATGCCCACTACCGTGGTCGCGCTCTTCAGCTCCAAGATTCAGAAGCTTCCGCCGGATTTGATCACCTTGCTGGAGTACTGCGCCTGTATGGGCAACACCTTTTCGCCCGCCGAGCTGGCGCTGATCCGGGAAATGACGCTGCTCGAAACGTTTGAGACCTTGAAGCCAGCCCTCGGCCAGGGGCTGCTGATGGAAAACAAGAACCTGTTGCAGTTTATCCACGACAAGGTCCAGGAGGCAACCCTATCGGCAATACCGGCTGAAAGGCGGCGCCGGATTCATTGGCAAGTCGGCAACCACTTGCTCTCCGCCGTTCCCGAGGGCACCACCGACCTCGAGAAGCTCGACAACCTGTTTACCAT
>JACPRP010000008.1 GCA_016189905.1 Chloroflexota bacterium | reverse complement strand
TTATGAGATGCCTCGGGACGATACACTATCATACAGCTACCCACTCGCCCGCATTGTTTGCGGGCGATGTCGTTTCTATCCCATCACTTTGTCGACAAACAATCCTGCCGATTTACCCGGAAACAATTCGGCCGGTAACAATTTCCCACTTTTCTCAACAACTCATCTATGTCGAATGGCTTGTTTACAACTTCTGCCAGGCCAAACTCGGGCGCGCGGATGTACTCGGTGGAAGGGTAGATGGAGCAGAGGATAATCGGCGAGTGGTATGCTACTAATCTAAGCTCCGAGAGGAAAGCGGGATCGAACATGTATGGTTGGCCCTGTTCCAACGCTTCGGTAATGATCAGGTCGAAGTGAGCCTTTGATAGCCGCGCCACGGCATTCCTCAGACACTCCGCAACCACGACTCTGTAATCTTCTTGTTCAAGTAGCTGAGTCAAGAATTCAGCCATACCTTCGTCGGGATCGACTACGAGGATAGCTTTCGTTGCCACAACCACCCCTCCCCTACACCCCTGCGACTTTGGGTTTGAGCCAAAGTGCCAACACAAAGCTAAACCGACACGATGTGGGCTACCAAGCAAAAGGGCTACAACTCAACTATAATCGGCACTTCATCCTTTCCTAAAGTGCAGATGGTCCTCAATTAGGGCGCCAGCAGTCCTTGATAATATAGAGGGCTGGCGCGGTACGGGTCCTGGTGCTGGCGAAGGCTCTTGTAGTTACTGCTGACCCTATCCGCTCCGTTCATTCCATCCTGAATCAAGGCACGAGGGGCAACGTAAAACTGACGGTGGTGCCCTTTCCGACCTCGCTAACGGCCCACACCGTTCCTCCGTGAGCTTCTACGAGGTTTTTGACAATGAACAGCCCCAGACCCACACCCTCCTTTGTCGGGGAGCTCTTCACTCGATAGAATCGATCGAAGATATGAGGTAACTCCTCTTGCGTAATACCGACACCTTGGTCTTCGACGTGGATCACTGCCTGATCAACGCGTGACTCCAACCGAATAGTTACCGGTATTCCCTCCCGCGAAAACTTCAGGGCGTTTGAGATGAGGTTTTCGAGGATGCGCTCTAGGCACGCAGCATCGGCCCTAACAACCATAGCTGAATGCAAAGTCTCAAGCCTGAAGTCGTCACGCCTTGGCGCGACCTCAGCTGCCGTCTGGAGATAGGTCTTGACGAATCCCGCGAGCTCTAAGGGCGCCAGATTCAGGTCGGTTATCTTCGTGTCCAAGCGCGCCGCGTCGAGCATGTCCCGAATCATCGCTTCCATTCGCTTGACGTTGCGCAGGATTACGTCGCAACTGCCCATCAGTGACTCGGTTTTCCCGGTGCCTATCTGGCGCTTCAGTAATTGGGCGTGGCCGGCAATGATTGCGAGCGGGGCGCGGATGTCGTGGGCCGCTGCGTTGGTGTAATCTCTTGCTAAGATTTGAGAGGCTTGAAGTTGGTGGTTGGCTGCTTTGATCTGGCGGGTCGAGTCGAAGTTTCCCAGGGCTAGCGAGATACGCTCGGCGATCTCTTTCACCAGCTGGATGTCAAAGTCGGTGAAGTGCCTGCCACGAATGGCACCGACATGCATCCAGCCGACGTATGATTCTCGAATCCAAAGGGGGGCCTGAATTACCGACCCCATACCATCTTCTCTGGCACAGAGCGGTAAGCGTGAGCTGTCAGGGCCCAACGCCGTCAGCAGCAGGGGCTGCCCACCAGGATTCGGCGCTTCAACATTCATCGAGGATCCGAAGGCGCAGTCCTGGCACATTTGCGGTGAGACGTCGTGGAGGGCTGCAACGCGTGGGAACTTCTGCTCCAAATCCTGCAAAATGACTGCCCCCACATCCGCTGCCATTCCATCGACAACCACGGTCAGCAACCGCTGACACAGGTCTTCCTCCGAAGGCTCCGGTTCTCTGAGTTCAGACATTATTGTACTGCTCACCGCCTCCAGAATTACCAGCCTGTGCTCCTCGCTAAGGAGCCCAATAAGTTCCCCAGCCTCCAACGCCTTGACTATCGGAAGCGGGAGCTTGCTTCGCTTCCCTGCTGGGAGTTGCCCGACTAATCCCTGGAGATACTTGATCACACCACGCTTAGGCGCCTGTACACGCATTCACTGTCCCCTCATCAGCGTAGTAACGAAAACTCGAGGTATCAATTACTGCAAGAGCCAGCAAGCTCACCGATCCAGCGTGATCATCCGATACATCCTGCACAATGTTGATTGCCGTGGTGCCGCGCACGTCAAGAAGCTAAGCCGAATCATTGACAAAGCACCGAAAACGGCGCTTCAGGTAATTGCAATGGCGCATTTCCAGCGGGCGCTGGGCCCGATAGCGGTCCCGGCCTACGTAGAAAGCCAGGACACCAATTGCCCACGACGGATCCTATTGGACGCGAAGAGAAGAGGCGCTCGAAATCTCCAAGCGCCTCACGATAAATGATACCACCCTCGGGTGAGCCAGTCAACCAGGTAACGGTTGCTCGGAGGGCAGGGCACGGGAAGAAATCGATGGAAATCAACTGCCTGTGCACTACCAGTTATTTCGACTCCTTATGCCCAGACAGACCCCTTGGCCCGGTACACGATAGTTGCCTCCGAAGCCTGAGGAAGGCACGAAGTGCTGTTAGGGCAGTGGTCTCCGAGGAAGGTCTTGATGGATGATCAAGTAGCATCGAGTGTTCCAATGGACAAGTATCGGCTCACTGTGCTCACCAACTCATCCAAATCGAATGGCTTCCCGATCCAGCCAACAGCACCTATCTCCTGGGCACGTCTTTTGGCGTCTTCCGCTGCTGTGAGAACCACGATTGGCACCTTAGAATCGTACCTGGCGTGAAATTCTCGGGCGAACTCCCAGCCGTTCACGATGGGCATCTTCATATCCAGAAGGATCAGGTCGGGCATGCCGTCTTCTACGGCCTGGAGGCCCTCGCGCCCGTCACCAGCCGTTACTACCCGATATCCTTCCTCCTCCAGGACGAAGGATACTATGGATAGGATATCCGGATCATCGTCCACCACTAAAACGGTCCTTGGCTTAGCTTCCGGCATACTCCCCCCTCAAAGGAAGACTGAAGTGGAACGAGCTGCCTTTGCCTTCCTCGCTCTCGAACCACATCCTGCCGCCGTGCCGCCCGACGATCTCTCTCGAAATGAACAGCCCCACACCCATTCCCCCGTAGTCATACGGCGTTCCAGTATGGGCGCTGTAGAAACGCTCGAAGATGTGGTTTTGCTTTTCCCTCGGGATGCCCACGCCGCGATCCGTGACCGAGACGACGGCCTCGTGATCCCTGACCTCTACCGCCACGTCGATATCGCCGCCCTTGGGTGAGTACTTGATGGCGTTGTCTAGCAGACTGAATAACACCTGCTCCAGGCGATCCCTGTCACCCTGAACCACTACCGGCTCCGCCCTCACCACTCTGACGCGATGCTTCGTGGTGGTCGCCGCTGCCCGGTTTACGACTTCATCGACCATCTCAGGAAGATCGATTCTCTCCACGGACAATTCCAGGTGGCCCAGGTGAAGCCGCGAGATATCAAGCAGGTCCTTGATGATCCGGTCTATCCTATCCGCGCCGCGGTTGATGCCGTCCAACATCTTGCGCCGTGGCTCAGGCATCTCCTCGATCGTGCGCAAAAGCGCCTGAGCGTAGCCTTTCATAATAGCCACTGGCGTCTTGAGTTCATGGGCAGCTACAGAAATGAAATCGTCCTTAAGCTTATCCAGCTCTCTTATTCGTGTGATGTCGGTCAATACAGCCACCGCGCCGATAATCCTGCCCTCGCGGTCACGAAGCGGCGCAGCGCTAACCATAAAATAGACGTCACGCCCGGTGCGAATGTCGCGAGCCAGCTGTTCAAATTCGCGGATGGTCTCGCCGCGCAAAGCCCGCGATAGTACTAGCTCGTTCTCGGAGATAGGCCGGCCATCTGGATGCCGTAAATCGAGAAGTCTGAGATAGTCAGCCTCGGGACGTAGCGCTTCCTCTTTGCTCGTCAGCCCGATTATCTTCAGACCAGCCTTGTTTACGTCGACGATTCGGCTCTCTTTGTCGCACACGAACACGCCGTCCGCTATGCCGTCGAGAACGGCTTCCAGCTCGCTCGATCGACGCTGTGCCACCTCAGCCTGCTCTTTCGCCTGAAGGCTACTGATTGCAAGCTGCGAGTTCACCGCCCGCAATTGTCGCAGCAACTGCTCGCGCTCCTCCTCAGCCTTCTTGCGCTCGGTAATGTCGCGATCTATGCCACGATAGCCTCGGAAACGTCTGTCGTCGTCGAATATCGGCACTCCGCTGGTTTCCAGCACGATTAGGTGGCCATCTTTGTGCCGGTTTACGTTCTCCAGCTCGCTGAACGGCTTGTGTTGTTCGACAATCGGCCCAAACAACTCGGCCACTCGATGCGCCTCGTCAGGCAGCATAAAATCGAAGGGGCTTCGGCCCAGGATTTCCTGGGGTTCATAGCCGAGAAGGTCCCGTACTCGCGGACTGACGTACGTGTAGATGAGGTTCTCGTCGACTTCCCAAACCCAGTCGCTCGTGACCTCGACCAGGCCGCGGAATCGCCTTTCACTCTCGCGCAGTGCTTCTTCCCTTTGCCTGCACTCCGCCTCTTCGCGTTCCAACTCGACCAGCCGTCGGCGCAACTCTCGCAGTTCGGTAACCAGCCCAGTTTCGGTATTACTTCTACCTGACGTTTCGCCGCTGTTTCTCATCCCTGTCTCCGCAATCCTCGCGCGATCATTCCCATTTCGTACCCCTGCTGGGCCTCCGCCTTGCTTTCCGCTACGCTAAGGGCAGCGTGAAGTTGAAGGGGCTTCCCTTCCCCAACTCGCTCTCCACCCAGATTCGCCCGCCATGGGCCTCGACCAGCCCTCGGCTGATGTACAAACCTATTCCCAGTCCCTCAGGTCTGGCTTCGCGCGCCTCCTTCGTTCTATAGAATCGGGTGAACAGCTTGGGAACATCCTCAGGAGCGATGCCCCGACCACGATCCGTCACCGAGACGGTCACTTCCCTCGGATTGGCTTGCCCCGATACTTTCAGTGGGCGAGTCCGTATCGGGGCTTGCACAGTGACCCGGATCTGAGTCTCCGGTGGAGAGTACCTCGCGGCGTTGGTCAATAGATTCGTCAATACCTGCTCGACGCGCCCAGGGTCCGCCATCACAGGAGGCAGCATCCCCCTGACCTCCACGCGCACCCGATGCGGGGCCAGTACAGGGCGCAGACGGTCAACCACCTCCCGCACCAGAGATGACAAGTCCACAGATTGCTTCTCCAGGGAGAGTCGGTGGGCCTCAATGCGTGATGCGTCGAGCAGATCCTCGACCATCCGATTTAGCCTTTTGCCAGATGTCCGAATGGCCTCGACCGCGTGCCGTTCGCTTTCCGGCGCTTCGTGCTTTTTCAACCAGCGGCTATGTAGCTCGGCGAAGCCGGTGATGATGTTGATGGGTGTTCGCAGGTCGTGCGAGACGGCGGAGATGAATTCCTCACGCAGACGTTCCAGCTTGAGCGGAGTAATGTCCTGCAGGATGGCCACCGCACCGGTGACCGTCCCATCGCCACCACGCACCGGAGCGGCGTTGACAAGCACAGGAATGTCCCGGCCATCGGCGTGTCGCACCACCAATTCGGCTCCTACAACAACCTCTCCCCGCAATGCCTTGGAGCTAGGGATCTCCTCCAGAGACAAGGGTCGGCCATCAGGGGAGAGAATCTTGCCCAGGTACTGCTGGCGTCCGGCCTCCGGTCGCAAGGGGAACCCGAAAAGGGTCTCCGCAGCTTTATTCTCATACACGCGGTCCGTTGCTGCCTCGACGAAAACGACTGCCGCCGGCGAGTTCGCGAACACTGTCTCCAGCCGGGCACGCTCAATCTGCAGTTGCTCGTAAAGCTGCGCTTGCCGGTAGGCGATGGCCGCGTGGGCTGCAAGTACCTTCACCGCCTTCTCATCATCGTCGCTGAACTCCTCGGCTCCAATTTTGTCCGTCAGGTACAGATTGCCGATTGTCTCATCTTTGTAACGTATAGGCACGCCCAGGAAGCTTTTCATCACTGGATGGTGGGGCGGGAAGCCGTGGTAGCGAGGGTCTTTGACGATGTCACGCAGGCGAATCGAGTGGCCTTCCCGAACCACCGCTCCCAGCAGTCCTAAAGGCCGAGGGAAGTGAGGTAGAAGCCGAACCTCGGCGTCACCCATGCCCGAAAAGACCCACGGGTGGAAGGAGCGCGTCGGGTCAGCGCCAATGCCGAGGGCAGCATATCGCGCGTTGGTAAGCTTCCGAGCCTGTTCGACAATAGTCTGTAGCACGCGCTCAGGAGATAACTCTGCACTGATCGCCAATGTGGCCGCACTCACTGCTTCCAAGATGCCATAAGCGTGGCGGTCATTTGTCTGCACTTTGTTCGAGCCCGTTTGTCGCTTCATAGCCCTTTCGTAATCCATAACGCGTGAAAGAATTCCTTTCAGTGTAAATTATACCAGTTGTAGCGCCGGACGCCCCACCGTCGAGTGGTTTGAACTGTCTCAGTCCAACATGGCATCCGTTTCGCCCCGAAAGCACCTGCCGGGAGAAGTTTCCAAGCAAACCCCTTGACAACAGAGGATAATAGTTGTAGGATCAGAATATCCGAATATCGAAATAGTAAGGATCGGACTTACCGTGAATTGCGACAGCATCGGCTCCTTCGCTCTCAAAATGCAGCGCTTGATCACGGAGCTCGTTAGAAACTTCGAGCTTTGCGACAAAAAGTGCCTCGCCCAGTATGGGGTCACGGCCGCTCAAGGCATGGCTCTGCTGGCTATCCCAGAGAATTCTAAGCTCACGATGAACGAATTGAGCGAGGTTCTGGGGTTGGCCAACAGCACGGTCACCACGACCGTCGACCACCTCAGTAGTAAGGGACTGGCCTACCGCAGGCAGGACTACGAGGATCGCCGAGTGGTGCGGGTGGGACTCACCGATCGAGGCCAGAACTTGCGGCGTGCCCTGGAGAAAGAGAAGCAGGAGATGCTGGAAGTGGTGCTCGGCGACATTCCGGAGGGTGAACGCGCCACGATCGTTCGATCACTCGAACGAGTCACCAACGTCATAAGGAAGGCTGTGGAAGGCAGCTGCTGTTCGAACTGACGCAATCCCTTTGTTCAGGGAGTTGCGCCCTTTTTTTGGCCTAATATTTCGAATATCGAAATAGTGTGGATATCGTATGAAGGAGGCTATTTCCGATGCGAATCAATTTCCTGCGAAAAGATCCCAGGGAGGACTCCAAAGTGGGCGTAGGCGTCGTGATCATCAGCGGAAGCTGCTGCATCCCCGGCATGAAGCCCTTCGACGAACAGGCCCAGCGCATCGTGCAGCAGGCCATCACTGAGACGGGCGTAGAGGCTGTGGTGAAGGTGATGCCCGCGACCACGGCGATGGCTGGTGGCGCCCCCAAAGTCGTTATGGCTAAACTCATCGGCGAATTCCAGGCCGGCAAACTGGGGGTGCCAGCGATCCTGGTCAACGGCAAACCAGTTTCCTATGGTGTTCCGCGGTTGGAGGAAATGAATAACGCGCTTATCGAGGCCTCGACGACAAGCCAACCAGAGGAGGAAAACTCAAATGAATGAGGACCTGAAGCATCTCATCGCGCCCAATAGCTCGACAAAGTACCTGTTTTTCGGCGGCAAAGGTGGGGTTGGCAAGACGACCCTTGCCACCGCGACTGCCGTCTGGTTCGCTGACCACGGCTACAAGACCACTATCGTCTCCACCGATCCAACCGTTAGCCTCTCAGCCATGTTCGGGCAGCCGATCGGCGGTGTCGCCCGCGTGCCCATACGCCACGTGCCCAATCTCTGCGGACTCAACATCAATCCCAACGACGCCAGAGGTGTCTTCCAGCACCGCCTCAACAGCGTCATCGGCCAGATGACCGGCGCCTTCGGAGGCGATGTCATCAGCACCCCTTGTGCCGAAGAGATGGCTACCTTCGATCAGTTCGTAAGCTTTCTCGAAGAGCCCGACGGCGACGTGATAGTCTTCGACACCGCGCCCACGGGCAAAAGCCTGCGCGAGTTGGCTATGCCCTTCGACTGGGCGGGGTTTTTGCAGAAGCAGATCCAGGAGGGCGAGAAGCTGGCAAGCTTGATGAACATGGACAGCAACTCGTTCCAGGATCTGGAGCGAGACAAACAGCGCTACGACAAGGCACTGAATGTCCTGAGGGATCGCTCGTCCACGACCTTCGCCCTCGTTCTGTTGCCCGAGCGTCTGCCCATAGAGGAGACTCAGAGTGCCATTACCGGGCTGGATCGGCTCGGCATCCCCGTGCAGGCGCTGGTGGTCAACCAGTGCATACTACCCGAGGTCATCGAGGGCAATCGTTTCCTAGCGGCGAGAGCGAGCCTGCAAGCACGATACGTGAACGAAATAGACACCCGCTTCGCCCCTTTGGTCAGAGCACGATTGCCGCTCCTGGACCACGACGTTTCGGACGCCACCTCCCTGCGCCAGGCGAGCGAGCTGCTTTACGGCAATTGAGGGCGCCTTCCACTGTGGCTGCCATTCAGCGCATCTGTGTTGGCTCTTTGTTGAATTATCTGGATCGTTGGGAAACGACGACGTCCGAACTCGATGTCCCTCCCTCCTTGGTCACGAGCAAGGGAGGGAAGGACGATGCGAAAGATCGTCGAGCATCCACGTGGCGGCTGTCCGATGCTGAAGTGCACCAAGTGCAGACCATCGATTGTCCATTCTAACTGAGGAGGCTGAGAAAGTGACGAGAGACAAGCGAAAGCCAACCATTGAAGATGTGCTCGAGCTCTCCGGAATAGAGCTTCTGCATCCCGGTGGCTTCGATATCACCCGAAGAATAGGCGAGATCGTGGAGATGAAGGGCAAGAAGGTGCTGGACGTGTCTTGCGGACGAGGCATCCTGCCAGCTTACTACGCTAAGAACTTTGGAGCGAGGATAGTTGGAGTAGATCTCAGCCCCGAGATGATCAGATCCTCGGTCGCCAGAGCAAAGAGAGAAGGCGTAGAAAGCCAGACCGAATTCAAGGTGGCCAACTCGTTGGACTTGCCCTTCGAAGATTGCTCTTTCGACTTGGCGGTGAACGAATGCGCCGTTGGATTGACGCCCGACCCGCAGAAATGCCTGGATGAGATGGCCAGGGTGACCAAGCCAGGGGGCTACGTGGTCATTCACGAATCGACGTGGCTAAAGGAGATGGGCCAACCTGAAAAAGCGGATATCGCGAGGAGGCTCGGCACCGTTCCATACACGCTTGCAGAATGGAAGGGGATGATGGCGAGCGCCGGATTGACGGACCTCTGGGCAGAAGATTGGTCGGCGCCGGAGAATGCTGCCAAAATAAGACCAGATAGGAAGGTGAAGAACGCCAACGACCTGTTCAGCCTCTGGGAGATGTTATCTTCTATTCTGCCAAGACTAATCTTCAAATATGGTATCACCAGTATAGGGCACATCTACGAGTCGATGGGGAAGGTATATCCCTTATATCTGAATGGCACGCTCGGGTATTTTCTCTTGAGGGGGCAGAAACCTTGATAGGCTATTCTGGCTTGAGGTGAGCACTGAGGTGGAACCGGTCGAAGACCAGCAGAGGATTGATCCTTTTCGCATTAGTCGCTTATTACTGATGGTAATCGAATAAGGTTGCCGCACGACTTCTGGCGTGATTACCTGTATCCCGTTTATTGGATTAATAGCTCTATCGTCGCGTCCTATGACACGGGAGAATTCCCTCACACCGTAATTATACCAGTTGCAGTGCCGAACGCCCCATTGTCGAGTGGTTTTATCTGTCCCAGGCTAATGTTGGTAAACGAGCGCCTGAAGTCCCTTATGCACCTGTTACCTGAGGTCGGACCCATGGGTTCAGGTCTGCGGCAGCGTGGAGTAGAATGCTGGCACCCATATTGCACCTTTACAACTCGGAATACGACGGGGGACGCTCAAGTGAAAGATAGCGACTGGGTTGAGGAATGCAGAGCACTCGCCGAGCGTGCGCAAGGCGCCGAATCCATCTCCACCTGTTCGGTAGCCATCGATATGCACGCAAAGCTACTGCGCACGATACGGAACTTCGATGTAGTCCTGGTTGGAGAAGGTGGGACTGCTGCAATATTCAAACGGGCCATAAACCAGGCACAGAAGACCTGCCCTAGCCTGACACACATCCAAGTCTCTCAGGCGGGACTAAATTTTGAGGCTTTCAATAAACACATCACCGAGACTGGCTGTGCTCCTGCCGAAGTGCATAGGGACTTGCTCTGCCTGTGCGGGGTTATCTTCGATATTGAGTCCGACCTCGTAGGCGAAGCTATGACGAAACCCAAGTTGGCGAAACCAGAGTCTTCCCCCAAGACTGGCAACTCCCCCCGTAGTAACTTCTCCTAGAGGTTGCCCCCTCCCCTTTCAATGCCCCGTCCAATGTACCACTCGCAAGCTGTATTTCACACACGCGGCCCTTTAGGACTCTGTTGCGGGTAGCTGCAATTCGGTCCATCCAATCATAACGGTGTGTCAGATCAGAATCTGTTCCATTCTTAGGCTTTACGATCGGTTGCCAAAACAGGGTGTATCGTCGGCGCCACAGTTCGCCCAACAATAATGCTCAGGCGATTGGAAGCGTGAAGTAGAACGTTGAACCCTTTCCCAGCTCGCTCTCGACCCAGATGCGCCCGCCATGGGCCTCGACCAGCATCCGGGTGATGTACAGACCGAGGCCCAAGCCCTCGGCCTTTCGGGCTCCCTTCGTCCTATAAAAGCGCTCGAAGATGTGGGCCTGGTCTTCCGGAGCTATTCCCATCCCCCTGTCTGCTACGGAGACGATCACTTCGCCGTCCATCTTTCGGGCTCGGACCAGCACTTCTGTCTCCGGCGGCGAATACTTCAGCGCGTTGCTAAGAAGATTCAGGAGGATGCGCTCCAGGCGATTGGGGTCCGCGGACACGGGAGGCACGTCCGCTGGTATCTCGACTCGAACCCGTCCAACGTCCATCGCCGCCCTCGCTCGCCCCAGCAGGTCGGCTACGAATTCTTTCAAAACCACCGGCTGCCGCTCCAGTTGCACCTGCCCGGTTTCCAGGCGTGTCGAGTCCACCAGATCCTGAATCATCGCGTTCATACGTCGAGCGCTGGTGGTCACGGCCTGGGCGCTCTGCACCACTTTATCCTTTTCTCCAGCTTCGGCGGCCCGCACGATCAATTGAGCCTGACCGAGGACGATGCTGAGGGGTGCCCGAATGTCGTGAGCCAACAGGTCGGTGAACTCGGAGAGTTGGGCCGATCTCCGGGTGGCAGCATGAGCCGTCTCTTTTAGCTCAACTATTGTACGCTTTAGCTGGTTCTCGATCTGATCGTACAGCCGCTCCAATTCCGAGTACGGTCGCAGCACGGCCGAGACGAAAAGGGCATTGAAGATGAAGTAATAGGCAATTACCTTGTATACGTGCCCGAGGAGATTGAAGGTGTCGTTGGCTTCGGCGTAGAGGGTGAACGCCAGCTCGCTGAACACCGTGACGACGAGAGCCATCGCCAGCAACTGATAGAACCGATTGCCCGTGGCTCTGAAAGCCCTGAGGTACACCACCCCGGCGATCACCGAGAGCACCACCACCAGATACTCCAGCTCGACCTTGAGGGGGGTCAGTCCCTGGCCAGGGATGAACATCGGTGGGATGTACGGGTCGAAGAACGAGACCGCCACGAAAACCATAGCGGGCACCGCCAGGTTGAGAGCGAGCAGCGGCTTGCGCTGGATGAACGGGTTTTGGCTTTGCGGATCTATGAGACCTGCCGCCAGCAGAGCCAGTGCCGCCCAGATACGAGCTGGGAGCCAGTACAGAATACCTTTGTCGACCGAGCTTGGCGTAACGAAGTCGGGCATGCCAGGGAACGACAGCGTGTGCATAGTGTCGATGATGGCCACGGCCAGGAAGGCAGTGCCGATGAAGAGGCCCTGAGCGTCGCGAGCTTCCCTGCTGGCATTCCAGTAGACGGCGAATATCGAGAAGCTGACGACGATGCTGGCGACCTCGGCGAAGGAGTGAGTGGGGAGGTAGACGTCGGTTGAGAACACGACGTAAAGCAATGGTCTTAGAGCAACTACCAGTGCGAGAACCAGGGCCGATGCGAGTCCGACGAGAAAGACGGGGCGAAGGGACTCTGCCCGCGACGATGCCATTTGAACTCCCTGTTTTTATACGGCCCGGTTCCGGACCAGAAATCGCACGATCACGTGGGCGAGCATAATCTCTGGCGGCGGAACACGTAGCGTAGACAATCCAATACTACCAGACGGACAAACGCTATTTCAATCCGGCCTCACGCTCGTAAGTCTCCACAGTCAGCCGGATGATGGTGTCGAGGGCGTAATCCTTCCTCGTCACCACCTCCAGCGTATCCTCGGCGCTCACCCCTTTGCCGCCGAGGACTCCGGCGATCTCACACCTGATTTCCTCACGCAGGAACTGGTACTCCTGCACGATGCCCGCCAGTGGTATGCCCTGCTGGCGGCGCAGCTGCACGTGCTCGGCAACCCTCTCCCTGATCGTCGGATCCTGGTCGATAATCCTTCTGAAGTCCTCGCTCTGCAGCGCAACCAGTATCACCTCGAGCAATATCGGCACCTGATCGATCGCCGCCGCCAGGCCCAGCTTGCGGCCCCGAAATGGTTCGCTGGCTGCAACCCGCTGCACCCAGCGGACCATCATCTCTCGTGAGATGGTAGCCAGTCCGGCCGCCACCTCCGAAAACAGCCGCTTGACGGGCGCCCTGGGCTGCTTGAGCATCGCCAGGAGCGGAGACCCCTCGAGGGCGGCGCGGGTCTTCTGTATCAGGGTGTCGACGTCGAAAGGCTTGAGTACCACTTGCCTGACGTTGTAGCTGGTCAAGGTCTTCTCCAGGACTCCGGGCAGAGTGCCCATCGCCACCACCGGCGTGCCACGGGTGTCGGCATCGGTTCGCAGCTGATCCAGCAGCGCCACATCCTCGGGATGCCCGCCCATCATGTCCAGCAGGATAACGTCGGGCGCGAACTTCCTGGCCTTGTCCATCACTCCTTCGCCCATAAGCGCCCCGTGCGTCCGGTAACCTTCCGCCCGCAGCAGCGTATCAATCAGAGTTAGCAGGTCGGGAACGTGCTCCACGATGAGGACTTTTCGACCTCTTGCCACAGTTGTCCCTCCATCAAGACTGATGGCAAATCGTGTGTCCCAACCAGGATCACTGTTCGCGCAGCGTTGCGTACCGGTCCACAACCACGACCAACGTGTCCAGATCGAACGGCTTACCGATCCAACCCTGGGCACCGATTTCCTCGGCCCTCCTTCTGGCGTCCGCAGCTGCGGTCAGAACCACGATCGGCACCTTGGAGTCGTGCCTGGCGTGGAACTCCCTGGCGAACTCCCAGCCGTCCATCACCGGCATCTTCATGTCCAGCAGGATCAGGTCGGGCATATCTCGCTCCAATTTTTGCAGGCCCTCGCGTCCATCGGCCGCCGTCTGCACCGTGTAGCCCTCCGCTTCCAGTACCATAGCTACCAAGGAGACGATATCCTGATCGTCGTCTATGACCAGCACCGTTCTTGAGTTATCGTCTGGCATGTCCGTCCCCGATCGGCAGGCTGAAGTAGAAGATGGAGCCTTTCCCTTCCACGCTCTCGAACCACATCCGGCCACCATGTCGCGCGATTATCTCCTTGGATATGTACAGCCCCACACCCATTCCCCCGTAATCGTAGGGCGTACCGGTGTGGGCGCGGTAGAACCTCTGGAATATCCTGGCCTGCCTGTCCCGGGGAATGCCCACCCCCCGGTCGGTCACCGACACTACTGCCTCGTGGTCCCGCACGTCGACCGCGACGTCGATGTCGCCGCCTTTGGGCGAGTACTTGATGGCGTTCTCGACCATGTGCACCACCACCTGCTCCAGCCGCTCTCTATCTCCTGTCAACACGACAGGCTCGGCCCTGGTCACCCTCAGGTGGTGCTTCGGCGCCAACAGGGCCATCCTGTCCACCACGGCGTGCACCAACTCGGGCAGGATCACCCTCTCTTTCCTCATCTCCAACCCGCCTAGCTGAAGCTGGGAGATATCCAGCAGGTCCTCGACGATTCTGGTGATCCGGTCGGCGCCTCGGTCGATGGCACCCACCATATTGCGCCGCTGCTCCGGTGTGGCCTTCTCCAGCCTTTCCATAGCCTGAGCGTATCCCTTCATAATCGCCACCGGCGTCTTCAGCTCGTGAGCCGCCACTTTGATGAACTCGTCTTTCATCCGGTCCACTTCCACCAGCTCGGTTATGTCCTTGGCCACGAGCACTACCCCGACGATCCGCCCATCCCACTCTATCGGCGCCGCGCTGACCCGGATATACACATCCCCACCCGTCTGTGAGTTATGAAAGAGGATATCTTCTGTCTCAACCGTTTCACCCGCCAGGGCCCGTGCCAGCGGCATATCCAGCCGCGCTATCGGCGTTCCGTCAAGGCGTCGCATCTGCATTGGCCCAGGCAAGGTCCTGGCCAGCAGGTCCAGTCCCATAAGGTTCCGCAGCCCAAGCAAGCTCTCTCCAGCGTCATTCGTCAGTGTCACCCTTCCCTGATCGTCGGTGACGTAGACCGCATCGGCCATACTGGCGATGATGCTTCTGATCTGTCCGGTCCGCGCATCAGCCTCGGCGCGCGCCTCTCGTTCACGTTTATAGAGGTCCACGTACTCGGAGAGGAGGCCGAACATCATCGCCAGAAAGCCTCCGACCAGGTAGATGCGGCTCACGTAGTACCACAGATCGTACCTCCTCTGACCGATGAGGGCCGTGAGGACGACGAAAACCAACGCCACCTGCGTGAGGGCAATGTAGCCCTGCAGGGAGTCCCCGGTGAGCACGTAGCGACGAGTCGAGAGCAGCGCACCTATTGCGAACAGCAGCAAGAAGAGCCAGTCCAGAGTGAGGAGGAGGGCGGAGAGTCCCCCTTCTGTCTCAATGACCGCTGGGAGGTACTGCTCGAAGACCACCGAGAGTCCGGCCACCAGCGTGATCAACACCAGCCAGGCCGCAACTGACCACAACCAGTGCCGGCCGGCAACCGTTGCTTTCCTGGGCTGGCTGACGAGCGTGGCCGTGAGCAAGAGCAAGCTGAGAGTAGTCAACTCCAGCACAGCTATCCATCCCGAGGTGTTGGGAAGACGGGCGATGATTCCTTCACCGCCCGGCCCGAAGCCGGGCCAGGCCAGAATGAAAAAAATGGACAGGATGCCAAAGGTGGCCAGGCTCAATCCGATCCAATAGGAAGCTGGATCTCGCAACACCTGATAGCGTCCGAAGGCAAGGAAGGCCACGATGAAGGCGGCAAGCCCCGCGAAGCCGTGCATCACCGGCACATAGCCGGCTGTCTCGCCATAGACAGGTCCCGCCCCATACAAGAGAAACGGAATCGTCGTGGCCGCGGTGAGGAGACTGGCGGTGGCTACGATAGCGCGCAGCAGTGGGTCGCTCCAGTCCCTGGCTTCCGGACGTTCGTTACTCATCTCCCCATCCCTTTCCCTTATGCCAGGGGCAACGTGAAGTAGAAAGTTGATCCCCTCCCTCGCTCGCTCTCCACCCAGATGCGCCCACCGTGGGCCTCGACCAGTTTTCGGGTTATGAAAAGGCCGAGGCCGAGTCCCCGCCTTTCCGGGCGTAACTTTGGCTCGTAGAACCGTTCGAAGATGTGAGGCAGATCCTCGGGCGCTAGTCCAATGCCCCGGTCGGCTATGGAGGTCAACACCTCCCCGTCGATCCGTTTGGCTGAAATAAGCACCTCCGTCTCGGGCGCCGAATACTTCAGAGCGTTGCTGATCAAGTTGGTAACGATCCTATCCAGCCGATCAGGGTCGGCGAGTAATTTTGGCAGGTCCGCCCGGATCTCAACCTTGACCCGACCTACCTCCATCGACACCTTAGCCCGCTCTAGCAGATCGAGCACTAGTCCTCTCAGGTCCACCGGCCGCTTCTCGGGCCGAATCTCCCCGGCCTCCAGCTGGGCCGACTCCACCAAGTCCCCAATAATCGCCTCCATTCGTCTGGCGCTGGTAATAACAGCGCCCGTGCTCTTGCGCACCTGGTCAGGATTTTCCGCAGACCTCTCGATGAACTGCGCCTGGCCCAGGACGATTCCCAGCGGGTTCCGCAAATCGTGGGACACTGCCCTCATCAGGTCTTCACGTAGCTCCTGCAGCTCGTGCATCACTGTTATGTCGGAAAATATCGTGATTGCGCCAAATATCCTTCCATCCGCTGCCCGGATGGGCGCTGAGCTGTTGGACACCCAGGTTACTTTGCCAGTCCTAGCGTTATGGATGACCATTATGACACCGTAGTTGGTTTCGCCGTAGCGCAAGGCACGCCACGTTGGCATCTCTTCAAGGTAAAAAGGCGTTCCGTCGGGCTTCTCCGTGCGCACCAGTGCTTTACGTTCTGCCAGCGGCAGATGGCTCTCTTCCGCGGTGAAGCCCAGCATTCTCTCAGCGGCGGCATTCATGCGTACAATCCTGCTTTCGGGATCCGTGATGGCTACTCCGTCGGCGATGGCCGTAATTGTGGCATCCAGCTCCGCCGCCCGGCGTGCCGCCTTCTCGGCCTCATCCTTAGCCTGAAAGCTGGCGGTAACCAGCCGACTGTTCACATCTCGCAGCTGTTCCTGCACCTGGCCGCGCTCTTGCTCAGTCCGTTTTCGCTCGGTGATGTCCTGGAGCATTGCCAGCCCGTATATCGGCTTCCCGTGTGAGCCGCGAATGACGGAGGCCGTGAGTTGAGCCCAGATGATCTCTCCGTCCTTCCTTGCGTAGCGCTTCTCTATCGTGTAGGAGGGAAGGTCCCCCTCGAACAACTGTTGGGCGAGCCGCGCATCTTTGTCCACATCTTCGGGATGGGCAAAATCGTCGAGTGTGCGTCCGACAAGTTCTTTCTCCTTGCCCCCCAACATCTTGTAGAGCATCGCATTGGCTCTCACGATGCGACGGTCCAGGCCCACGATGGCCATACCCAGCGGTCCTTCCTCGAAAACCTTGCGGAAGCGTTCCTCGCTCTCCCGCAGCGCCTCCTCGACCCGCTTCCTCTCGGTAATATCACGGGTGATTGTCGACGCGCCTACGATGGTCCCGGCGGCGTCCCTTATGGGCGAGACTGTTACCGCCACATGTATCAGCTTCCCATCCTTGCGCACCCGCACCGTCTCATAGTCCTCGACTCGGATCCCCTGTCTGGTCTTCTCCAGGGTATCCCATTGCTCATATGTGCTTTCGGGTGGGAAGACGATGGAGAAAGGTTGTCCGATAGCCTCTTTGGCGCGATAGCCGTAAAGCCGCTCCGCCGCTGGGTTCCAGGTCGTGATGACTCCGTCCAAAGTCTTGCCGATGATAGCATCGTAAGAAGACTCCACGATCGCCGCCAATCGTGCCAGGGCGGCTTCGGCCTTCTTGCTTTCGGTGATGTCTCGGCAAACGCTCACCGCCGCGACGACGTTGCCTTTCTCGTCGCGTATGGGCGCGCCGCTCACATTGACGAAGATATCCTCAACTGCGCCAACTGAGGTAATGCGCATCACCGCATTGGTGAAGGTTTCACCTCGAATTGCGCGCATTATGGGCATATCTTCAAGCGAAAACGGCCTGCCATCTTCGTGACGTGGCTTCAGTAGCCTGTGAAAGTCGGTGACCGACTTCGGCTCTCCCTCGTTGCCCGGCAACCCAAATCGTGTTAGGACGGCTGGGTTGACCAGGATGAAATTGCCCTTGGGGTCCGCGACGTACACGCACTCGGACATATTGCGCAGTATGCTCTCGAGGAGCGACTTCTGTTTACCCAATTCACGGTAAAGCCTGATATTGTCAAGGCCGACAGCTAGCCGGTCGGCAACGAGGGTGGCAAAGCGCAAATCGTCCTGCGTCAGCTCCAATGGCTGGGTGGCTAAAGATACCAGGAATCCGAAAGGTCTGCCACCGACTCTTATCGGCACTGCTAGCATTCCCGTGAATCGATGCTTCACTTTCACCGGCAGGCGAATGGCGCCCGGCGGGGCTTCCCCAGCGTCTACCGTGGGGACGAGAACCGCTTCCTCGTTGAAGATCACCAGTTCTCGCAGCCACGGCCACGCCTCCGGCACAACTTCCTCGGCACCTAGCCTTCTTTGGGGGTTGGCGTGGTACGTTACGCTGCGCGTGATAACGCTGGGATCTTCTTCGCCGACCAGGTAAATGCCCGCGGCATCTCCCAGCGGATCTGTTAGACGCTCGGCTATGCCTTGCAGCTGTATCTCCTCCCTGATGGGAGCGGCAGGAAGAAGAGCCCCGAGCTCGGCCAGGAATCGTGCCTGTCGCTCGGATTTCTCCACCTCTTTGATCTTCTGCTGCAGGTTCGTACTTGTTCGTGTGTAAAGACGAGCGTTTTCTATCGCGACGGCGGCGTGGGCCGCAAACATTACGAGAAGGTCCTCATCTTCCTGGCTAAACTCGGGACCCCCAATTTTGTCTGTCAGGTAGAAATTGCCCAGGATGTGGCCTCTGGAAACGATCGGAACCCCTAGAAAGCTGGTCATCTTGGGATGGTAAGGCGGAAAGCCCACGGAACGCCTATCCTTGGCGAGATCCTTGACGCGAATCGGCCGGGGCTCTCGCAGGAGCAGTCCCAGTAGCCCCAGGCCCCGAGGCACCGGCCCGATGGCCTCAAACTCACGACGGGTCAACCCAGAGACTAGAAACGCCGTGAGCCTTTTTCGCTCCTCATCGACGACCCCCAGAGCGGCATACCGGGCATTCAATAGGTCACGCGCCGAATCCACGATCCTTTGCAGCACCTTGTCGAGCGCCAGCTCGGAAGTGATGTCCACGGCGGCCTCGCTGATTGCCCGGAGCCGGCGCATACATTCGTCGTGACCAAGCTCATTTGTGTGCTGGTTCTTCTCTCGCCGAGTGACCATTTGCTTCACTCCTTTGATTCGAGTACCGACAGATCAAAAGGCGCCCGCTTTGCAGGCGCCTCACCAGGACTTCTGCCCTTCCCCTCACCTCGACTCCCAAGCCTAAGGAGGCCATCACGTATTCAGAAAGTGCAAGGACGGTGCCACCAGGTCTGACCGGCTAAGGCTTGAAGGAGTGCGGCTAGTTCCGGATGCCCCTCGTGCTTCACTTCTCCTTGTCCAATTGGGTGAGCAAAGGTCCAGTAATCGCATTTTCTGAAAGGTTGGAGAGGATCTTGAAAATGGTGACCGTTAGCAGTATGAGCGCATCCAGTGTTTGGGAGGTGTTGCAGCCTCCGTGTGCAGCATAATCACGCAATCCACTGAAGTCGACTTCCCTGTCACAGACCTGCACTTTCTCCAGCAACGGCGCCTCCAGCGCCGCGAACTGGAGGGATCTCGCAAGAACTGCTCTCGTCCCGCCTTCGCCCAAAAGGCGCCCGATGAAACTCCAGATCGAAGCCGTCAGTTCTCCATAGTCATCAATAGTTTCCAAACAGCTCCCTTTGTGACCTAGCCTGCGCCTGAGTATTGTTACAAGCCCCGGGTATTCCACCCCTAAGTCTTGCGCACTCATTCGTCTAAGCCTTCAGCCTTGTTTCCTCCCCTTGGTCTGCCCATGGCAGTAACCTCGGTTAGGGTGGTTACGCATCCCTGCGGTTTGCCCATGGGAGTGCGAATGGAAGCCCCGCTGATGGAGACCCAAATCGGCTTTCCATCGGAGACCCGATGAACAATCGCCACAACGTCGCGCACTGTCTCGCCACGTAGCGCCCTAATAGGCGGGGTATTCTCCAGCGGAAATGGCTGGCCCTCTTCAGTCTCGAGACGCAGCAGTTCCAATAGCTCAAATATGCGTTTCTCTCGCTCCTTGGACGATATGCCCAGCAAGCCGGCGGCGCCTGGCCGATCGAAAACGGATTTGGGTGGGAGAATGCTGAGGCAATTCCTGCGCTACTGCGTCCGCATAAGCAACGCAATGGGATGAGCGCGGCGGCGAGCGTGCTTGTAGAATCGGCCTTTCACGATCTTCTCTGGTTTGCCACGGTCTAATATAAGACCCCAGACTGAGGTGTCACGCGGCAAAGCTACCGCAGCTCCGCAAAAAGGAATTCGTTGCGGACAATGATTTGTGACGCACGTGGCACAAATTCTTTCACCTATAAGCACTACTTCGGTCTACAACGACCAACGTCAACTCGCGCAACAGGAGAGCCTGGCAACATCTCGACCAAAGGTCTGAGCTGTCAGCTTCAATCCCTCGGCCATTGTGAGGTACGGTGCAAAGGTTTCAACCAAGTCCCGTGTGGTCAACTTGAACTTCACTGCCAGGGTAGCGGAGTAGATAACGTCTCCGGCGTTGTCGGCCACGATGTGCACGCCGAGTATCTGATCGGTTGCTGCATCGGCCACGATCTTGAAGACACCCCGCGTGTCCCGATTCACTATGGCGCGCGGCACCATCTCAGCCGGAAGAATCGAGGTCTTGACCTGATGCCCGACTGCCCGGGCCTGCGCCTCGGTCAATCCCACCGTCGCTATTGACGGAGTCGTGAAAACGACCGCTGGCACAGCTCGTAAGTCGATTACCCGCTTTGCCGTGGCCAGAGCGTTCTCGGCGGCCAATGTTCCCTCATAGGCAGCCACGTACACAAACCGTGATCCTCCGGTGACATCACCTGCTGCCCAAACTCCCGGATTCGTCGTTCGGAGTTCGTCGTTGACCTTTACAGCACCGCGGTCGATACTTATACCAGCTCGGTCCAATCCCAAAGCCCGCGTATTCGGGCTTCGCCCAATTGCCGCTAGCAACTGCTCGCCTTCGACGTCCCGCTCGCGGCCCTTGGCCACCAGGGTGATCTTGCGTCCCCTCTGGGTCCTCTCGACCCGCTGGATGCTCGCGCCGGTGATCACCTCGATTCCCTCGTCGACTAGGACCTTGGCCACAGCCTCGGCAACTTCGGGTTCGTATTCGCGCAGTATCCGAGGTCCTCGCTGCATCAACGTGACCCGACTTCCCAGGTGGTGGAATAGTTGACCAAGCTCCAGAGCGATGTAGCCCGAGCCAATAACGACGAGGCTCTCGGGCACGTGATCCAACGAAAGCGCCGTCGTGCTCGTCAGATAACCGGCGTCCTCGATGCCTGGAATCCGGGGAACTGCTGGCGATGCACCGGTGGCGATGACGTAGGCACTGGCCTTGATCACACGATCTCCAACTTCGAGCGTGGCGTCATCAGCGAAAGCAGCCTCTCCCCGGATAACTTCCCAACCGTACGTGCCAACTAGTTCCTCGTACTTCTCACGCCTTAGCACCTTTATCAGTGCATCTTTCTGTTCGATCAGTGCGCGGAGATCTACTGTCCCCGCTTCTGTATCAATTCCGGCAAAGGGCTGATTTCTGGTCTGATAATAGATGTCACTGGCCCGCAGCAGCATCTTGGAGGGAATGCAGCCGATGTTGACGCAAGTGCCTCCGAGCGTTCCTCGCTCAACCATCACAACTCTTGCTCCCAAATCTCGTGCGCGAATGGCCGCAGCGAAGGCGGCGGAGCCAGAGCCGACAATTGCCAGATCGTATTTCTGGTCTGACCGGTTGGGCTTGTCTGATCGTCTTTTGCCCATAAGGCCCCCCTTCCTCTAAGAGCACGCCTGAGATGCTCGGTAGCCATCACCTACCGATTACGTTGGCGAAGACAGAAACAAAGTATTCACCATAGAATAGGCCAACTGGGCGACGACCATTAGCGTCGCCCCCCAGACGATTACCTTGTTCCACGGGTTCCGGTTCGACTTCGTGGCCAGCAGGTAGTGTGCTGAGCCGAGTAGAATAATGGTTACAATCAGGAAATAGGTACGGTATCCGGCCAGCGAGCCGGCGAGAGATACACCAACACCACTAAGACCTAGTGATGCAAAAACAGGTACGCCCAGTCAGCAGATCGACGACAAAAAAGCTGTGCCAACTGACCCAAGGCTGGATAACTTCTCCTTCATCCTTCCCCTCCTAACGATCTCAAGCCACTCGTCTTGATGCGATTCTCGTCTTTATGGGCTATTGGGTTTCCACCTTGGCTATCGTATCGCCTCCAGCTTTGAGGGCCTGCGCGATGGCCTCCGAATTGGTATTGCTCGCATCGTATGTAACCGTGACAGTCTGGCTTCTTAGGTCCACCTGGACCTTCTCCACGCCGTCAACTCGCTTGGCGCTTTCGTTGACGCGGGGTATGCAACTCACTCAGGTCACGGTGGGAACAGTAAACTTCACGGTCCTCGATCTCCCGCTGGCTTCCTCGGAGTCGGCCCTTCTCTCATTTGCTGACGTACGATTCTCAGTCCCGCTTCCAT
>JACPRP010000072.1 GCA_016189905.1 Chloroflexota bacterium | reverse complement strand
CTGCAATGTACTCAACTGATGGCGATGACGGCTCCCGACAACGTGAATCAGCCCCGGGGGTTTGTTCAGCCGTTAGACCCAGCCAGCCGCTCTAACTGGCGTTTCTTAGTCGCGTATGCTAGCATATTTCGAGCAAGATGTCATCCTGGAAAACCGTGATTCTTGTATCCTGGAAAACCGTGGATCTCTTTCTCTCCCTACGGCATTTTGCGAACCCCTGAGATCGCCGACAAATGGTTTGCACGTGACTATAAGCGTTAGCTCTATAGTGGCAGGTGTTATTGCCGTCGACCGGGGCTTGACATGCAGACGAGAATTGAGTATTGTCCGGGCTGATAAGAATGGGTAACGCTGGCAGGCTGAACAGAGAAATGCGACATCAAAACGCCATCTCCCCTCCGTCTGTCAAGTGCTCTGTATGTAGAGGGGCATGACGAGATGATATCAGCTCTATTCGGCCTCGGCATCGGCGCTGCTTTCGGTGCGAATTCCATAATCACGCGTCGGGCCGTGCTTCGGGCTAGTGCCAACTACGTTTCGATAGTCGCCATTTTTGTCGGGCCATTCTTCTTTGTGGCGGTATCCTTGCTGACAGGCGATCTCTCCAGCCTGGGCCACTACACGTGGAAGACTTATCTCTTCTTCGCGCTTTATGGCGCGATTAACTTTGCCCTGGGACGTACTTTCGCCTACAGAGCGGTGTTATTGATCGGCTCGACGCGGTCCAACATCGTGACCGGATTGAATGCGCCGATCACCGTGCTCGCGGCCATGGTCGTACTCCAAGAAGAGCTAACCGTGTGGGCAGCGCTGGGGTTGCTCCTGACGATGATTGGGCCTACTTTGACAGCCCTCAAAGAGCCAACCGTCTCGCCGTCAGTTGGGGCCAGGATGGCCGCTAGTGGCAGGGATGTGGATCGACGCACCCTGTACGTTGGGATGCTCCTCGGTCTCGGCGCCGCCTTCTTTTGGGGGAGCAGTCCTGTCTTCATCAAGCTCGGGCTAGAAAACGGCGGCACGCCATACGCCGGAAGTTTGGTCGCCTTTGTGGCCGCCTCCTTGGCCATTGCCCCTTCCCTGTTCAAGAGCACAACGAGAACAGAGTTAGCCACGTCAGATTTTAAGTGCCTGCGACTGTCCATTTTGAGCGGCACGACCACGTGTGTCGCCCAGATGCTGCGCTACATCGCTCTGGTGGACGGATCGCTAATCATCGTTAGCCTCACGTCGCGTACCATGCCCCTGTGGGTGCTGGCCCTCGCGTTCATCTTCAACCGCAGCCAGGAGAGCTTCAGTCGCTGGGTCATCATTGGCAACTCCCTGTTAATGGTGGGCACGATCCTGGTCGTGCTATGACGTACCGTTCGTCGCTATTGACACGGACTCTTCAGGGTGATATGTTTGCTGAGGTGAACGAGTAGGCAAGGGGGAGAAAATGGGGTATAAGGACCTGCGCGAATGGCTGGCGCGGATTGACGACTTTGGGGAGTTGAAGCGGATCGATGGCGCGGATCCAGGAGGCGAGATCGGAGCGATTTGCGATTTGGCCTGCGAAAAAGAGCATCTCCCGGCCATCCTGTTCGATCGGATTCCTGGTTTTCGCCCAGGCTACCGCATAGCGACGATGGGCGAATCCCCGCACAGCACGGCACTGACACTTGGCCTTGCCGAAGGGACCGACGTCCTGAATATGACACGGGAAATTCGTGACAAGATGCGCGATATCCAGCGTATCCCGCCGGAAGTGTTGGATAACGGTCCGGTCCTGGAAAACGTACACACTGGCGATGACGTCGATCTCTTCGAGTTCCCTGTGCCAAAGTGGCACGAGTTGGATGGCGGGCCGTATATAGGCACGGGCGACATGGTGGTCATTCGCGACCCAGATGAGGGGTGGGTGAACGTGGGAACCTACCGCGTTCAGAGACACGACAGAAACACGCTCGGCTTTTACATCTCTCCAGGTAAGCACGGACGTATTCAACGCGAGAAATACTGGGCCAAGGGCGAGTCTTGCCCGGTCGCCATTTCCTTCGGGCACGATCCTCTTATGGTTGTTGCCGCCAGCGCGGCGTTGCCGTGGGGGCTTCCCGAATACGAGTATGCCGGAGGTGTTAAAGGTGGGCCTATCGAGGTCATTAAGGGGCCGGTGACCGGTTTGCCTATCCCGGCGGATGCGGAAATAGCCATCGAGGGCGAGTCTTATCCTGATGAGACCCGACTGGAGGGGCCGTTCGGCGAGTTCGCGGGCTACTATGCCAGTGGCGAGCGACAGGAGCCGGTGATCCGAGTGAAGTCTGTTATGCACCGAAATGACCCCATTTTGCTCGGCCACCCGCCCAAAAAGCCTCTCCCAGGCTCATCTTCTGGCGTGATGCGGGCGGCAACAGTATGGAACGGGCTTGAGCGCGTCGGTATTCCGGACATCGTCGGAGTTGGCTGTTTTGTTACGTACTTCTTCACCGTGGTGTCTATTCGCCAGCGCTATCCTGGTCATTCAAAGCAGGTTGGTGCGGTGGCCGGACAGATCCCGGGCGGCGCGTACTGCGGTCGATGGGTGATCGTCGTCGACGATGACATCGATCCGACGAACCTTAATGAGGTTATGTGGGCGCTTGCCACTCGCTGCGACCCCGCTCTATCCGTCGATTTCCTGCATCGCTGCTGGGGCACCCCGCTGGACCCGATGTCCAATCCTGGCCTCATCAGTGGCGGTCCAAACGTGTTCAACTCGCGGGCAATCCTCGACGCCTGTGTTCCCTACGAACTGAAAAGCAGAAAGCTGTTCGCCATCCCCATGGAGATGAGCGAGGAGCTACGAGCCCGCGTCAAAGCCAAGTTCGGCGCCGCCCTCGAATGAGGGGTCGAGTTTATCCCAGAACTGTCTGATCTTTCCTTACGACGCTGTAGGAGGAACTAGAATATGGAAACGACAAGCCGTCCTGATTTTGATCTCGACGCAATGTTCAAGCCTCGCTCGATAGCGCTGATCGGCGCCTCAGGCGATCCCAACAAGATTAGCGGCAGGACCCTGCACAATCTAATTCGATATGGCTATCCGGGGAGGTTATACCCGATCAACCCGCGATACGATGAGCTCGCGGGGTTGAAATGTTACCGCAGTCTGGATGATGTGCCAGACGAAATCGACCTGGCGATCATCGCCCTCCAGGCCGCTGCTGTTCCGGCGGCCGTGCGTGAATGTGGAGCGAGAGGGGTGAAGGCCGTGAGCATCTTCACCTCCGGTTTTGCCGAAGTGGGAGAGGAGGGCCGGAGGCTGCAGGAGGACCTCCGCCAGGCGGCCCTTGAGGGCTGCGTGGCCGTGAACGGACCCAACTGCGCCGGATTGTTGAGCCTGCCAGAAAAGCTGTCCGTTAAGTTCGGCATATCTCTCGATGTGGCGCCTGTCATCCAGGGACCTGTCGCCATCGTGGGCCAGAGCGGATATCTTGGCTCCTGCCTCCACATCATGGCCCAGGCAGACGGAATAGGCTTTAACTACTGGGTCAGCACTGGCAACGAGGTGGTGCTGGGGGTCCCAGACTACATCTCCTATTTCCTGAAGCAGCCTGGGACCAAAGCTGTGATGACTTATGTCGAGCAAGCTCGGGATGTCGAGGCGCTGAAGCGCTGCGCCCTGGAGGCGTTGGAAGCGGACAAGCCGCTGATTGCCATAAAAGTTGGCAGATCGCCATCCGGGGCGAAGGCAGCGCTTTCGCACACCGGGTCTATGGTCGGGTCAGAAGGCGTCTACGATGCCATGTTTGACCAATATGGAATAATGCGGGCTCGTGATCTTGAGGATCTCTTCGACTTCGCGGCTGTCTCTATCGGCAACCGTCGCCCGAATGGTCGCGGAGTGGCGTTGATAACCGGCTCTGGAGGTGCTGGCATCCTTATGTGCGATCGCTGCGAGGATGTAGGGATCGAGGTGGTCGATCTGGCTCCGGAAACAGTCGATGGCCTGCGCCGGGTCTTGCCGTCGTTTGCTGCCCCTCGCAACCCCGTGGACTTGACCGCGGAGCTGCTGGCGAGTCCGGGCCTCCTCAAGCAGGCGTTTGATGTCGTCATGCGCGATCCTGGGGTGGATAGCCTGGTGATCTTCATTGGCTTCCACATGGCGCTCAGCACCAAACTGGCCCACGAGATCGTGGAGATGGCAGCAACCACCGACAAGATGGTCGTGGTGAACGCGGTAGTCCCTTCAGAGGAATCGCTTGCCATACTCAGAGAGAACGGCATCCCTGTGTTCCTGGATCCCTCCAGGGGAGTGCGGGCTCTAGGAACCCTGGTGAAGTACACCGAGAGGCGGAAGCGTTATCTTGAGTCTAAGGTCGCGAAGGAAGTGGCGGGTGCAAGAACTGATCAAAGCACCTGGCGGCGAGAAAACGCGATGCACATCATTTATACCGCTCGACAGCAAGGGCGCGGTGTCCTGACCGAGGCTGAATCGATGGCCATTCTCGAAATGTTTGGCATCCCGACCCCAGGGCGTCAGGTTGCCGAGAACCCAGTGGCGGCGGTGCAGTGTGCCCAGGCGCTTGGTTATCCGGTGGTTTTGAAGGTGGTCTCGGCGGACATCACTCACAAGAGCAAAGCCGGCGGGGTGCGCCTGGGGGTTAAGGATGACAGGGAAGTAGAGCAGGCTTTCGAGGAGATTCTCGCGAGCGCCAGGGCGTACGACCCCAGTGCGAAGCTAGAAGGTGTGCTGGTCGAGGAGACTATCGGGGGTGGTCTGGAGATCATCGTCGGCTTCAAGCAGGAACCCGGCTTCGGCCCGGTGGTGGTCTTCGGCCTGGGCGGAGTGATGGTGGAGCTTCTCGAAGAGATCTCGATGCGACTGGCGCCCCTGGATGAGCAAGAGGCCCTGGCTATGATTCGGGAAACCAAGGCCTTCCGTCTCCTCGAAGGCCGCCACGGGCAGAAGCCGAGAGATATCGCCGCGCTGGCTCGGGTCATTATGGCCGTGAGTAGCATGGCCGAAGAGCTCGGCGACGATCTGGCGGCGCTCGATATCAACCCTGTGCTGGTCTTACCCGAGGATGGTGGCGTGAAGGCTGTCGATGCCCTGATGATCCTGGCCTAGTTCTTGGTGCAAGATACCTCCCGAGAAATGGAGAAGGAGAACGTATGAGCGAGTTTCTGACGATCCCCGAGATTATCCATGCCGCTGAGGAGAAGCTGCCCAGGCCTATCTGGGATTTTGCGTCTGGAGGAGCCGAGACAGAGACGACGCTGCGGCGCAATCGCCTCGCTATGGAGCGGTATGCCTTGTGCCAGCGGGTGCTGGTAGATGTCAGAAAGTGCGACTTTTCGACGACGTTTCTTAACCACCGTCTTTCGATTCCGGTGATGCTTGCCCCGGTCGGCTCGCTCACTCGTTTTGCTCCCGATGGAGCGCTGGCCGCGGCGCGCGTGGCGGAGCGCAAGGGCACCATCGCCTTCGTCAGTACAGTGTCGGCTCCTTCGCTAGAGACCGTGGCCGCGGGCGTCGACGGTCCGGCCATTTTTCAGTTGTATAACTACGGCGACCGTGACTGGGTGAAGAGCATCGTGCGGCGCGTCGAGAACGCTGGCTACTGCGCCCTTTGTCTTACGGCCGACACGGCGATGTACGGCCGCCGCGAGCGTGATTTGCACAACCGCTTCTTTCCACGGCAGGTGGCCAGCGACCGCCCTAACCTGGCGGATGTGAACTGCACCCACGATGAGGCGGAGGTGAATAAGGCGGGGATGACGTGGGAGTATCTGGCATGGCTGCGAGACCAGACACGGTTGCCGCTGATCCTCAAGGGGGTGATGATGGCCGACGACGCGGCGCGGGCGGTGGAAGCCGGCGTGGAGGCCATCTACGTCTCGAATCACGGCGGGCGCCAGCTTGATCACGGCCTGGCGACCATCGAGGTCCTGCCAGAGATAGTTCAGGCCGTGGCTGGCCGTGCCGAGGTGCTGGTGGATAGCGGGTTCGTGCGTGGCACTGATGTGATCAAAGGCCTTGCCCTGGGGGCGAAAGCCGTGGCGATAGGCAAGCTTATGTCATGGGGCCTGGCCGCCGACGGAGAGGCGGGCCTCGAGCGAGCCCTGGATTTGCTGGCGAGGGAAATCGAAGTGGGGATGGCCCTGATCGGAGCTACGAGCGTGGCCGAAATCGGCCCGCACGTGATTCGGCCGACGATGCCGCTTGGTTGAAGACCGTGCGCCCTGAAGACCGTGCGCCCTATTTCCGCCTGATCGCCAGATTCACCTTCTCGCCGCGCTTGAGCGCGGTCCCCGGCGGCGGCTGCTGGCATACGACGCGCCCTACCGGCACAGACAAGAGGAGATCCCTGTTCTCTGGCTTGATATCTTCCGCTGTCTGGTAATTTGGGTACCCGGTATCGAGGCCGGCGTGGTTGATCGACAACCGCGCCTCGGCTTCCAACAAACCGACGACGTTTGGCACAATGCCCTCGGGGACAGAGAGGGGCACAGCCGTCTGGGCCGTGATAGGCGTCGACCGTTTCGTCGGGCTCGGCGTCGGCGTGGCCGTCGGTTGCGGCGTTGGCGTCGAGGTTGGCGTTGGTGGTGCTGCCGGTGGAGGAGCCTGCGCTACTTCAGAATCCGCGTACTGTAATCCACCGATGAAGGCGCTCAGATTGCCTCGCCCATTAACCCTGGTTCTCTTCAATTGATAGATATCGTCGCGCACGTGTCTGTTGCCATAGCGCGTCGTCACGGCGGCAAGAAACCCCGCCCCTTCTGCCAGGCGCATAACCGCTATGTTGTATTGCCCGGAGGGATAGGCGAGGAGGTTGACCGCCATCCCTAATCGGGCCTCCAGCGCACGTTTGCTATCCCTGACCTGCTTGTCGGCGGCGCCAGGAGATAGCTGCGTTAGATCGGCATGGTTGTCGGTGTGAGCCCCAAAGGTTATCAAGCCGCTTGTCGCCATGTCCTCGACTAATTCAGCAAGACTAAGAGGCATTGTCTTGGTACTCTGATCTTGTTAGAATAGCAGTATCAACGCACAGGAGGCAGGTCTGGCAATGGTTTTCGATCTTCCAAGACAGGTGACTATCGTGGAGGTAGGGCCACGTGACGGATTGCAGAACGAAGAGAAAGAGGTCCCGACCGAACAGAAGATAAGGCTGATCGATGCTCTTTCGGATACTGGGCTGATGAGTATCCAGGTTACTAGCTTCGTGCATCCAAAATGGGTGCCCCAACTGAAGGATGCGGCTGAGGTGCTCAAGGCGATCCGTCGCCCCGCCGGCGTCGTCTACAGTGTCCTGGTTCCCAATCAAACGGGATTTGAACGGGCAGTTGAGGCCGGGGTGGAGGAGATCGAAGTCTTCGTGTCGGCGAGCGAGAGCCATAATATGGCGAACGTAAACCGGACCATCGCGCAATCGCTGGAGGGCTTGCGGCCGATTTGTGAGGCGGCTAAAGCCCACGGGCTCAGGATCAGGGCCTCGGTCCCGACCTCCTTCGGCTGCTCGATCGAGGGACGCGTTCCGGCCGAGAGGGTGACAGCCCTGGCCAGCGAGCTTGTCAAGCAGGGCGCGGAAGAGATTTCTTTCGGCGACACGGTTGGGATGGCCAACCCTCGCCAAGCCTACGAGCTGTTTCGTCAGTTGCTGGCTGCGCTTCCCAACACTCGCCTGGCGGCGCACTTTCACGACACGCGCGGAACAGGGCTTGCGAACGCGCTTGCCGCTCTACAGGCTGGCATCAGCATATTCGATAGCTCCGTCGGTGGTATGGGAGGCTGCCCGAATACGCCGGGCGCGGCCGGCAACGTCGCGACCGAGGACCTCGTCAACATGTTCGAAGAGATGGGCGTATCCACCGGCGTCGACCTGAGCAAGATCGTCGACTGCGCCCGACTCGCCGAGAACATCGTCGGCCGCGAGCTGCCAGGCAAAATGGCCAGGGCGGGCGTGTGTAAGAGGTAGGAATCTGGCCTTGACAACTTCGGGCAAGGAAAGTCAAGATCGCCTGTTCCCAGCCGCGCAGAACCTCGGTGTGCCTGAGTTGGCTGGTCTCGTGGGCTGAGGGCGGAGCAAAAGGACCAGCAGGTGAGATCGAAAGGAGGTTGTCGATGCCGAAACCAGTGGCCGAAGTAGTGAGCGAGATCGAGAGGTGTGTGGGCGAGCCGTACTTCCGGTCGGTTGGAACCGGGCTGATCACGATCAACGGCGTGCTGCCCATCGTCCGCACGGCGCAAGTGGACAATCTAGCGGGTGTGCTAGCCGGGAACGAGGGGGTTGACCGTGCCGTCATCGCGGGGGGCCAACGCGAAGGGTGGAGGCCATTCGGCCTGTTTGCGTTAACGCCGCTGCGAGCTATACTCGTAATGACCACCATGGGGTCCATCTATACAGATCAGGCGGTGCGGGACGGCACTGCTGCCTCTTTCATCTACTGGAACGACCTCGTTAGATTCGACCTCCGTCAGGAGAAGGGTCCCGGTTGGTTTACCAACTTAAGGCTGTGGCGGCTCACTCTGGTTGGCGTTGACAAGGTTGGAACAGTTAACGTTAACGTCTACGAGAAGTACTGTGGCGAGGAAGCCGTAAGCGCGCTGGTGCAAGCTATCAACATTCGTCTGGCGGCGGTACGCGGAGCAACCAATTCCCGGCTTGCGAATTCTGCATCCTTGGCAGGTGAACTGGAGCGGCTTAGCGCATTGCGACTGAGCGGAGCCTTGACCGAGGACGAGTTCGCCAGGGCAAAAGCCAAGTTGATAGGTGGGGAATAGCAGATGAGAAGGATCAGGCCGGACTCGTTCACTAGCAAGCAGTTTGGCCCGATTCCAGTCTATCGTGAAAATCCCTGTCACCGCGAGCGTTGCGAAGGTTCTCGGCCTTCGAATGTCGAGATTCCTCGCTCCGCTCGGAATGACAGTTTACCTCTGGCGGAGGTCCTTCCAAGAATTGTGGGCAACACCGCGCCCACCCTAAAGATAGATTTTCATCCCTGGCAGTCGCCATTCGGGCAACGGGTACCTCAGTGTTGAAACCGGACCTGCCGCCACCTCACTCTACTCGCCGATGAAATTCGGCTTGCGCTTCTCCAGGAAGGCCTTCATGCCTTCCTCGCGATCCTTCGTCGAGAACAGGAACATCTGACACTGGATTTCGAAGTCCAGCGCCCGGTGCAAATCCATATCTAACCCCGAGTTGATCGAGAGCTTCGCCGCCTTGAGGGCGAGGCGAGGCCGACTTGCCAGCGTCGCGGCCAGTTGCCTTGCCTCGCTCATGAGCGCCTCGACGGGCACGACCTTGCTCACCAGGCCCAGGCGAAGCCCTTCGTTCGCATCCATAGGATCGCCGATATAGACCATCTCCTTGGCCTTGGCTGCGCCGATAAGGCGAGGCAGCCTTTGTGTGGCTCCCGCGCCGGGGATGGCGCCGATCTTGATCTCGGGAACGCCCATCCGCGCCGTGTCCGTGGCAATGCGCAGGTCGCAAACCAGCGCCAGTTCCAGGCCGCCGCCCATCGCGACGCCACTAATCGCCGCGATGACCGGCCTGTTCAAGCTTTCCACTTTCGTCAGCGTCGTCTTGAAGAGATTGTGGAATACCTCGGCTTCGCGAGGGGTTGACATGTAACCCAACTCGCTGATGTCCGCGCCAGCGCAAAAGCACTTGTCGCCACCGGTTATAATCACGACCCTCGCGCTGTTGTCTTCCACTAGCTCGTCGGCAACTTTGCCCAGTTCGACCAGCATCTGCCGGTTAATCGAATTGAGTCGCTGCGGACGATTCAACGTGATCGTCAATACCGGTCCATCTTTCTCTACAATGAGGGTCTCGTAGCTCATTGTCCAACTCCTTCATCGGCCTCGCCGATAATCAATGTGTGGTGTCCTACGCGGCAATCCTCTCCAGCCTTTGCAGGGCCAGCAGCGAGGCGCCCAGCGCTCCCACGAATTCAGGCTCCTGGCTGACGTTGACCCGCGTGCCGATCGTCTCCTCCAATGCCTTGACCATTCCCGCCTGTTTGGCCACGCCAGCGATGAAGGTTACTTCTTCCTCGAGCCCGACCCGCTTCAGAAGGGCGAGCGAACGGGTGGCCAGTGAAAGATGTATCCCACCGGCTATGTTCTCGATCGTCTGCCCGGCGGAGACGTGGTTGATAATCTCGGTTTCCGCCAGCACAGCACAGACGCTGCTGATCGATTGGGGCGCCGTGGCTCGCAGCGATAGGTCGCCAATCTCCTCCAGGTCGATCTCGAGGTATCTCGCCGCTCTTTCCACGAATCCTCCGGCACCAGCAGCGCATTTATCGTTGGTACGAAACTCCTTCACCTTGCCACCATCTCTGAGCTTGATGGCGCGGGTGCTTTGAAACCCAATGTCCAGCACGCAGCGCGTGTTCGGGAACAGGAAGGCCGCCGCTTTTGCCGCGCACGTGATGTCCGTTATCTGGGTGTCTCGAAAAGGAACACTGTATCTGCCGAAGCCGGTCGCCGCAACATAATTGAGATGGCCGTCGTCGAGCCCGGCTTCTTTCAATGCCGCGTCAAGCGCTTCTCTGGCTATCTTCGGAAAGTTGGGCTTGGTTCTCACCCTGGCCTTGCCCATCACCTGCCGTGTCTCGTCCAAGACGAGCGCCTTGACTATTCGTGACCCGACGTCGATACCTGCGACGTATTTCATTCGACTGATTCCTCTCTTAGTGTAGAATCAGGGCACCTAATAGGCGTTGGCGCCCCACACTCCCCTGCCTGCGGTAAGGGTCTTTCTAAGGAAGGATGGGGGACACCCCCCAAGCCCTCGTCCTGATGTGGTATTAGCTATGATGTCCTAACCAGTTTCTTGTGTTCTAGCGACTCGAAAAAGGCGTCGATGCGATTTCTCAGTTGCGCCTCGGCGAAATAGCGAGGATCCTCGATGTCGGATTCGATCAGCAACGTCGGGACGTCGAGCTCCCGCGCAAAGAGCTCGCGCAGGTCGCCCTGGCCGGCCGAGAAAACGCGGCAGCTCTTGACCGAGTGCAGAATCAGCGCGTCGGCCGACCAATCCTGCACATAGCGCTGCATCTGCTCACGTCTCTGGAGCAGGTTGCGGTTGGTGTAATTGTGGATGAGCATGTGCTCGGCGATGCTCTCCAGGGGCCTGGCCGGGTCGTGCCGGAAGCCGAACTCCCACATTCCGCCGACCGTGGAGTAGGTCGATGCCACGGCCACGGCGCCCCATTTCGTGAAGAGGTCTCGGAAAGTGCGCAGATGTGGCCACGGGGTCGGCCCCTCGATGACGAAGCGAAACCGCTCTTCCGGCAAGGCGCCGATACCGAGCCTGACCCGCTCATCCATCTCCTTGTAAGCTTCCTGAAAGAACGTCAGGCCCTCCATCGTTCCGCGCAGACAATACAGCGGCGCCATCATCATCACCGCGTCGAAAAAGGCGTCGTATGGAGCAGGCTTGTGCTTTGTCATGTGTTTGATCTGCGACCAGTGTTCCTCCGTCTCCGCCGCGAGCGCGAGAATACCCTTCAGCCTGTCTTCGTCGTATTTCTTACCGGTGATCTTCTCCAAAAGAGCGATTAGCTCCTTTAGCTGGGCCACGACGTACTTGACGTCGTCACGCCGCAGGCCGTTCCAGGGGTCCCGCACGAACGGGAGATCGAGATTGTAGATTGGCGCTCCCGTATACTCGGCCAAATGCTCGAACCAGTTCAAGTAGACGTTGCACCCGACGTAATTACATAGGATGAGCGATGGTATCGGTATCTTGCCCAGGGGCGTCTCGTTGCCGCTGAACAGCAGGCCGATGTCGGCCTTGACATAGGCGCAGTTGTCTACCGAGTAGCCCATCTCTTCCGCTTTCAGGATGTACGGAAGAACTACCTTCTTCACCGCCAACTGCAGCGCGTTGATTTCAGGGTACAAAGGAATGACGTCGAAAGCGCGCAGCAGCTCCACGACGTTGCCGCTGATCATTATGGCCGCCGTCTTGGTCTCATCCTCACCTCTGGCCACGCGGTCCAACTGCTTGAAGTACTGGGCAATGAACTCCTTTTGAAGCAGGTGTATCCGCCCCTGGTAAGACTGCTTCTCTACCATGAGTTCTCCTTCAATCGAACAACATCGATTCGACGAAGGTCTCAACCTCCGTCTGAATGGCGTCGAAAATCCACATCTTTTCCTCGAACTCGAGCGCCAGGTGAGGTATCTCGGCCTTTTCAAGCGCCAGGCGGAAAAGTGGGTAGTCGAAAAGGGCTGGCTCACAGAACTTCGCCGACAGGCAGATCACGGCGTCGGCGTTCAACTGTCTTACCTTTTCGATCAGGTGAGCAGTCTTTGAATGCCTCAGGTCGTGCTTGACGCTTGAATAAGTGCTCCTGTTCATATAGCTTTGCGCGAGCGCCACGAAGGGATCGCCGGTATCGGGCACGTCTTCGAGAAACCACCGCCACCCGAGCAGGAAATCGTCGTCGAGAATGTAGCAACCCGCCTCCTCGATGGCCGCGATCAGCTCGATCGGCGGCTGCTCGCAGAACGCGCCCTGGACGATGACCTTGATGCGGTCCTTCGGTCTCGACGAGCGGCGCAGGATAGCCGCTATGGCATCCTGCAGGATAAGCTCGTGCTCCTCCGGTGGCAGCCGCGTCCCAGCCTTTACCAGGGCGTAGCACTCGGCCGTCGAGAGAAGATGGGGGGTCTCGCTCCGTATGGAGTAAAGTCGACGCATCAGCGCTCGGACGCGGTTATAGAGCGAGATGCTCTGGTGGATATCCTCGTCTCGAACTGTACGTCCGGCGAGCCTTTCATAGGATGATTTCACTCTGGCGTATTCTCCAGCCAGGTACTCCAGCGTGGCTGGGGACGCCATGTTCTGTGGGAGATGGATGTATTCTACCGCCAGATCAGGATAGTTTCGCTTGAAAACGGCCGCCAAGTTTCTGCCCGGATCGCAAATAGAGTGAAAGACCATACCGTCGAACGCCTTCAATCGTCCGGTCAAGCTGAGCTCCATCGTGCTCTTGACGATCGAGCACACGAATGACTGGAACCGCGAATCGGCGTAGGCGATCTCTATCTGGTTGCTCCCGCCGATGACGCCGGCTGGCAGCATTCCCGCCGCGTGGATCAGCTCCACCGGCGAATAGACCGGAAAGCAACCGACGGCCTTCGCCCCTGGATGGGCCGTTTTCCATTGCTCGACGACGACAAAGGATGGCTCTTCGACCATCTCCCTGCATCTCGCAACGATCTCTTCAATTTGCATCGATAACGCCCTTTGCCATAGTTGGGGAATCTGGCTGAGCTCAAAAGAGCCGGAAGTGGTTGGCGCCGCAAGGCTTCCGACAAACAGCCTTCCCTGGTTACCAAAACTTGCCCGCGCGCTGAGCGAACTTGGACAGCAACCGAACGCCTCGTGTCGCAAGCATCGTAGCCGCAGTATAGCACCGTTTCCAGGTGAAAGCAACCACCGCAGCGGCGGAACGCAGCGGTAGATTTGGCGCGAAGCGATCCCTAATGTTGCCCGACCAAATTGGGGGCGCCAGAACGAGCGCAATGCAGACGGTGTCCGAGCCAATCAAGACCCTCTCTTCGGCTTTTTTCTCGTCTTCAGAGGTTTTCGTGGCTTGGGCGGTTTTCGTCTGGGGAATTGGCTTTGTTTGTGTGGAAACGGTCGCGGAGCTGCCCAAGCGACGTCGCGCTCCTTCGGAAAAGCCGGCGCGTCAGGACGGTGGGCGGGAGATTGGCTTTGTTCGGCCGAAGCGGGTTGGGTGATGGGTTCGGTCGGCGAGGGGATAGATGCGGATTCGGGATCGGGAGCACTGGAGCCGAACTCGGCCAGGAGATAGCCAAGGACCTTGCGGTGGATCGCGTCGACATCGCGCTGTTGGTCGGCGCTCTGCCTGGGATGCGGCGGGTTGGGCTGGGTAGTTTGCGAACGGCGCCGGCGGATGGACGCGGCGAGGGCATCGTAGGAACGCCGGAGCTGGCGCTGGATGGAGGTCTCGTACCGGTTGAGCTTTTCGAGGACGTCAAAATCGGGGAGGTCCTTCCGAGAAGGACGGGCGTGCAGGCGAGGGTTATCGCGGTCCGGACCGCTCAGCAGGATGGTCTGGGCGCTGGCGATGTGGCCGGTTTCGGCGCTGGCGATATCCTTCTGCGGAAGGACCACGTATTGATAGCGATGTCCTCGACGCAGGCCTGCTCGAAGGGGCCCTCGGGGTGGTAAAAATCGACGAGAGATTGAACTAGATCGGCGAAGTCATGGGGGTCCTCGTCGAAGATGGGGGTTTTTCCCAGGGAAGCGCAGAAGGCGTTTGCACGGATCCCGTGTTTGAGGGCGTTGAGGGCGTTGAGGGCGACGCGGGTCTTACCTTCGCTGGTCTTCGGGCCGGTAGATTTCTGAGCCCTTCCTGGAGAAGGACGGCGGTTGGTTTCGATTTGAGCCTGGGTTGCCATTGAATTTGCTCCTAAAAATAGATATCAGCAATAAGAATGGTCTTCGGCGTCGACGAGTGTGCAACGGACAAACGGATAAGAGCCACGGCGTCACCGATCAGTTTGTTTGTCAAGTACCAGTTGATTGTTTTCGCGGATTGCTGACCTGTTCCTGCCCAATGTACCTTAAGAAGAGCATAGTTACCCCCTCCCCTTCTGGCGACCGCTCGTCAGGAAGTTTAGTTAGGTGATTTGCCTGCTATCGCCCGGAACGTTGGGGCGAATTACAGCGGTTTCCTATTGGGTTTCGGATCAGCTATCCTCCACGTCGGCCGGAAGTTGGTAGGTCCGCCCGCTGCGGGAGATAACGGATGGGCAACGGGCCCTGATAGACTCCCTAACCGATTTCCGCAAACTCGCGTACACTACTCAAGCGGCCGGGTGTCTTGACAGGCCTATGGCTCGATGCTATAATCCCGCCATACCTCGCACCTGATCCGCGATCAGCCCCCGGTTACAAGAATTAACGTCAGTTTACCTCGTCGTCGAGGAAAGACAGCAAAGCTGATGCTGTCGACACCCACCAATCGGGGATCCGCAACGTAGCGCAGGATTCACAGGGCCCTGTTGAATTTGCGTAATAGAAACGGAGGATCGTGACTGTGAAGCGTTCAAGCTGGCTGATAAGCAAATGTTTGCCTCCCATTATCCTGGTATTCTTATTTGCGTTTACTTTTGGCTGCAGCCAGCCACCGCCGACGCCAACGCCGATCCAGGCTCCGAAGGCTGCGCCGACAAAGGAGGCCAAGCCAGAGGCCAAGGATACCAAGCCAGCAAAAGCAGCTCCCAAGGAGGCGGCTAAAGAGGAGAAGAAGTTCACCAAGCTGAAGGTCCCCTACAGCGCGCTCACCGGCGCGCGTACGGCCCTTTGGGTCACCAAGGAGAAAGGGCTCTTCGAGAAGTACGACCTTGACGTCGATGTGCCTTATGTCGCCTCAGGCACGACGCTGACCCAGGCACTGCTCGGAAAGGACGTGAATCTGGCCGATACCGGAGGAGGCGGCGTGGTCAACGCCAATCTTGCGGGGGCGGACCTTGTCTTGATATCGGCGGCTGGCGATGTGCTAGTGATGTCTTTGTACAGCGTACCAGGCATACAGCGTGTCGAGGACCTCAAGGGCAAAGTGATAGGGGTAACGCGTTTCGGCTCTAACACAGATTTCACGGCTCGCTACACCCTGAAGAAGTTTGGGATGGAGCCAGACAAAGACGTGGCTATCGTGGAGACCGGCGGCACCCCTGAGGCTATGGCGGCGCTGCAAACCGGCGGTGTGCACGGCGCAATCTTTGCGCCACCAAACACGCTCAAGGCCAAGGCACTTGGGATGCGGGAGCTCGTCAATATTACCGACCTGCGCGTACCCTATTTGAACAACGCCATAGCCGTCAGCAAGGAATATCTTTCGGCCAATCCGGAGGTCGTGAAGAACTTCCTGAAGGCGTACCTGGAAGGCATTGCGGTGGCCAAGAAGGATAAGGCTTTCGCTATGAAGGTCATCGGCCAGTATACAAAAACTGAAGACAAGGATGTGCTCGAAGAAACTTACGACATCTACATTAATAAGCTGTTGCAGAGGGTGCCGTACGTGTCTGCCGAATCCGTGCAAGGCATTCTGGATGAGGCAGCGCGAAGCAATGCCAACGCCAAAAACGCAAAACCGGAGAGCTTGATCGACAACACCCTTCTCAAGGAACTGGAAGACAGCGGTTTCGTCAAGAAGCTGTACGAGAACTAGCCGGCGGCCAGCGACGCTTGCGAACCATCTATCGTAGCTACTGAAGGTAGCTATCGATAGCGAAGGGTTAGGCAGTGTCCGCTCTTCCAGAGGCAGAGGGGAAAGGACACTCGTCCTACAGGCTAGGTTTGTCGGTCCGAGGCTATTGAGTTATATTGATGAGCAGAGGGCAGTTCACGAACTGCCCTCGACCCCCTCTGAACGCACAGTTCCCCGACACGCAGTGGTATTCCATTTTAGTCAGATACCGTGTATACTGCCTGCTGGTAGGTTAGGGATGGGGCGTGGAGTCCCGTACTACAGCGTTTTCCTGTTGAGTGAGCTATCTAGCAAGCTGATGGCTTTCCCCCCTCTCCCTTCGCGAAGCCATCCATTACCTATAAGTGGACGGTCCTTCAGCGGAAGGACGGGCGCAGACGGCAAAGAGAGGTTCTAGACAGGGGAGGGAGCTATGAACGATCACCGGTTGGTACTTATGCAGAGGGAGGGGCATATCGCCATCCTTACTCTGAACAGGCACGACGGGCTGAACGCGCTAAGTGACCAGTTGGTCCGCGAGCTCGAGGAGACGGTAGAGGAGTTGCGGGATGACGACGACGTCTGGGTGGTCATTTTGAGGAGCGCGGTCGATCGGGCGTTTGGCGTCGGGGCTGATCTCAAAGAGCGCAAGGGAATGAGCACCGAGACGGTTCAGGCGGGGCGCCGAAGGATGGTCAGGACGTTCAGCGAGCTGGCTAACCTCCCAAAGCCGGTGATCGCGGCGGTGAACGGGTACGCGCTGGGCGGAGGATTGGAGTTGGCGCTGACCGCCGACATTATCATCGCGTCCGACGATGCCCAACTGGGCCTGCCTGAAGTTGGTCTGGCGATAATGCCCGCCGCTGGCGGAACCCAGCGATTGCCGCGCCTTATTGGAAAGATGAAGGCAAAAGAGCTGATCTTCACGGGCGAGAGGATAAGCGCGAAGGAGGCGGAAAGGATCGGTCTGGTGAGTCGCGTCGTACCGCGAGCCGACCTGGATGCCGAGGCAATAAAGCTGGCGCGCCGCATGACCGAGAACGGGCCGCTGGCGCTGGCGATGGCGAAGCGCGCGATCAATCTTGGCTATGAAACCGAGATAACCATCGGCCTGGCCTACGAGACCGAAGCTTACGACGTCTTGTTGAAGACTGAGGATAGGAACGAAGGGCTGCTGGCCTTCAACGAGAAGCGCAAGCCCGTTTATCGGCGAAAATAGCTCCGATATCGGCGAAAATAGCTCCGAAGTGAGGAGACGGCGATGAGACTTGAAGAATTGAGGGACTTCGGCCTGACCGAAGACCAGCGAATGATTCGTGCGACGGCGCGCGATTTTGCGGAGAAGGAGATTCTGCCCAAAATCGACGACTACGAACGAGAGGAGAGGTACCCGCTGGAGATCGTTCAGAAGCTGGGGCCACTGGGCTTCCTGGGGTGCCTGATTCCTGAGCAGTACGGTGGCGCGGGGCTGGACTACATCAGCTACGGCATCGTCTGCGAGGAGATGGCGCGTGCCGATTGGCTAACGGCTTCGGTGATTTCGGTGCAGAACTCGCTGGTGGGCTCGACAATCTTGCGCTTCGGCTCGGAGGATCAGAAGCGGCGGTTTCTGGTCCCGATGGCTCGTGGCGAGAAGCTGGCCTCCGCGTGCCTCACGGAGCCGAACGCGGGATCGGACCTTGCAAGCCTGGAGACGACGGCGACGCGCAAGGGCGATGGGTATGTGCTCAACGGCTCGAAGATATTTATCTCACACGCCAACCACGCCGACATTTACTTCGTCCTGGCCACACTGGATCGTTCGCTGCGGCACAAGGGCGTTTGCGCTTTCGTCGTAGAGCGAGAAACGCCCGGAATCTCGAGCCGACCCTTTCCTCTCCACGTCCTCAAAAGGGGAAACACGGCCGAGGTGACTTTCGAGGATGTCTACGTCCCGAGAGAGAATCTCCTGGCCGGGGAGGGTGAGGGCTTCAAGATCGTGGGCTCTGCCCTGGACACCGGACGGTACTCGGTGGCCTCGCGAGCTGTGGGCCAGGCTCAAGGCTGCGTGGACTTCGCGCTCAAGTATGCCGGCGAGCGGGTGCAGTTCGGACAGGAAATCGGCAGGTTCCAGATGGTTCAGCAGATGCTCGCCGATATGGTCACTTCGGTGGAGGCATCTCGCCTGCTGGTCCGTCGCGTCGGCTACCTTAAGGACGCGGGCGTCGAGCGGGCCTCTTTCGAAGCCTCGATGGCCAAGCTATTTGCCACCGACACCTGCATGAAGGTGGCGACCGACGCGGTGCAGATCTTCGGCGGCTATGGCCTGGCGGCCGAATTCCCTGTCGGGCGCTACATGCAAGAGGCGAAGATCCTCCAGATCGGCGAGGGCACCAACCAGTTGCAGCGGATCCTGGTGGCGGAGTACGCGTTGGGGTTGCGGAAGTACTGACACGAAAGTGGTGAAACCGGACGTGTGTGATCGAGACCGACGCTGTTTCGAAAACCGCGTCGGTCTGCACCCCAGCCACGATTGAGACGAGGGATTTCGCGGCGCTATCCATATTAGGTCGACACCAACTACCGTGCCTGTGCGATTTCCTCTAGCGCCGAGGGATTCTCCAGTGAGGAGATATCGCCTATGTCCTGGCCCAGGTATTTGGCCTTGATCACGCGGCGCAGTATCTTGGCGTTGCGCGTCTTGGGCAGCTCGCGCACGAACTTCACCGCTTCGGGTTTCAGCGCCTTTCCCAGATGCTCGCCGATAGTGTCCATGATCTCACGGCGCACCCGATCGTTTTCCTCGTGTCCCGGGCGCGTCACCACGAAGCAGACCACCGTCTCCCCTTTCAATGGGTGTGGAACGCCGATGGCTGCCGCCTCGCCCACTGATGGATGCGCGACCGCGGCGCTCTCCACCTCGGCTGGCCCCACCCGTTTGCCCGCGATCTTGATCGTGTCGTCGGACCGTCCATGGATGAACCAGAATCCTTCATCGTCCACGAGTGCCCAATCGCCGTGAACCCAGATGCCCGGCCACCGCGACCAGTACGCGTCCTCGTATCTCTGTGGGTCCTTCCAGAACCCACGCGTCATTCCTGGCCACGGCTTGCGGATGATCAGCTCGCCGACAACCCCTCGAACCGACCGCGCATTCTCGTCCACTACATCGGCGTCGATGCCCGGGATGGGTCCCGAGAACGAGCAGGGCTTGGTTGGAGTTATGGGATTGCAACAAACGATTCCACCGGAGATCTCGGTGCCACCTGAATAGTTGATTATCGGGCAGCGTCCGCCACCCACCTTTTCGTGGAACCACATGTATGGCCCAGGATTCCACGGTTCACCGGTGGACCCCAGGATGCGCAGCGAGCTCAAGTCGTGTTTCTTGACCCATTCTTCGCCGTGGCCCATCAATGCCCTGATAGCTGTCGGAGAAATCCCGAGAACAGTTACCCCGTGGCGCTCGACCAGGTCCCACATGCGATCTGGCTTCGGATAATCTGGTGTTCCTTCGTACAACAGGACGGTGCTACCGAGAGTTAGCGTGCCGATGACCGCCCAGGGTCCCATCATCCAGCCCATATCAGTGAGCCAGAACAGGATGTCTTTATCCTGCACGTCGAAGCAATGCGCCATATCCTGGGTGCCCTTGATCGGAAAGCCGCAATGAGCGTGCAACGCCCCCTTCGGTCGGCCGGTCGTGCCCGAAGTGTAGATAATCATATAGGGGTCCTCGGCATCCGTCCGCTCTGTCTCGTATCGCCGTGGCTGTCCGGCTACCATCTCGTCCCACCAGACGTCCCGACTTTGTTTCCAGGGTACTTCGTGTCCCACTCGTCGAACGACCACTACCTTCTCCACTTCGGGAGAAAGCTCCACGGCAGCGTCAGCCGTTTCCTTCATCGGCACGACCGATGCCCGGCGGTAGAAGCCGTCGGCGGTAATCAGCACTTTGGCGCCAGAATCCTGCAAGCGGGAGGCCACGGCGGGCGCGCCGTAACCCGAGAAAATGGGTGTATAAATCGCGCCGATCTTTGAGCATGCAAGTGTGGCGACGGCCACCTCGGGGATCATCGGCATGAATATTCCAACCCTGTCTCCCTTGCCAACGCCAAGCGCTCTCAGCCCATTTGCCAGGCGGTTAGTCTCGATGTAAAGATCCCAGTAGCTGAGCTTACGAACCTCGCCGTCCTCGCCCTCCCAGATCAACGCCAGCTTGTTGCGACGGTGCGACAGCGCGTGCTTATCCAGGGCGTTGTGCACGTAGTTGAAACGGCCGCCGACAAACCAGCGAGCCCAGGGGACGCCACGAGACAGGTCTACAACCCGCTCGTAAGGCTCATACCACTCGAGCTCAATATCTTTGACCGCTGCATCCCAGAACCATTCATAGTCGTCCGTCGAGCGCTGCAACAGCTCCTCGAAGCTCTGAATGTTATATCGCTGCATAAAGCGCCAGATTCGACTGCTTTCGATGTACTCTTTGGTGGGCCGCCATACGACGCCCAGGGCCTCTCCTTCGGCATTGAATTCCGAATCCCTGGCGTCTCCCTTCCGATCGTTCATCGACTCCTCCACAGCCTGGTGTATGATCAGGACCCCTATCGGCTTCCACATTCTAGCAAGAACGACACCAGGATGCAAGGCTTGCGACTGCAAGCGGAGCCAACGGAGACACGGAGAATTTCAATTGAAAATTCCTCATCATTTAACCGCACAAGCCCTTGACATTGCGGCAAACTGGGAATAGAATCAGTCCACTTCGGTCCCCATTACCAAATTCCTCGAGCCTAATTCCTTGGGTAGGAAGCGGGGGAACCATCAGTTTGGGGCGAATCTTGTGCCGTGCAAGTAGGGCCACTCTTTCAGCCCGAGCCCGACAGCTAACCCCGTAAGCTCTAGAAAGAGAAACGGAGTGAACAAAAAGGTTTACTTGTCTGCGGCCGTACTATGGGTTCTTGTTGTCCTTTACCCGAACCCCGCGATGTTCTTCGCTACGCTGTGGCGCACGGTATCGCTCCCCATCGACGCCAACGCGGCACGGAGCCTGGCCAGCACCCTCCCCGATGACCCCAATCTCTTACGCGACCTCGTTCTCACAGAACTCGTGCCTTACGAAATCAACTGGAATGTCTACGACGTGCCCTGGTATTTCCCTTCTACGGCTGAAGTCATCAGGGATGGCCGTGGGGATTGTGAGGGCCAGGCCGTGCTACTCGCCAGCATCCTTCAGGCAAAGGGTATCCCCTATCAGCTCAAGATGTCTTTTGACCACATGTGGATCGACTTCCAATCTAAGAACGCGTCCGGGATGATGGAGCAAGACGAGATGGCCTTCGCCGAGAACGAAGACGGTGCGCTTAAGCTCAAAGTGCCGAAGCACTTCGACCTCAAGAATTACATCGACGTCCAACTGGATGGTCGCTGGCACCCGATGCCGGACTATCGCAAGGTTTTGCTTTTTGTCGGCCTGCTTCTCATACTGGGCGGACCGAGATTGGCTCGGCTCGGTCAATGGCTCAAAGGGCGCAAATTCAGCCTGCAAACTGAATGATACGGTTGCGGGGCTAACAAACACTAAGAAATTGCTCCAGTCTTTGCATTCAGCGCGGTTCTGAGGGCAGGTTTCAAACCTGCCCCCGTATAAACGGTTAACGGCTCAATTCCGGTGCAAGCCGCTGCAGGTCTGATGGCTGCGCCCAGGGCCTGTAGCTCTCCGCGAACTCGATGCGTTTTTTCAGGGAAGGATGCGAATAGAAGATGAGCTCGATCCAGGCCGGGGGATCGGGGTCTGAGAGGTTTATTCGCCCAAGCTTTTCCAGAGCGCTGGCGTAATCCTCGTTCTGGTGAGTGAGATCGAGGGCGAAGCGATCTGCCTCATGCTCTATGTTGCGGCTGAAGGTATTCTCCACCGGTTGCGCGACGAAAAACAGCAGCCCGATGAGTAGCAGCACTAGAGGCAGACTAGCGGCATCTTCCAGGCGGGAGAAGCCTATACGACGCTCAGAACGCCGGATCAACGGTCCGAGGATGCGATAGAGCACATAAAAGCCTGCGAAAAAGAAGATAGCCCCCACACCGATGCTGCGCCAGATGTCGCCGTGCGCTTGATGACCCATTTCGTGAGCCACCACGGTGAGCACCTCGTCGCCGCTGAAATTTGCCAGCAGCGTATCGCCCAGAACAATTCGCTTGGTAGGGCCAATCCCGATGAAGTAGGCGTTGGCGGCATTGGTCTGCCGGCTCATATCCACCTGCAGCACGTCCGCTACCTGCACCCCTCCGCGCTCGGACAGCGCCAGAATGCGGGCCCTCAGATCCTGGTCCTGAAGAGGCTCGAACTTGTTAAAGAGAGGCGTGATCAGGACGGGAGCCAGCGCGGCTATCACGACCGAGAGAATGACGACCGCCGTGGCGCCATAGAGCCACCACCGTCTCGGGCTCTTGCGAACGATCCAGTAGACGAGGTTGAAGGTGATCAGGCCGCTGACCACCGCAACGCCCAGCCCTTTGGCATAGTCACTCGCCCACGCCCAGAAATCCTGGTTCGAGAGGCCGAACTCGTGCTCGATGACGTAACCCCGGTAAAAATCGACCGGCGCGCTGAGCATCGCCAACAGCACCGAGAGCAGCACAATGTAAGGGCTGAGCGTGCCGAGGCGACGGCCGGTCAGACGATAGGCGAGATCGCGAAGCCGAGGCGAAAATCCACCGAAGACTATAGCCGCCAGCACAAGCCACCCCCAGACCTCGCCGATTAGCCCCCAGATCAACTGGAGCCGGGCGTGACGGACGCCGGGGTCCTCGTCGAGGAAGGCCGTTGCGCCAATGGCCGTGGTGACGCCAAACAAGGCTATGACTTTTCTTAGCAACGCACTACTATCGATCAACACAAGATAATTGTACCAGCGCCACCTTTCCGAATCAAACGCTTACGTCGGGCACGGTGTTTGCAGGGTATTCGAGACCGACTCACGAAGATTGTTGGAAAAGAGGAGGTGATAGCTATGAAACTTGCTATATTTCCCATAGTCGGGCTGCTGGCAGCGGTCCTGTTGGTGCTGGGGGCCTTTGCCGTCGTTCAAGGCCAGCCAGTGCCGGCTCCACAGGATCAGATGCAGCCTGACACAGGGATGACGCTGCCGGGCCTGGAAGGAATTCCACCCGACCAGCTATTCAGCCATTTCACGGGTGCCCAGATCAATTTGATCGACAAGGATAACAACGCGATGACGATCAACGTCATTCCAGGCACCGTGTCATCCATCGCCAACGACAACGTGGTGATAACTCCTAATGGCCGGACGACTACAGAAAGGTACAACATAACTACGAACACGGTCATTCACGCGTTTCCGGCACGGGGCTCACTGCAAGCGATTGCTTCTGGCGACCAGGTTGTCATCCTAACTCAGGGGGATAGCATGGACGCGATAATGATCGCGAAGAAGAACATGATGGGAAGAATGGGATTTTCGCATCCGATGTTCCGCTAAGATAATTCAGTGTGGCAATCTCTTGTGGAGCCTTGATCGATCAAGGCTCCACAAGGATAAGAAGATGAAACCTACTTAAGCGTTTCCAGATAGGCGGCTATGTCGCGGGCATCGCTCTCGGTCACGCCCATGCTTGGCATGCGCGTGCCGGACTTCACTGCCTGCGGGTCTTGGATCCACCGCGCCATATTATCAGGCGTGTTCGGCAGCACCCCGGCGATCTGCTGGCGGCTGCCAACACCTGCGAGAGATGGCGCTGTGGTTCCATTGGCGTTTGGCACGCCGGGAATTGTGTGGCACGAGCCACATCCATACCTTCCTATCGCCTGCTGCCCCTGTTGCGGATTCCCGGCCGCTTGCGTCTTGGCCGCTGCCGTTGGAGATGTGACCTGAGCGGCGGCTCCTGCCGTTGGCGACGCTGCTGGAGCGGCAGCCCCTGTGGGGGAGGCCGCCGGGGCCGCCGCCCTCGTCGGGGTAGCCACTGCTGCGGTCGGCGTCGGCGTTGCGCCACTCGCGCACGCCGATAGAACGACGACAGTGAGGCCGACTCCAAGACCGATTATCTTGTACCTGTTGTAACGAACGGGAATCTGCTGTGCCATGCAATAACTCCTTCTGCTTTTCCTTAAGGTAAATAGAGTTCCGCGAATCAAGCGCGCATTCTAGCAAGTGATGATACTACGACGCTTGATCGCGTCTCTCTGGCGGCTTACACAAATATGTGTGCCTCGCCCGCACAGGCTACCGTCTGCAAGTCTCGTGCCAATAAGAACCGCGAGAGCCCCTGGCAGCCTATGAGTTAGGGTCTACCTGAGGCCGAGGAGTTACTTGCCTGCGAAGTCCAAGAGTAACACAGCCCGTGGCGACCGTGTAGAGAACACCCGTCGCCAGGAATACCGCTCGGATGCCCCACTGAGTGGCGATGCCTGCAGCAGATAGTGGACCTATGCCATTGGCAAGAGCATATGCCGCGGCGGTCAGCCCAAAGGCGGCGCCGTGCCGTGCTCGCGGCACAGTTTCCGCCACCAGCGCGTTAGCGGAAGGCATCAATCCGCCCAGGAATATCCCCAGCAGCATGCGTAGAAGTAGCAGTTGCCAGATATCCTGAACGAAAGTTTGCGGATAGTAGGTTAAGGCGGATCCGGCCAGACATACTATCAGGATTCTGCCGTGGCCCACACGGTCGCTGAACCGGCCGATGGCGACGGCAGAAATCGCACTCATCATGCCAGCAGCGGCCACGATCAGGCCAGACACGGTCGCCGCGTTGTCAGGCCCATTCAACTCCGCGACAAAGAGGCTGAGCACGGGACTCACGATTATCCATCCAAAATTTATCAGGAAGATCACGCCGATCATCACGGGGAAGATGGTCATCCCGAGGAGATATCTGCCTTCGGTCCATACGCTCCCACGCGATGCGCTATATTGGGGTTGGCTCATATCTTCGCGAACGAACAATGATACGATTGGTACACCAGCCAGCATCAGGAAGCCCGCCGCGAAGGACGCAACACGGTAACCGAATGCATCGGCGATTAACCCGCCCAATAGCGGACCGATCGACGTGCCCACAAAGGATGCTACCTGCATCATGCCGAGGGCGAACCCCAAACGGTGTTTAGGGGTAATGGTAGCGACCATAGCGGTTGAAGCCGGAACAGTGCCGGCCGCGGTGCCCTGTAGAAATCGCAGAATGAGTAGATGCACGGGAGCGCCGGCGAAGCCCATTAGCCCAATCGTTATCCCGTTCCCCACAAGAGAGCGGATGACCATTGGCTTGCGGCCCCGACGATCGGCCAGCGCACCCCATAGTGGCTGAGCTATCGCCGTCGACAAGGCGGACGAAGCGAGGATCACCCCCGCCCACTGGGCGGCCGCGGTCGTGCCCTCAACCCCCAGATCCTGAACGTAAAGGGGAACGAAGGGAAAAACGAAACTGAAGCCCACGAAAATCAGAACCTGGACGATCCACAGCGCAGCCAGGTTGCGACGCCAGTCTTCATTTAGCTTGAACATTTTCAACAGCTCCGCGCGCGTTCTTGCCATATCTGAGCCGTCTCTCAGATCGTCGCCAGAGCGTTAACAAGATGTCTTTAAGGCCATGTTCTAGTCGAGCTCGGCCAAGAAGATTCCTGCGGGGGAGGAGGCATGCCCGTCAGGTGGCGCTCCAGTCACCCTGATTATATGCCGTTCGATACTGTCAGGCAACAGGGACAAACAAGGAAACAGCCGGAATGCTTGCACAAGTAAAGAATGTCGGTTATCATATTAACTCGCAAACCATTAGATGTCTTCCCAGACAAACGATAAGGGTATATCAAGTTCTTCAAGCAGGGGTAAGGAGGTGCCACGATGATAGTGCAAATGACGAGCGGCGCGACGACCCAACAAATCGATCACGTCGTCGAGCGAGCCACTGCGATGGGTTTCGATACTTTGCTCAACGTCGGAACCGACAAGACGGTGGTCGCAATTCTTGGCAGTCGGACAGGCGAAGTATCCACAGATGTTTTCGCCGTTCTCGCGGGAGTAGATACCGTCACGCGGATTATGAAGCCATACAAGCTTGCCTCACGCGAGTTTCACAAAGAATTAAGTCTGGTGCCCCTGGGTGGGCTCGATGTTGGCGGAGAGCGCCTCGTCATGATCGCTGGCCCCTGCGCGGTGGAGAGCGAGACCCAGATGCTTCGAGCGGCCGAGGCGGTGAAAGCCGCTGGCGCCAATGCCTTGCGCGGCGGCGCCTACAAACCCCGGACATCTCCGTTCGCCTTCCAGGGCCTGGCCGAAGACGGCCTGGATATACTTGCCCGGGCGCGCGCGGAAACAGGCCTTCCCGTGGTTACCGAGGTCGTCGACCCGCATCACGTCGAGCAGATCGTTCGCTATGCGGACGTGCTGCAGGTCGGAGCCCGCAACATGCAGAACTATACGTTGCTGCGAGAGGTTGGGAGATCAGGACATACGGTAATTCTAAAGCGTGGGCTGTCTTCGACGATCAACGAGTGGCTCACGGCGGCAGATTACATCCTGGCTGAGGGCAACGACCGCGTGATCCTCTGTGAGAGAGGCATCCGAACCTTCGAGACGAGCACCCGTTTTACGCTGGATGTCAGCAGCATAGCGGTGGTGAAGAGGTACAGTCACCTTCCGGTGATAGTCGATCCGAGCCACGCCGCCGGCCATTTCCGGTACGTCCCCACACTCGCTCGGGCCGCGGTCGCGGCCGGCGCCGACGGCTTGATCGTCGAGGTCCATCCCAACCCTGAGGAAGCTCTGTCGGACGGTATCCAGTCCCTCACTTTCGAGAACTTCGACCAGTTGATGGCTGAATTGAGGCCGATCGCCAGGGCAGTTGGCAGGGAACTGTCGTCGGCGTCCGAGCAAGATAAAGTGGGAGTCGTGTAAGCGCCACGGCACACCCTTCGCGGGCGCTGATGGTTGTATGACGGTTATACTTGGCAGCTAATAGCAGTTTGTGATAGGTTAAGTCACCGACCGGGCGGCATCGGGGCAATCCCCACATGGTCGCCTGGGGCGGGGAGCCACTCTCTGGCGCAAAATGCTCGAATTCTCTGGTGCGAGGCTAACCTCGGAGACGCTGGGTCCAGGCAACCAGAGCCTCGACCAGCTTCTGAACCTTCCCCAGCGTCACTGAGTCCGTGAGGTTGCCCTCGGCATCGAAGCGCTCGCCCGCGTTGAACACGTGAAGCTCGGGCTTAACCAGCACCAGGGCGCCGAACGATGCCAGACACTGCCGCAGCGCGAGTTGCGCGCGAACTGTCCCGTAATGCCCCGAGGACGCCCCCATGATGGCGATCGGCTTGCGCGCGATGGGGGCAGCAGAAGGAGGCCGTGACGCCCAGTCGATGGCGTTCTTAAGCACGCCTGGAATCGAGTAGTTGTACTCGGGCGTTGCGATCAGCAGCGCATCGGCCGCGCGGACGCGATCCTTAAACTCGCGCACCGGCAACGGCTCCCCGATGGCCTCCACGTCCGAGTTGTAGAGTGGTATGTCTGCGAGGTCGGATACCTCGATATCCACCCCAGCAGGCGCCACCTGTTGGGCCGCCTTGAGTAACCCACGATTGTATGAGTGACGCCGCAGGCTACCGGGGATGCCGAGAATCCTGAAAGGCGTTTCGTTCAACGGTTCACTCCATTCACATCCCGCTACTCCGGATGCCGCTCGAAGTAAGCGACGATGGCATCGCGGTAGCCAGCGGCAATGGCATCGAGCGTGCTATCCTGCCGCAGCATAGCGGCATCCCTCGAATTGCTGAGGAATAGGGACTCGCCGAGCACGCCCGGCATCTGCGTTGGAACGTGTGGCCGACTGCCGTTGCCCGGCCCGAGAACATAGATGTTGTAGGCCCGGCCACGGAAGATTCGGAAGTTAGCGTCGTCCTTGAGGCCTCGATTGACCACCGGATAGCCGAGTGCCCGGATCTGCTCGAGTAGTCCCTCAAGCACCAAATTCGCCAACTCCCAGTTCTGATCGGCAAAGTCGCGCAGCGAGTCGTACCAGACCTCCGTGCCCGACAGGCTCGAGTCGTTGCTGCCGTTGTTGTGGATGGAGATGAACAGATCGGCGGAGGCGGCGTTGGCGATGTCGATCCTGGCTTGAAGATCGCGCCCTACCCCTGGATAGCCACCGCCCTGATAATCGGGGCTGACGGACCTGTCAGAGCCCCTGGTGAGCACAACCTCGTAGTCTTCGGCGCGCAGCACATCAGCCAGCCTGAGCGCGATCGCCAGGTTGACGTTCTTCTCCGCCAGGCCGGGTGCGGCCGACCCGACCTCAGGTCCGCCATGCCCTGGATCGAGCGCAACTACTTTCTTGCGCGGGCCAGCCGACAAAGCGCCTGTCGTCTCTGAAGCGTTCCCTTCCGTTGGGCCTGCCGTCCAGGTTGGCAACGGAGCGATTTCACCGAGCATCTCGTCAGGATTGCCAGCATCCGCTTCACCCGTCGCTGCCACCCCGTCGGATCGAGGCGACTGGGCTGTAGCAGGCGTCTGAGGGGTCGAAGCCGCCGCCGACGCAGCCGCCGGCGCGGCGTCCGGCGATGAATGCTGCGTCGGCGCCGGCGAAGGGTCCGGAGAAAGCGCGGACCCCTGCGCTTGTCCCGAATCTAACGTGACTTCTGAGGGCGGCGACGTGGCAATCGAGACGACCTCGCCTGCCGTCGGCGATTTTGTCGCGGCGGTGCATCCAGTCAGCAACACCAGCGCCAGCGTCAATATGAAGGTGAGGATAATGTGACAGAAGGTCGTTCTACGATCATGTCCCATACGCTTCTTTCTATGCCTCCAAGCCCATTTTCCATCCTGACCAGGCCAATGTCAAGCGTAAATCCCCTCGATTTTCAGAAAGCGTGCTATAATCTAGACATCGCCAGCATATCCAGTGTCACTTCTGTAACGGTCACGTTGAGAAGGCCAAAACGGGTGACTCCTGGTAAGTTGCCTCCCCTCCTGCCAAGCTACGCCTTATCACAGGAGACAACACCGGAGCGGATTCACGTGAGCCTTCAGAAAGGGAGGAAACTTTATGTCAACCGCAGTGGTCATCGATGTCCGTGACCTGAGGAAGTCATACGGCGCAACCCGTGCGCTGGATGGGCTGAGCTTCACGGTTGAGGCGGGTGAAGTGTTCGGCATCTTCATCGGCCTCGGCCTTCGCTTCTTCCGCTGGGAGCAGCGATAAACGTGGTATACTGTAGCGACAGTAAGGCAGTCAGGAGGACTCGTGGAATGAGACTTGAGAACAGGGTCGCCATCGTGACAGGCGCTGGACAGGGGATAGGCAAAGCCTACGCGCTGCGCTTCGCCGCCGAAGGGGCCAAAGTCGCCGTCGCCGATATCGCGTTTCAAGCGGCCGAGGCGACGGCCAACGAAATCGAGGCCAACGGCGGGACCGCGCTTGCGATCGATGTGGACGTCGCAAACGAGCCTAGCGTCGAGGAAATGGCTCGGAGAACGGCGGAACGTTATGGCAAGATAGACGTTCTGGTGAACAACGCGGCTCTCTTCGTCGCCCTGGTTCCTAGCAAGCATTTCTGGGAGACGACGGTGGACGAGTGGGACAGGGTGATGGCGGTGAACGTCAGAGGGGTTTTCCTCTGCTGCAAAGCCGTTTTCCCCTACATGAAGGGCCAGGGGAAAGGGAAGATAATCAACATCTCGTCCAGCACGTTTTTCACGGGGACAAAGGATTTTTTGCACTACGTGACATCCAAGTCGGCGATCATCGGGCTCACGCGCCAGCTCGCGCGCGAGGTAGGTGCCTTTGGGATCAACGTCAACGCGGTTGCGCCCGGGCTGACCGAGAGCGAGGGCGTTGCGCGGGCCATCAAGCCAGAGTTTCTGGACAGATACGCTCAGGGCCGCTGCTTCAAGCGGCGCCAGCGGCCGGAAGACCTGGTCGGCACCATCGTTTTTCTGGCCTCCGATGACAGCGACTTCATTACTGGCCAGACTATCAACGTGGACGGCGGAGAAGCCTTTAACTAGGGCCATCTCACAAAAGCTCCCTGGCACCCTTCTTGCTCTCAGGTCCCATCGAAGCAAATGGGACCTGAGAGCAAGAACAAGATAATCGAATTGGTTCGTGTAACCAAGCTGTTCGACCATCGGGCGGTGGTGAAAGACATCAGCTTCGATGTGACGCCCGGCGAGATTTTCGGCCTCATCGGGCCGAGCGGAAGCGGGAAGACTACGCTGGTCCTGATGATGGTGGGCGTCCATACGCCGACCCGTGGGCAAGTAAGCGTGCTCGGTACTCCACCGACGCGTTTTTCTACACAGATCCGCGAGCGGATCGGCTATATGCCTCAAGGTTTCTTCTTATCTCCGACCCTCACCCCGTGGGAAAATCTCAGTCACATAGCAGGCCTTTATGGGATGGGCTGGCTCGGCAAGAGAAAGGTAATCCACCGATTGCTTTCCCGTCTCGGGTTGTGGGACTCTCGGAACAAGCTCACACGGGACCTGTCTGGAGGGATGATGCGACGTCTCCAACTGGCAGCGGTCCTGATCCACGATCCAGAGCTCGCATTCATCGATGAGCCGATGGCCGGGCTCGACCCCTTGCTCCGCGAGGAAGTATGGAACATCTTGAACGAGATGAAAAACGATGGTAAGACGATTCTTATGACAACCCACAGCATGAATGACGCGGAGCGCTGCAATGCGCTGACACTACTATCTCAGGGTATTCTCATTGCCAGGGGTACGCCAGGAGACCTGCGACGGCGAGCCTTCGGCGGGGATATCGTTCGCCTGGTACCCGAAAGAGTCGACGCGGAGGTCTACGATGTCCTGCATCGGCTGCCCGGGGTAAAACAGATGAACATCTTTGGTGGAAATGACGTCAGGCTGGTCGTAGAGAATGCCGAGGAGACACTTCCCCAGGCAATCGAAGGGCTGCGCCAGCTCGGCATCACCATCTCTATCGCCGAGCGCTATCAGCCCCCTTTCGAAGACGTGTTCGAGAAGTTGGTCCGAAGTGATTAAGTCAATCATACGCACCCTGGCATTCACCAGCAACTGGACGGCACGTGTCGTGCGCGAGCCTTCGACGGTGATATGGATGATCGGTGGTCCATTCGTCGTTCTGTTTCTTTTCGGCGTCGGCAGCATTATGGCCACCCCTCCCCCAAAGACAATTGTGGTGACGCAGGGGCAACAAGAGCAAACTTCGTTTCAAATCTCACCGCAAGAACTCTCTGGATACCTCGACGTCACAGAAGTGACGGATGACTTGAGCCGCGCGATGGCTCAGCTCCAAGCCAGGCGGGTCAGCCTGGTGCTGATCTTGCCAGACAGGCCGCTCGAGACGGTTCAGAACGGCCAGCGGTCAATCATTAAGGTGTTCGTAAATGAGATCAACCCGGTCAGGCTTGCGTTCATCAGGATAGACATCACGGCGCAAATAACCCGTGTCAACAACGCCGCGCAACGCAGCGCCATCGATCTGGGCAAGGAGAATCTCAGGAGGGCAGAAGAACAGCTCAGCCAGGTCGAGCGGATCCTGGAAATCGCCGGAATATCGCCCCAGGACATCACGTCGGCGCTCGATATCATCCGGACAGTGGAGAGAATACCGACTGATGTTCTGGTCGCCCCATTCGAGGCGGACACTGAGAACATCACTTCCCAGGAGCCCACGGTAGTCAACTACTTCACGCCGGCGGCAATAGCACTGGTCATTCAGCATCTGGCGGTGACGCTGGCAGCCCTATCCATGGTAAGAGCCAGGCTGCTGGGCACTTTCCATCTCTGGCAGACGACGCCCGTGCGTCTCGGCGAGATCGTCGCGGGTCACTACTTCAGCTATGGCGTGCTCGCCATAGCCGTGAGCGCGATTCTGATCAGCGCGTTAACCTGGGCGCTCGGCGTGGTGGTGCTGGGCTCGATCCCATTCTTCTGGATCAGCGTTCTGTTGCTCGTCCTCGCATCTCTGGGAATCGGCTTCGTGATCTCGCTCCTGGCGACAAACGAGCAGACGGCTGCGCAGATGGCAATGATCATCCTCCTCGCCTCGATATTCCTGGGTGGTCTTGTCGTGCCGCTCGAGCAGATCACGTTCCCCGTGCTCGCCGTATCCTACCTTTTGCCGGCGACCTACGGAATAGAGATTCTGCACAGTGTTATGAACAGGGGGGAACCAGGGAACGTCGTCCTTTATATTGCTCTCGGCTTGATAGCCCTGGTAGGACTGATCATGACCGTCCGTCTCTTCCAGCGCCAGTTGAGGCCAACGTAAGCGATTGTCCCTGGCGCCCCTGGCGTTCTACGCGGCTCAATCTCTCCCAGCTAACGCACATTGCGAAAGTATTGAGGTGCCAGCCAACAACGCAGGGGCGAATAACCACGTTTGTATAACTGGCAGTGGTCCTTGCTGCCACGAATGAGCAAACGTTATCGCAAACGCTGTATATTTACAGCGGTTTGCGATAATATTGACCGCTCGGTTATCTGCTGAGGGCGACAGCCAGTCGCCCCTACACGGCCTGGACAACAGCTCAATCTTTTCGCAAAACGCTATGGTCCACAGTTGAAAGCTGTCTCGTCCTACCCGACCGACAGGTCTGTAACCCCGGATAGACATGGTGCGTATAATCTGGTAGGGGTGTGTGTTGAACGAAAGGCAATGGATTCAGGCCACGTTACAGGGCGACAAAGAGGCCTTTACCAACATCGTCGAGAAGCATCAGGGCGCGGTGTTCAACCTGGCCTATCGACTACTTCTGAACGCGGTCGAGGCCGAGGATGCGGCGCAGGAGAGCTTCGTGCGGGCCTATACCCACCTTTCGACATATGACCCGGCACAGAGCTTCATCACCTGGTTGCTCTCGATAACGGCCCATTACTGCATCGACGTTCTTCGTCGATCGAGGCGCGCTGTGACAGTAGAGCTTGATGAATCTCGTCAGCTATGCGATGGTGAAGCCGACCCGGAAAGATACGCAGTGGCCCGTGAAAGGGATCGAGCAATACGCCAGGCGCTCGATCTCCTCTCACCCCATTACCGACCGATTGTCGTTCTGCGTTACTGGTACGATATGTCCTGCAAGGAGATTGGAAAGATCGTCGGACTCAGCGAAGGGGCGGTCAAGGTTCGGCTTCACCGAGCCAGAGAGATGCTAGCGCAGAGCGTGAGGCAACAGGGTGATACGGCGGAAAGCAGGCCCGACGAAGGATTCAACGGACTGAAGGAGACTGAAGGCAATGCGCTGTTCAAGAGCTAGAGAAATGATGTCGCTTAGCCTGGACGAAGAAGTTCCCCCCGAGGACACGCGAAAGCTTCAGGAGCATATTGATGAATGCGTCCAATGTCTTCACCATCGGGAGCGCATTCACCACATTTCGGCCCTTTTTGGTTCAGCCCCTTTGGTGAAACCGACCGACGGGCTCGTTGAGGCCGTGATGCGGCGTGTCGCGACCGCCGAGATTCTATCTGCCGCCCGAGGCCATTCTACCGTCTCCTTGGTAGCCGCCGGCCTTCTGGTGCTGTGTGTGCTGGGGATGGGCAATCTCTTCGTGGTTGTGTCGGCCTACGGATTCGCCCAGTCAGGCACGGTCGTCGAGTTCCTGAGCGATCTGATCGGCATCGTTTGGAAGCTTATCTCGGTGGTGACGCTACTTGGAGGCATCGGCTGGGAGGTCGTGTGGCACGCTAAGGGCATCGCCGTTTCCCAGCAGATCGTGTTTCCGTTGATGGTTTGCGTCAGTCTGATGCTGACTGCGCTGTGGGCGCACATAATCTGGAACTATCGAGGGGTTAACGTTAGTCAAGAGCGCTGAGAAGTGAGGGTAGATCAAATGAATAAGATCTGGGGAGCCGGACTGATCTCACTGGTTGTGTCCATCCTCCTAGTGGGACCCGCGTTTGCCGAAGACGGGGGGAGGGTCCAGTTCGGCAGAAGCATCGTTATCCCGGCCGGGCAGGTCGTCGACGGCGATCTCGTGGCAGTAGGCGGAAACATAGTCGTGGACGGACAGGTCTACGGCGACGCCGTGGCCACAGGTGGCAATGTCGACGTGTCTGGGGAAGTAATCGGCCAGGTAGTCAGCGTCGGCGGCAACGTGCACCTGGCGTCCACAGCCACGGTGCGACGTGGTGTGGTGGTGGTCGGCGGAAGCTTTCAGCGTGAAGAGGGGGCCGTGGTGAACGGGGACATCGTCGAAACCGGTCCAGGGGAGTTCCTGATTCCGCAACTGCCGCCGTGGTCGTTCGCATGGCAGGCAAACCGGCAGCCAGGCGATGGGTTTGGTCTTCTCTTCGCCATTTTCTCGAGCTTGCTCGCAGCCATCGCCTTTCTGGCGCTCTCGGTGCTGGCGGCTGTCATCTTCCCGGAACAGCTTAACGTGGTCCGTCGAACCATCGAATCGGCACCGCTCCAGGTTCTGGGTGTAGGCGTCCTCAGCGCGATCGTTTCGGTGATGCTCACGCCTATTCTGCTGTTCACATGCATCGGATTGCCTATATTCTGGATGATCGTGATCGCCGCAACGTTGTTCGGCACGGTGGGCATAGCCCTGCTCGTCGGCGAGCGGCTGTTTCTCGCCATTCATACGAGAAGCTTCACGACGATCTTGGCCACGGCTGTCGGCACGCTGGTGATCTGGATGGCCAGCCTTCTCCCCATCTTCGGCGGCATCTTCATGCTCTTCGTATTTTTCTTTGGTCTGGGTGCGGTCGTCTTGAGCAGATTTGGCACTATCTCGCCGCCTTTCTCGTGGCAGACAAGGATTCCGCCTGGGCCTCGGGCATAGTTCCTGTCGCCTGCGGCGCCAGCAGCCGAAGCTGCGAACAGCCCTCGTCGAGGCCGATCTTTCCACGCTCGGCGAGGGTCCTTGCCACACGAATCAACCGATCGTAGCTCCATCCAAACAACCTGGCGACATCTAATGCAGCGACCGATCCGACCAGTCCGACGTAGTGGCTCACCAGGACGGACATGGCCTCTCGGCTGGATAACTCGCGAGCTCTCGCGATCTCCGCTGGAAACTGCCGGGTCACGGCGTTGTAGCGGAAGGAGTACTTCCACGCGTTATCGTCGGACACCCCGACGACGCAGACCATAAGCCCACGCTGGAGCTCTGTGAGGGCACGATCGAAGCGGCGCGCGGTCTGGCCTCCGCCCGGGAGACCACATCTCTCACGCAGCGCAGTCGTGGATGATGGACCGTGATCGAGAATGGCGGCGTAGATATTGCGGGCGTCGAGGGATAGCTTACCATCCTGGTACAGCTCCAGATAATCGCCATCGTCGCCACCATAGTTCATATCGCTAACTGCGTAGAAGTGGGGAAGAAGCCGTCTGGCGATGAAGGTGCGGTAGCTGCCGAAGGCTTTGCCATAGAAAACCTGGCCGCGCGAGAAGATGTTGTCCTTCCATGTCCAGGCGCGCATGTAGAGGCGGTCGTGCTCGCCCCACCGCGGCGCGGGTCCAGATGCCCCGACAACGGCCTGCCACAGGCTAGGCAACAAGATGCCGCGGTTTGGCTGAAAAAGGCAGATGCCCAGTTCGTCGATGAATGCCTCAGCTTCGCTCTCGCCGCTGATTCGTAACTCGGGCCGCTGTCGGAAACGTCGCTCCCGGTATTCCTGCAAACGCTGCTCTATCAAGTCGATGCCTGCCACAGTGTCGCTTACGTCTTGCCCCGAGTGTAGCCTGTGGGGACGCCGAGGTCAAGAGGCAGCCAATCGCACCGATGTCTGAACAGCCATGGTGATCGTGACGCCTTCAGGTATTGCTCGTGAAGGTGGGGCAATCGTCAGCATGTAGATGACAGGCAAATCCGCCGTGGGCTTTGCCCCATTGTGCTCGAAAATGCTAAAATTATAATTGAGCGATCCAGCCCCCAATCTGCGAAAAGGGGGCCATCGACAACGACCGTTAACTGTGGTCTCCTCGTTGTTTAGGCGCCTCTCGGTTCTTATGGTAGATCACTTTCAAATGGTCGACAGGTAGGCTGATGGGAGAGAACTTGAGACAATCTGGCATCGATATTATCGGTGAGGTTCCCTGGGGCACACACTTTTGCCAGTTTTATCAGGCAGGGGCAGACCTGCTGGATATCCTGGTGCCCTATTTTGAGGCCGGGTTAGAGAATAACGAATATTGTATGTGGGTTACGTCGCAGCCTGTTGGCGTGGAAGACGCGGTGCGGGCGATGCGGCGTGCAGTACCCAATATCGGCCGTTACCTCGAGCGAGGACAGATGGAAATCATGCCCCACAACGAGTGGTACCTGAAGGGAGGCTTCTTTGACCTTCAGAGGGTTCTCACGGGCTGGGTTGACAGGCTTAACGAAGCCCTGGAGCGAGGCTTCGATGGATTGAGGATAACCGGAAATACGGCGTGGCTCGAAAAGATCGATTGGCAAAGCTTCATCGATTATGAACAAGCGATCGACAAAGTTATTGGCCGATACCGGATGATTGCCCTTTGCACTTATCATCTCGACCGCTGTGGAGCGTCCGAAGTCGCCGACGTCGTCAGCAACCACGAGTTTGCTCTAATCAAGCGGCAGGGCACGTGGGAGATCATCGAAAGCGCCAAGCAACGACGAGCGGAGGAGGAGCTTCGCAAGCTGTCGCGCGCCGTGGAACAAAGCTCCAACACCATCATTATTACTGATGTGAATGGCAACATCGAATATATCAATCCGAAAGCCACGGAGTTGACTGGTTATGCTTCCGAAGAGATCATAGGGAAGAACCCGCGATTATTCAAGTCAGGTAGTACCCCGCCCGCAGAATATAGGCAGCTATGGCAAACCATTATGTCTGGTGGCGAGTGGCGAGGGGAATTCCTTAATCAGAAGAAGAACGGCGAGCTCTACTGGGAGTCAGTGTGCATCTCGCCCATCAGGAATGCACAGGGAGCGATTACCCACTTCCTCGCGGTGAAAGAAGACATCACCGAGCGCAAACGGACGCAAGAGGCGCTGCTTAAGGCCCACGAAGAGCTAGAGCGCCGTGTGGAGGAACGAACTGCCGAGCTTGCCGCGGCCAACAAAGAGTTGCGTGCCGAGATCGCCGAGCGCGAGCGGGTGGAGGAGGAGCGCGATCGTTTTTTCTCGCTATCGCTTGATATGCTGTGCATAGCAGGAGTCGATGGCTATTTCAAACGGATAAACCCGGCGTTCGAGAAGACGCTCGGATATGCACCCTCAGAACTGCTAGCGAAGCCCTTTGTCGAGTTTATCCATCCCGAAGACCGCGCCGCCACGATCGCCGTGGTGCAGAATCTTGCTGCCGGCGCACCACTTGAGTACTTCGAAAACCGCTATCGGTGCAAAGATGGCACTTATAAGTGGCTGGCGTGGACGGCGGCTCCCGAGGTCACTGGCGGCAGGATCTATGCTGCGGCCCGCGACATGACGGAGCAGAAGCGGGCCGAAGCCGAGATCAAGATATTGAACGAAGAGCTGGAGCGGCGCGTGATCGAGCGCACCGCACAATTGCAGGCCGCTAACAAGGAACTGGAGGCTTTTGCCTACTCTGTGTCGCACGACCTGCGTGCGCCGCTCCGCCACATCGACGGCTTTAGCCAGGCGCTGATCGAGGATTATGAGGACAGGCTCGACGAGCAAGGCAAAGTATACCTGCGGTACGTGCGCGAAGCCAGCCAGTCCATGGCGCAGCTCATCGACGATCTCCTCAAGCTTTCACGCGTTACACGTGCCGAGATGCACCGCGAGCGCGTCGACTTCAACCAACTGGCAGAGGAGATCGTCAAAGAACTTCACGGCACGCAGCCGGAGCGCCTGGTAGACCTCGTGATCGCGCCGGGAATCACGGCCAACGGCGATCCCCGGCTGCTGCAACTGGTGCTGGAGAACCTGTTCGGGAACGCATGGAAGTTTACCTCCAAGCGCCAGCGGACGAGAATTGAATTCGGGGTCGCGAGGCGAGACGGCGAACGCGTTTTCTACGTCAGCGACAACGGGACTGGCTTCGATATGGCGTACGTCGGCAAGTTGTTCGGCGCGTTTCAGCGTTTGCATTCGACTGAGGAATTCCCTGGCACGGGCATCGGCCTGGCCACCGTGCAGCGCATAATACACCGCCACGGCGGCCGCATCTGGGCTGAAGGCACAGTGGACAAGGGAGCAACATTCTATTTTACGCTCGGGTAGCGTCTGGAGATCCGATGAAAGATAAAGTGATCTTGCTCGTAGAAGACAATGACAAAGACGTAGCGCTAACCCTCCGCGCACTCAGAAAAAATAATATCGCCAATGAAGTGGTTGTGGCACGCGACGGGGTCGAGGCGATTGATTACCTTTTTGGTAGTGGTGAGGCCGATGGTGGCAACAGAAGCACATTGCCTCAGGTCGTTTTGCTCGATCTAAAACTGCCGCGGGTGGATGGCCTGGAAGTGCTGCGGCGCATCCGCGCCGCAGAACGCACGAAGCTCCTTCCTGTGGTCATTCTCACCTCGTCCAATGAAGAGCGAGACCTCATGGAGGGGTACAGCCTCGGCGCCAACAGTTACGTGCGGAAGCCGGTCGATTTTACCCAGTTCATCGACGCGGTGAAGCAGCTTGGGCTTTACTGGCTGGTTCTAAACGAGATTCCTCCCGGTCATTGACGTTTCAATCCGAACGCTCAAGCCCTGCCAGCGGGGCTCGTCGTCCGCGCCTCAGCCAGATGCCCATACTGGGCGTAGGTGGTAAACAGGTGGCCCCAGAGGGATTCGGATTTCCAGCGCTCGAAGACACGCCGCTCGCGGAACGGCCAGCGATAGTAATCGTGATACGCCTCCGAGACCGGATAGGTGAGGTTGGCCAGGGGTGTATGGAAGATCAGCTTCTGCAAGTGACGGGTGGGGCCGAACCACGACAACCAGCCGAGAAAGCTGAGAAAAGTCTTACCGACGCGGAAGTTCCAATTCTGATTGGCGGCCTCGACGTCGCCCACAATCTCGATCTGGCGCGGGTCACCTACCCCCAGGCCCGCGTCGTGTCCCAGCCTGATATAGCGCAACGACAGCGGGTCAAAGCCCATTAGCTTCGCCGCCACGGCGTCGATAGCCACCTGATCGGCGCTGGCCAGGATGATATTCTTGGTCTGTGGCTCCATAATACGGGGTCCAGCGCCATTGCCTGCCGTCGTACCATCCATCAGAGCGAAAAGACCGCTATGAATCTCTTTCTGAATAGCGAGGAGATCGACAAGGGTCTCGTGAATCCAGGAATGGGTCCAGTGACGCTTCTCGCTGAGCAAGCCGCCGAACGCATTCTTCATCGCGCCCGTCGTGGTTGTATAAATGTGGCACTTGACGGTGGGCAGATGCACGATGTTCTTGCCGAAAAAATAGTCTGGGATGCGAATATGGCCGTCGAAGATTCGATCCAGCACGAGCAGCCTGGACTTTGGCTTGAACTCGACCCACTGCATGTCTGAAGGCCGGAAGTTGAAGAGCACCGGGACGTCGTGCGCTTTGCAGATAGGCCAATAACCGTTAAGATCGGTACCCTTGAAGGCATTGGTTACCACCGTTCGATTCTGCACACAGGTTAGATCCTGGAAGCCAGCCGCGCGGAGCGCCAGGATGCTGCCTTCGAGCTGCCACGGCGTCGTATTCGCACCTGGAAACGGGAAGTGCCACGATATGTTGTCCTTAAGGATCGTCGTCGCATTGGGATCCAGCGCCTGCCGCATTCCAGACAGGCTGGCCAGCCGCTGATAATCGTCCAGTACCGTTTCCGGTCGCGTCTTCAGAATCGCCACACGTGTCGTCGCCACTGTCGTGTCTCCCTCCCCGTTTTCCCTGATGCGGGTATCGTGGTCTACGGTGATCTTATCACAGACACCTGAACCTGCGCTACACCCCGAAGGGCCGGGTAGTGTACGCTGGATTGCGGAAATACCGTTGGACCGTCAGAATCCCTGTCGTAGGATTGCAATGACGGGTTAACAAGCGCTGCGGCCGATGGATCAAGCCCCGCGCGAGGCTGCCGCTTGAATTTCCGCAATTGTTCATACATTACCAAGGGCCGCCACATCCTCGGCCGCCTTGCTCGCATGCTGTTCATATAGTATACGACCAGTGCCTCGGATTCAAGTGTTAAAGGCTATCACTTCTGCTTTTACCACGATTCTGTAACCTAGCCGTTCTTCTGCAGAGATGTTAAGAGAGGGCCAGCCGACGGCTGGCCCTCTTTATATGCGTAACGCGAGAAACGGGTTAGGGATCGACGGCGATGACCTTCTTGACGGTCACCGAGCTCGAGTCCGCCTTGCAAAGGATTCCATCGACGTTCCGCTCCACGTGTACGCGGAAGAGGACTTGATAGAGCTTGCCCGTATAAGAATCGGAGCCAATGCTGAAAGAGGTCGTGGTGGGGGTAACGTCCGCCTCAAAATTGGAATAGGTGAGCGTCGTCGTGGTGGCACCGGAGATGTTGGTCCATGTAGTTCCGCCATCCTTGGATATCTGCCATTGGAATGAGGTGGCCGTGGGCTCGGAGGCGGTTAGCGTCACCGAGAGTGCGCTTGCATCTGCGCTGGACTTCGTCACCTGCGGGTTTAGTTGTCTGTAGACGGTGACAGTTGCTGGCGCGGAAGTTGCCCAGCAAGTGTTTCCCGTCTGGGTAACCGTGCTAATCGCTGTTATCGTAGCGCTGTTAACGCCCGCAGGCAGGATGACGTTGACGGTACCGCTGATCTGCGTGGAGTGATAGAGACCCGCCACATTCGGATCAGCGCTCATCCCACCGCCGCTCAGCGTGGCCGTGGTAGGGCTGACGGTGATGTCCCAACCATATGTTAGATTGGTTCCATCCATCGAATCCCTAGAGCCAGAAGCGTCGTAGGTAAACTGCTGGAGGCAATTCGTGCTTAAAGAGGCGCTGGCCGTGGGTCCACCGAACTGATACTCGAAGATCTCACTCGTATCCTTGAGGTCGCTGTTAGCCTCGGCCGAGGACCGCGTGCGCACCTGTACAAAGGCAGTGCCGCCGCAAGTGTTCACGCCAGGGAGCATCACGCCACCACTCCCACCGAGTTGCACTGCCGCCTCGGCGTACTCGAAGCGTTCGATTGATCCAAGGGCCCACTCACCCTTAGCGTTCACATAGCCCCATGGTGGCGCCGTCTTCGGTGACAGGTTGATCGAGCTGATCAGGCTTGGCGGCGGTGGGCTCTGCTCCACAAAGCTCGTACCGTTCCATATGAAGTAGTGGGGCGTGGCCGAGCCCTTGTTTCCCGACCCCTGCATTTCAAAAGTGAAAAGCACGTCTCCCAACGTTCGCGTTGGGATGTAATTGGACACTGGAGCCGCCTGATTGAACTCAAAGTCGAACGCGGTGGTGCCGTTGTTCCCTCGACGCTCCATGCCGAAGTAGAGATGATCCAGACTGTTGGCGATATAGACCTGAGAAAGGTCATATTTTGCCGAACCGAGGCTGCCTCCTCCGACACTCCACGTGCTGGTGTCGTTCTCCTTGCCGCCGCTAAGAAAGATATCCTGGTCTGATCCATCAATGCCATCGACAACGCGCGCTCCCCACCAGTGCCCTGTCCCGCCCGACGCCGCCGTGACACCGGCTTCATTGCACGTGGCAACCACCCCATCAAGGCAGTCGACCCCAACGTTGCCAGTGCTGTCCTTGACCCAATCGATGCTTGCTCCCGGGTTCAGCAGGCTGGTCCCCCCGGCATAAAGGTCTGCGCTGGTGTCGATCTCGATAGAGTTCGTGCCGATATTCCCGTCGACAGAAGAAATGGTCTGTATGCTGACGCCGCTGACCATTGTCCAACCGATGGCAGCGAGAAGCAACATCACCAGCAGCAGCAAAGCAACAGATGCCGGTAATCGATTCCTGATCATGAGTCGCAGAATTGCCATCTTAGCCCTCCTTTTATTCTTACTATGATCGGTTGGACTGAGCCGCTGCCGCGAAGACGACAGCAGGCAGGTTTCAAAACACATCATCGTCGACTTGCAGCCCTTAAGAGGCGTCGTGGATCAGCCGAAAGCGAGCCGCATTGGCTAAAGAGCAGACTGATCTTTCACCACTTCATCGTAGGGTAGTTACCATATAGAATACGACACAGTTTACACTGAGTAGTGAGTGTTTCCCTTCTAATAGTTAGCGATTTCCCCTACGGTTGGTAGAGTGCAAACCCCCCGCTGTATTCTGACAACCGGGCTTGCATCTACACTGCTGGTATCTACAAGATGATTGGGGTATTTCTTTGAGAGCAAGAAGCTAGCGCCGCTGGGATTGAGCCCAGCGGCGGATTTGACGCGCCGTTTGGTCGGCGGTGACGATGAGGGACAACGACTCCACAGGAGCTAGCATCCTGACAAGAGGTATGGCACGTTTATCATACTCTATCTGATGCTACACGGAGCCAAATCGAGGTACATCTCATTGGTCGTGCTATTCGGCCCCATTCGCCAATGCAATGGCCTCGATCTCCAACAGCGCCCCGAGCGGCAGGTCTGCTACGGCAACGGTAGCGCGAGCAGGGGGATCCTGGTGGAAGAACTCCCCGTAGACCCTGTTCATTTCAGAGAAATCGCTCAAGGTGCGTAAGAACACAGTTACCTTGAGCACATCGTCCAGACCAACTCCTTCGGCCGCCAGAATGCCGGCGATGTTCTCCAGAGTCTGCCTGGTTTGAACCGCTATGTCACCCTGCACGAAATCGCCCGTCCGAGGGTCGACGGGTAGCTGACCTGATACGAAGATCAATCCAGCCCCAACCACAGCCTGAGAATAAGGCCCCTTGGCCTGTGGAGCGTTTTTCGCGCGGACCGTCCGCTTCATCTCTTGTCACCTCCAACGAAATCATTCTGTGATCGATCGCCTGAAAAACAGCTATGCGAGCGGCACGATTCTATTATCTGAACCGTCTATCGTCAAGTATCGAATCGCTGATGTCCAGGATGCTACGAATCCGGCTCGCCAAGCGGCCTCCAGCGTTTGTGGGATTTGATGGCATCCAGGCATTGTGACATATAGAGCACACAAAAGAGTCGCGGGCATGCTTGCGCGGTCGCGTCAAGCATGATTATAATGAAATCAAGAAGCCTACTGTTGAACCAAAGAGGCAAACGTTAGCAACATTGGGTACGTCGTGGCAGGATCGCTACCGCAAGAAGCTGACCTCCGCCGAGATCGCTGTTTCGCACGTCAAGCGGGGAGGAAGAGTCTTCGTCGGATCGGGCTGCTCTGAGCCGCAGCTTCTGGTCGGAGCCCTCGAAGAAACCGGTAAGAAACTCGCCGATACCGAGATAATCCATACGTTGACGCTGGGCGTCGCCCCTTACGTCAATCCGCATTTCGTCGATCACTTCAGACACAACGCCTTTTTCGTCGGTCCTAACGTTCGGAGCGCCGTTTTCGAAGGCCGTGCTGACTACACGCCGATCCTGCTGTCGGAGATTCCACGGCTATTCAAGAATGGACGGATCTCGATCGACGTTGCCCTCATTCAGGTATCTCCTCCCGACGAGCATGGGTTTTGCAGCCTTGGTGTCGCCGTGGATATCGTAAAGGCAGCGGCCGAGAACGCCGCGTATGTGGTGGCAGAGGTCAATCCTAACATGCCCCGAACGCTGGGCGACGCTTTCGTCCGCGTCGATAGGCTAGATGCACTGGTAGAAAGCAACGAGCCGATCCTCGAATGGATGGTTCCGTCTTCTGACGTCATCGCGGCACGCATCGCACGCAACGTTTCAACGCTAGTCGAGAATGGCGCGACTCTGCAGATAGGCATCGGCTCCATCCCCAATTCCGTGCTTGGATACCTGAAGGACAGAAAGGATCTAGGAGTTCACACGGAGATGTTTAGCGACGCTATCATCGACCTCATCGAGGCAGGAGCGATTACCAACGCAAGGAAGACGCTGCATCCCGGCAAGATCGTCGCGACCTTCTGCATGGGGTCCAGACGGCTGTATGATTACATCGACAACAATCCGCTTTTCGAGTTCCATCCATCCGATTATGTTAACGATCCATTCGTGATCAGCCGAAACGACAGGATGATCGCGATTAACGCCGCGCTGGAAGTTGATCTGACGGGCCAGGTTTGCGCGGACTCCCTGGGCTATCTTTTCTACAGCGGCATCGGCGGCCACGCAGATTTCATTCGTGGTGCGGCACGATCGAGCGGTGGGAAGCCAATAATAGTGTTGCCTTCCACGACGGACGACGGCAAGAAATCACGGATTGTGCCTCATCTGAGCGAAGGAGCGGGGGTGGTAACGACGAGAGGAGATGTCCACTACGTGGTCACCGAGCACGGAATCGCGTTCTTGCACGGCAAGAGCATCCGTGAGCGAGCGATGGCATTGATCAGCGTCGCTCATCCGAGGTTTCGCAGAGGCTTGCTCGCCGCGGCCAAGAAGCACCATTATGTATACTTAGATCAGGTGCTGCCACCGGGCGGCACCACTTATCCTTCTGAGCTAGAGAAGCAGGAGATATTGAAGGATGGCACGGCGGTGTTGTTTCGTCCCGTCAAGACAACAGATGAGCGTGAGCTTCAGCGGTTCTATTATTCGCTCTCTCAAGAGTCCGTGATCGATCGTTTTTTTGCGCCTCGGGCCGCGTTTCCTCACGTGCAGGCCCAATTGCTTGTAAACATCGACTATGAAGAGCATATGGGGATCATTGGAATCGTCGGACCGCCTGGGGCCGAGAAGATCATCGCCGTTGGAGAGTACTTCGTGGATCACTCCACGAACACCGCTGAGGTCGCCGTCATCATCGCCGATAAGTACCAGAACCGCAAAATCGGTTCAACCATGCTCAATCATCTAGCGCAGATAGGCAGGCAGCGGGGGCTCGTCGGGTTTACGGCCGAAGTGCGAATCGGCAACGCGAGGATGCTTCGCCTTCTTCTCAAAGTCGGCCGCACCGTGGAGAGCCGGATAGCTGGGGAGACCTATCTGCTTTCGCTCCGATTCTAGTGATACGGCACGAGAGCAAGTCTTGTTGACATTCAAGCACCCGTGCTTTAAGATACCCCGGACTTCATTATTCACCGGGCGCCCGGATGATTGATCTACGCTGGGCCAAAGACCTACGGCCAGGATCAGAGAAAGGTACGAAGAAGTGTTTCCTGCGCGTTCAATCCAGAGGTTGAGAAACATCCATTATGCCTGGTATGTCGTAGCCGCAACCTTCTCGGCGCTCCTCCTGGCCGCCGGGGCTCGCTCCACCTTCGGCGTTTTCGTAATTCCGCTGGAAGGGGAGTTCAAGGCCACTCGCGCAGACGTCGCACTCGTCGCCTCGCTCAGCATCCTCGTGAACGGTGTTAATCAGCCAATAATGGGCCATCTGTTGGATCGCTACGGTGTACGGCGCGTCGCGATTATCTGTCTCGCCGTCGGCGCGGCCGGCTTGATGGTCTCGTCGCTGGTGACTGGCCTATGGCAAATGTATATCACGTTCAGCGTCGTCGTATCGATAGCCGCCGGCGGTCCCGCCTCGACGATGGCGATGGTAGTAGCAACGCGATGGTTCTCCAAGAACCGTGGGCTGGTTATGGGACTGTTGAGCGCGGGGCATTCGGCCGGCCAGGTGATCTTGATCCCCGTGGCTATGCAGCTTAATCTCGCTTTTGGCTGGCGGATGACCTATGTTTTGCTTGGGATAGGAATAGTCGCGTTGCTGGTGCCGATCGGGATGCTGATTCGCAGCGATCCAAGCGACAAAGGGTTACGCGCTTATGGGGCCAGCGAGGCCGGCGCGATCACCAAGGCTCAGGCACAAGAAGCGGCGCGAAAAACGCCGCTCAACCGTGCCGTTCGCTCACACACGTTCTGGATGCTGGCCATTGGGTTCTTCACCTGTGGCTTCACCGGACAGGGGACGGTGGCGACGCACCTGGTAGCGTATACTGTACAAAGAGGGATTGAGCCAACGGTCGCTGCCACCGCCCTTGGCGTCGCGGGTGGAGTGAGCGCCCTGGGAACAATCCTCACTGGGTACCTCACGGACCACATCGGGCGCAAGACGCCACTTGGCACGGTCTACTTCATCAGGGGAGTAGCGATCTTTCTTCTTCTCTTCGTCGACGAACCGATCAGGCTCTTCCTCTTTGCAATAGTCTATGGCCTGGGGAGTTTCGCGACCGTGCCCCCGACCTCGGCGATCACGGCCCACACGTTTGGGCGTGCCTCACAAGGGATCATCTATGGGACAATCAGCTCGATACATCAAATTGGCGGGGCGCTCGGCTCGTATACCGGCGGGCTGCTCTTTGACCTGACGGGCACGTATCAGACACCGTTTCTTATGGCCGCCGCTCTCTGTTTCATTGCCGCGACGGCGTCTTTCTCCATAAATGAGCAGCCGCTAAAAAGTCCCACACCGGCTGGCGTGCAAGTCTAGCGCCTGTGCATATGATCGATCGTTTCCCAGGTAACAGGGAGAATGATCTGGCAGAAGAAGCGAGTTTTGGATTGGGATGGCGAAGTATGACGAGGCTTTGGCGCATCGTCGTTCTTGGGGTTCTTTTACTGAATTTGATGCCTTCGTCGACAGCTCATTCGTCGGCGCTCGACTGGGATCTACCCAACGGTCATTTTTTCACCCAGGCTAATGGCTATCACCTCGGCTCCAACCCGTCCGTGGGCTTCGCGGTCACCGACGAGGGCGGAGTTCTGTTTTGGAGCGAGTTCAAGCGGCTTGGTGGAGTGGCGGGCGTTGGCTTCCCCATATCGAGGCGCTTCGAGTGGGATGGTTTCACAACGCAGGTGTTTCAGAAGGCCGTGTTCCAGTGGCGGCCAGAGATAAGCAGGGTATATTTTGTAAATGTATTCGACCAGATGCACATGGCGGGAAAAGATGACTGGCTTGCCTCCATAAGGTCGACCCCACGGCCTTTGGGCGAGGATTTCGACGCCGGGAAGAGCTGGCCCGAGATTCTGGCTGCACGCCGGTCGTTGCTGGAGGCCAATCCGGCGATCCAGGCAAAGTACTCGTCGGTTCAGGACCCCTTAAATGTATTCGGCCTCCCCACCTCTCCCGTGGAAGACAATGGAAACCACTATGCCGTCAGGTTTCAGCGGGCGGTGATCCAGCAGTGGAAGGAAGACGTCCCGTGGGCACGAAAAGGGCAGGTCACTGTGGCCAATGGCGGTGACGTGGGGAAGGAAGCTGGGTTATTCCCCCAGACGGCGCTTACGCCGCAAAGTGCAGGGAATCGGCGGACATCGGACGACGGGCAGACCACGGAGTTTCGCGGCCTGTGGGTCGTGGCGACAGACGTAACTTCCGAGAAAAAGATAAGAGATATCGTTCGCCGCGCCAAAGAGAACAACTTCAACGCGCTGATCGTCCAGGTGCGAAGCCGAGGGGACGCGTACTATAGATCCGACCTGGCGGTCCGTCCAGAAGCCCTCAAGACCGCCCCTCCCGAGTTCGATCCCCTGGAGATTTTGTTGAGGGAGGCTCACGCCGAGGGGTTGGAGGTTCACGCCTGGATGAATACACTGCTGGCATGGAGTTCCACCACACCTCCAACCTCGCCGTGGCACGTATTCAATCGCCACCGAGAGTGGTTCATGATCGACCAGAACGTTGAGCTCCAGGGGCCGGGAGCGAAGAGCGTTTCCGACAAATATTATTACGAGCCGGGGGCATATCTCTGTCCGGCGAATCCGGAGGTTCGGGCCTATCTGGTCGCCGTATTTCGTGAGGTAGTGAACTCCTACCCGGTCGACGGCGTGCACTTTGACTACATCCGATTTCCGATGCGCTCGGGAGCGGCTGGAGCCGCGCTATGCTACTGCGAGCACTGTGTTTCCCAGTTCCGGCAGCAGTTTGGGGTCGATCCACCACGAAAGGGAACCGCCGCGTGGTCGACATGGCAACAGCAATGGGACCAGTGGAAGGAGGATCAGGTCACGCAGGTCGTCAGGGACGTTGCGAAAGCGGTGAAGGACATCCGTCAGGACATAAGGGTTTCTGCCGCCGTATCAGCCGCATCGCGATGGGATATCGCCCTGGGCCGCACGCATCAGGATTGGCGGGCGTGGCTGGAGGAGGGCATCCTCGATTTCGCGGTGCCCATGCTCTACTTCGACGAGAGCAACCCGGGCGTGTATCCGCCTGGCGAATTCGACCACTACGCGTCGGTGGCCGTCGACACAGGCAATGCTGACACGCGGCACCGGGTCTACCCCGGGGTTGCCGCCTATCTGAACTCGGCCACCGACCTTGCCAGGCAAATTGAACTCGCGAGGAGGGCAGGAGCAAACGGATTCGTGGTCTTTTCCAACGGAGCGATGGACGATAGCTATGTGCGAGCGCTTAGCAATAGCACAATGGCCACCCCCACTCGCCCACCGTCTGTGGTGGCCCGAAAGGGTAGCTCGCCTCCACCACCGCCCCGACCCGTTCCCGACATTCCGCTGGGACAGCTTTCTTTTGTAGCTGGGGGTCAGTCCCAGGCGCTGGATCGTCTGTTCTACACGCGCCAGGGCAAGTCTGTGCTGTCCATCGAACAGCAGGGCATCCGAAAGGTGATCATCTCATTCGCCGGCTCGCCGGGTGAGATTGCCGTCACGGCGCAGCGCCTCGAGTCCCAGGAAAAGCTGGAGGTGGACCTGTCCGCGTACGTCGATCTCGCGCGTAACAAGTTCTCCGTTGACGAGCATCTGGTAAGGATCAAAATCGTGGCCGAGGGCGAGGTGGGTGCGCATGGCCGCTTCATCGTCAAGGACAGTTACTGATCCGAGGTATAGCTTTAGACTTCCACCATCTTTCATCGTGTACCGCCTTCGTCCGACATCGAGAGATCTCGCTGCACACCTGCCTGATGCACCGAGTTGGCCATAGTCTGAGCCTTGCCGGCCGCAGCCAGGCCATCAGCCATACCGCTAGCACCAACGCTAGGCTGGTTGCCGAAGTAAACCATCGTGTGCGGCCAGGGAATCTCGATACCTTCCTGGTCGAAGCGGTGCTTGAGCCGTTTGCGAAGCTCACCCGTCAATGCCCACTGCCGTATGGGCCTGGTATCGCCCAGTATCTTTATGTCGATGCCGTGGTCTCCCAGACTCTCCACCCGTTCCACTTTGGGAGTCGTCAACAGGTCACAGCCCCAAACCGGGTCATCTCTCAGCCCCTGGCACACATCGTTGATCACATCGATCACTCGTTCGAGATCTTCCTTGTACGCGACCGATACGTCGAGGTTAATTCGCGCCCAATCCCTGGTCATGTTGCTGGCAAACTCTATCCTGCTGTTCGGAATAACGTGCATCGTGCCGTTTAAGTCCCGAAGCACTGTGCGTCTCAGGCTTATGTCTTCCACCAATCCGCCGATTCCACCCACGACAGCTACCTCGCCAACTCGGTACCAGTCCTCCAAAATGATGAAGAACCCGTTGAAGTAATCCCGAATAATGTTCTGAGCCGCGAAGCCAATCGCCAGGGCCGGTATGCCTACGGTCGCCAGTACAGGGGTGATATCGACGCTCAATACGCTCAGCATCATCAGGCATGCTACCGTCCAGATGACGGCGGAGCCTATCTGGGTGATCACCGTGGAGAGGGTCGCAGACCGCAGCGCAAGTTGCCCTTGTGTTTCCTCACGAATTCTGGGAAGGTGCTCGATCATCACCTTTGGAATGGCCCGTTTCATAATCTTCACCAGCGTGACTGTGCCCGCGAGAATAACGACGACTTGCACGACACCGCTGACCAAGGCCGACGCGTTGATGGCTTCAAAACTGAAAGTCGGCACAGCTTCCTCCTTAGAGCATAATCAGAACAATTATTGGATTCGATGCTATCCAGGTCTCAACAAGCGAGACGGTTGGCCGCATCTCCGCCTTGCGGAGTCCGTGTCGGACCGCTCCAGGTTATGCTAGTGGATACTTGCGAAGCCGTCAAGATGCATCGCCCCCACGCTGATGAAGCGACTCTTGCCATCGTGGAACCTCATCGCTATAATCATCCTGTCGCGTGTCCTTCCGCATGTATCTGGCGTGTGCGACGCGGTTGCTCAGGTTGTCCCTGGTTCTCAGAACATCGGTTCCGCGTCTGGCATGTCCAGTGGGGGTGTGCAAGGAAGGGTGGATCGTTGGGTTCCCTATGTGCCGCTGTTAATCGCGACTTTCCATAGATGTTGAGCAAGGAGGACAGTGCTATGTCATTCCGGAGCGATAGCAAAGCGAGGAGACTGTTCCCCCTGCTCATACCGTCGATACTGACGTTACTCCTGGTCCGGCAGATGCTAATCGCGTCACCTACTCCGTCCTCGGTACCCGATTCGGCATCACTCGCAGGTGCTCCTCTCTTTGCAAATGCTGAGGCTCCAGCCAGCGGAATCGTTTCCATGGGCGCTTCCGTGACGGCCACAATATCCCTGCCAACCGCAACACCCACGCCGACGGCAACGCCCACGCCTGTACCGAATAATTACATCTGGATTCCCTGGAGGAGCCAGTTTGATGGCACCCCATACGCGGCAGGCAACTGTGGTCCAGCAAGCCTGGGGATGATAATATCTTACTTCGGAGAATGGTGGTCAACCAGCGGCATACGGAAATCGACAAACGAGATCATGGGAGCGGTACCCTTTGACGCGGGAACCGATTGGCCCTCGCTCAAGTATGCCGCCGAGGCGCGAAAATTTACGGTGGCTGGACTCTACAATTCTGGCGGCGGATATCGAAAATGGACTGTGGATGATCTGATGAAGGAGATCGAGCAGGATCGCCCTGTCCTTCTCCTGGTTCGCCAACGCAGCCTGCCGGGCCACGCCAATTCCACCAATTACTTTGACCATTACATCAT